>NZ_CP023777.1:1712500-2045000 GCF_002557795.1 Chitinophaga caeni | reverse complement strand
TTCCCCCTGGACAGAACTACCATTGTCCTGGATTTGAAACCCACTATAACGCCCACCCATGTAAGCTACTTCTATAAAATACCGAGCCATAGAGCGCGAAATTACATAAAGTTTTGTCTCGATATAAAATCATGAGGCTAACCGCGGTTACGGTTAGCCTCATGATATATAAATATAGTTATTTGATTAATGTTTACGGGTCAGCGCTTTAAACCTGCCGATATAATATTCATCCTGGAGTAAGTTAACCAACCGGCCAAAATTATCGGAATCGAAAGTACGTGCGTAAGCGGTATCCATTAGGCGGTAACGGTATTGATCTGTTTCGAATAATTGCACCAAGGTACGTACCTGTTCGGAAGAAAGACAAACCTTGCGGGTAGATTTTCTAAACACATCAATCATCCCCTCTTCATCTTTAGCCCCGGACATCTTGCGGATCAATTTCCTAAAATCTTCCACCGATAACAATTCACCGCAATCGGAATTTATCATTTTAACGCCGGAATCATCTTTCTCACCGGCAGCTTTCTTGGCATCAGCCTTGCGGGCTTCGCGCTCTTCTTTCCTTGTTTTTTTGCTATCTTCTCCAGTTTCATCCTGGAACACAGGCTCCGTTATGGCCGCAGCTTCCTCAGCGTTTTTCATTTGGCGCTTTTCCTTTTTTGAAGGTTTAGATTCGCTCTCACTGCCCGAAGTGAGGGGAGTTGTGCTGCCAGCTCCGGCATTTACATCACCGAAGTCAATGAAATCAGGCTCCGAGGTATTTTTCTTCTTCTTGGATTTCTTGCCGGGTTTTTCCTTGTCGCCGGTTGAATAAGTAGCCTTAGGGCTGGCGGCTTCTTCCGCGAGGAACATCCCCCCTTCTTCTATCTTGGCTTTAGAATTATTTTCGGGAAGTTCCCCTTTACCGTTAACTTCTTTCCAAGCATCTTCGGCAGCAATTTTGGCGGCTTCCTCGGCAGCTTGGGCAGCTTCCTTGTCTGCAGCCAGCTTTTCATCCGCCATAACACCGGCTAGTATGGCCTTTTCTTCTTCTGTCAAAGGCGCTCTCGCTTTCTTAGGAGTTCTTGTCTTGCTAATTTTTTTATTTACAATGGTATCTACGCTCGCAGCGGCTTCTTCATAAATATCATCCGGCCTATCGTCGCTAATAACTTTGTCTAAGGCAGCAGCGAAAGCATTTTTGGAGCTTGATGCCGTTTGGGATGATAATTTTTCTGCCGTGAGGGGGGGAGTAAGTTTTTCTTCTTTTCCTGCCACAGTCACGGCGCTCACTTCTTCGACATTATTCACTTCCCCACTTTCACTGGAAAGATCATTTGTCTGTTCATTTTCATTTTGAGCAAGCCCGGTATTGTCATCCTCTCCATCCATTCCTTTTGCTTTTAACATAGCGAATGTTTGTAGATCGTACAGGGCAAAGCTTTTACCATTATTACTTTTGAGTAAGTAGCCGCGATCCCTTCTACCGTTTACACGGATGGTAAAAGATTCCTCTGGAAGTTCATTCTTCGGGAAACCAATCGTAATAGGCATATCTCCTTGCGGCAATTGGGAGATAATTAAATATCCTTTTACGGATGAGCTCAACACCTTGCCATTATATTTTACATAAAATGGCTGGTTATGCTCACTTTGTATATAAACATAATATGAAGGATCTTGCGCCATCAAACTTGCGCTGAAAAGGCAGCACAATAAAAGATATGATAATTTTTTCCAGTATAAATGCATAATAATAATCCTAAAAGGTACTTGTAAGCGGAGAAGAAGCAAATATTATTCCAGTACTACCAACACCTCACCTTTTTCTACTGCCTTTTTCGGGCTAACCTTCACTTCTTTAACAACGGCATCCGTGGGAGCCTTGAAAACATTCTCCATTTTCATAGCCTCTAAAACTAGTACAGGGTCCCCTTTTTTGATGGCTTGGCCCGGGCTAACCAATACTTGCAGTACAAGGCCAGGCATCGGCGCCTTGATATCGTTTACTTTATTCGCGGAAGCGTTTTTAATCCCCATGGCTGTAAGCAGCCGATCCATCGGCTCCTCTATAGCTACTTCAAAATGGGAGCCATTTACAGCAACCGTTGCGATTTTAGCGGCACGATCTACCTTCAAGACTTGCGCCAGGTAGCTTTTATTATTTAAAATTATGCTAAATCCACCGCCGGGCAAAGGCTTAGCATCCCAAGACAATTGTTCATCACCTACGGAAACCGCTAAAGCATTATCCCCGCTCCCCGCTGTAGGAAATGAAATCTCGAAAGGAGCTTGTCCTGCTATTGTTGCTTTTATCATGGCTACTGTTATTGCTGTGTTCACAAAAATAACAATTTTAACCGCTTGCGATCATTTTCCTCCATTTGTTTAAATTTGAAGTTTCCCGGCAACGGGGAAATGTATTTTTGATTTAAAATAATTTACATGAACCAATTACCCAGTAAAAAAATATGGGGTTTGTTGCTATCCGCTACCATGGCGGGAGCCAGCCTATTGCCAAATCATGCCCTGGCGCAGACCCAAGCTGAAAAAGACCCTGCCCTAGAAATTTACAGGGCCTCTGCAACAAAAATCAATGACCTTGTTAACACCAAATTAGATGTTCGTTTCGACTACGCGAAAAGATATTTATACGGGAAGGCCTGGATTACCCTCAAACCTCACTTCTATGCAACAGACTCCCTGTCTTTAGATGCGAAGGGTATGGATATCAACAAGGTATCTTTAGTTAAAGCGGGTAAAATGAGCCCCTTAAAGTATAAATACGACGGATGGGTATTGGACATTGCCCTGGATAAAACCTATGGCAACTCCGAAACTTATACAGTTTATATTGATTATGTTGCCAAGCCGGATGAGCTGAAAGTGGAAGGTAGCGCAGCGATCAATGATGCGAAAGGCTTGTATTTCATTAACCCGGATGGGAAAGACCCTAAGAAACCTACCCAGATCTGGACACAAGGTGAAACGGAAGCATCTTCAGCATGGTTCCCGACGATTGACCGGCCAAATCAAAAAACTACCGAGGAGATCAGTATGACCGTGCCAGACAAATACGTAACCTTGTCAAACGGCGCCCTCGTTAAACAAAAGAAAAACAACGACGGTACCCGCACCGATACATGGAAAATGGATCTACCCCACTCCCCGTATTTATTTATGATGGCAGTGGGCGATTACGCGATCATCAAAGATAAATGGCGAGGGAAAGAGGTGAATTATTACGTGGAAAAAGAATATGCCCCATATGCCAAAACAATTTTCGGGAATACGCCGGAAATGTTGACATTCTATTCTAAAATCACCGGTGTTGATTACCCCTGGGTAAAATATTCCCAAATCACGGGTAGGGATTACGTTTCGGGAGCCATGGAGAATACGACAGCTACCCTGCATGGCGAATTCTTGCAAAAGACGGACCGTGAATTATTGGATGATCATAGTATGTTGGGCGAGTCTGTAATTGCCCACGAGTTATTTCACCATTGGTTCGGGGACTATGTAACAGCGGAATCCTGGAGCAACCTTACCGTGAATGAATCATTCGCGGATTACAGTGAATACCTTTGGTTCGAGCATAAATTCGGGAAAGATATGGCCGATGATCATCATTACAACTCGATGCAGGCCTATATGAATTCCGAAAATTATAAACCGGGTTTACACCTGGTAAGATTCCATTACCATAATAAAGAAGATGTATTCGATGCCGTGACTTACCAGAAAGGTGGCCGTATCCTGAATATGTTACGCAATGCCATCGGTGATGAAGCATTCTTTAAATCGATGAATCTCTATTTGAAAACAAATGCTTTCAAAAACGGGGAAGCGCACCAATGGCGCTTAGCCGTAGAGGAAGTTACCGGGAGAGATATGAATTGGTTCTTCAACGAATGGTACTACAGCGGGGGTTACCCTACCCTGGACATCAATTATTTCTATAATGATGCCGCCAAGAACGTACAAGTAATCGTGAAACAAACCCAAAATGCCGATAAAGTTTACACGCTACCAATGGCCATCGATGTATACGAGGGAAGTAAAAAAAGCCGCCATAAAGTGACGATCACGCATAAGATCGATACATTTACATTGGCATACAATACGAAACCCGACTTCGTAAATGTTGATGCAGAAAAAGTATTGTTGGCAAAAAAGGTAGATCACCGCGACTTAAGTACTTATATTTTCCAGTTGCAAAACGCTCCTGAATATTTAGATCGCAGGGAATCCGTAGAAATCTTATTGAAGCAACAAGCGAATGATCCCGCTGCACTGAAAGCTTTAACAGGCGCCTTGAATGATAAATTTTTTATTATCCGGAACATCGTAGTGGAAGGTTTAAAATTAGATAACCCTACCGTGAAAGAGGCCACGGTTAGCAAATTGAGATCATTAGCAAGCAACGATCCTTCATCACTAGTTCGTGCTTCTGCCATTAAGCAATTGGGTAAGTTGAAAGATGCTCAAGATCTTGCATTACTTGAAAAAGCAACTGCTGATCGTTCTTACCAAGTAATGGGCGCAGCTATCAATGCCTTGGCAGATATAGATATCGACAAAGCATACGCGGTAGCGAAGAAAAATGAAAAAGGCGCTAAAGGCGGATTGGCTATTGCGATTGCCAACGTATATGTTAAAAAAGGTGCGGATAATGATATCCAGTTCTTCGCGGATGCATTTGACCAGGCCAGTGGCCAAGATAAATTCAATATGGGCGTACAATACATCGGCATGTTGAGAAACATGAAAGATGTGCAAATGTTTAACAAGGGTGTAGACCAAATCAAGGCTATGGCAGATCAATTCCATAATCCTAATTTGAACCGTTACCTGGTTGGCATGTTGCAACCGATCGTGTCCAAAAAACAATCCGATGCAGCTAAAGATGCCGATAACGCGGCGGCTTTTAAAGCACAGGCAGCTCATCTTCAAAAAGTAATCGAAGAGCTGAAAGCAGCGCCGGCAGATGAAGAATAAATAATGAACCTGAAATAAAAAAGGGTCGCGGTACATCCTATTGTAACCGCGACCCTTTTTATGATATATATTCCGTAAAGCTTAGTCTACAGAGATAATAAAATCGTTGAACTTATCTTTAAACTTATCTAATAATACCCTATCACTGGTATCAATGGGAGCGAATCCGTACCCAAGTTCCAAGGTTTCATCTTTTACCTGGTTTAGACTGAGGAAGCGGGTATGCACGATACCGATCAATTGTTGCTCTTTAAATACAAGCAAGATCCTATAACCCGGGGATGGATCGTTGATCCAATCCTCATACATTTCGTAAGTTTTGTAAGTACTGTCCGTCAGCATGCCTTCTACAAGGTTGAAAGATTGGATAAAGGGCGACAAATACGCATATGTAATAGGCTCCCCTTTCTTAGCGTTGATAAATTTTGCCAGGATATTCTCCGCGATCGTGTTAGGCTTAATGTTCTGATCTTTCGTAAAGCCAACGATTTCAGCCGTACCATTAGAGATCGAGTATAAATCGATATCGTTAATTGCTTTACCAATTACCTCTGTTCCAATTCTCAGGTCCGTCCCCTTGGCAATCATCATACTCGCGGCCTCATCGATCGTGATGGAGACTTGCAAACCTACCTGGCACCATCCGTTATGGGTATCTGTAGCGGTTACTTTCACATCATCATCCAGGGTGAAGATAATTTCACCGTTTACTGCATCGCGGATATTAGCAGGACCATCGATATGTTCTGTGACGATGGGAACTGCCCCTAACTTGGGTGCAGCAACCTTGCTAGGTTGTTCATCATTTACTACATCAGTTGAATCGCTCGTTTTTTTATCACCTTGCTGATTGCAAGCGAAGAATATCCAACACAAGCATAGAGTTGGCAAAACATAACGTAATATTCCTTTCATAGATCTACTGTTTACTGTAATCATAGGCTACAACTCGAAATACCTATTCAATTAATTCATATAATTCATAAAACGCCCGGTAAGATACAATTATTTTTCCCGATGATACTTTTCGCTCCCGGGCATCTCGATGCAGCTAGATAAGATTTGTATTATCAATACTAAGCTATTATCTTTAATAATCACCAATTACTTTATAAATTCCATGCCACTTATAATACCAGTTTTAGGCGCTATCCTGTTGCTCATCCTAATGATTATTTGGTTCAAATTTGACACCTTCCTATCATTCATCATCGTAAGTATACTGTTAGGCTTTGCTTGTGGCCTAGATACTGCGGCTATTAGCCAGTCTTTGCAAACCGGGATCGGTAATACGTTGGGAAGCCTAGTCATGATCTTAGGTTTCGGCGCTATGCTAGGAAAATTAGTAGCAGACAGCGGCGCTGCTCAACAGATCACCCAATCGATGATCAAACTATTCGGGATTAATAATATTCAATGGGCGATGGCCTTTGCGGGCTTATTAGTAGGCATCCCGATGTTTTATACCGCGGGTTTCGTGGTGGTGGTTCCACTGATCTTTGCCGCCGGTATCACGACGCGGCTCCCATTACTTTATATAGGTATCCCCATGATTGCTGCACTTAGTACGGCACATGGTTTCTTGCCGCCGCATCCTTCACCCACGGCAATCGCGGCACAATTAAATGCCGATATAGGCAAAACTTTGGTTTACGGCTTACTCATCGCAATCCCGACCATCACCCTTGCCGGACCTATGTTTGGAAAGACATTAAAAAAAATCCAGGTGAATCCATCCGGGAATTTGCTAAATATTCAACTTCGTCCTGCTATCGAGTTACCCCCCTTAGGAATCAGCTTGGCTACAGGTTTGATGCCCTTAATTTTACTCGCGGTAACTACTTTGATCAAGCCTTACTTACCAGCCGGTTCTATTTGGGCTACCGTAAATGAGTTCATCGGTGAACCCAATTTAGCCATGCTCATTTCACTACTTGTTGCCATCTACTTCCTGGGCATCCGCCGCGGGCAAAGTACGAGCCAAGTCATGAAAGTACTGGAAGAATCGATTAAAAGCATAGCGCCGGTATTATTGATAATTGCCGGTTCCGGTGTTTTCATGCAGGTAATGAAAGATGGCGGAGTCAACCAATACTTGGCTACCTTGTTAGTAGATTTACCGATACCTCCGTTAGTACTGGGTTGGATGATTGCCGCGATTATCAGGGTGTGTATAGGTTCGGCTACCGTGGCGGGGTTAACAACTGTAGGAATTTTAGGTCCGCTGATCGTAAATTCTGGCGCTAGCCCGGAGTTGATGGTTCTTTCGATCGGTGCCGGCAGTTTAATGTTCAGCCATGTAAACGATGGTGGATTCTGGTTATTCAAAGAATATTTCAATTTATCGATCAAGCAAACTTTCAAAACCTGGACCGTTATGGAAACGACAGTATCCATCGTTGGCTTGATATGTGTACTGATCATGAATATTTTTATAAAATAAATATATGCGCAAGATCATGTTAGATATGATAGGATAATAATAATTTGCATGGTATTAGATTAACGTAGTAAAAAACAGCATATGACACCGACACAAAATTTCGAACAGCTAAACCTCCAGTTACCGCCCGCTCCAGCACCGAAAGGCGTTTATAAACCCTTATTGATCGTTGGTAACCTGGTATACGTATCAGGTCACGGTCCCGTTCAAACCAACGGGGAGCTGATTTTCGGTAAAGTAGGAGATGAAATAGATACGGAAGAAGCGAAAATGGCTGCGCAGCAGGTAGGTCTCACCATTTTATCCACATTGGTAACAAACCTCGGTTCCCTTGATAAGATAAAACGCGTGGTAAAAGTATTAGGAATGGTCAATGCTACCCCCGATTTTGGGCCGCACCCATTCGTAATTAACGGCTGTAGTGAATTATTTGCCAATGTTTGGGGACCGGAAAACGGGGTAGGTGTAAGAAGTGCCGTAGGTATGGGTTCCCTTCCGGAGAATATCCCCGTTGAAATTGAAGCGATTTTCGAATTAGCTGATTAACCATAAACTTTACCGAATATGGAACCGTGGTATGCAATTCAAGATGTAAACACGATCACATCGCCGTCATTATTGATTTATAAGGCGCGCGTCGAAGAAAATATCAACGCGATGATCCGGCTGGTCGAATCCCCCTTGCGACTGATGCCCCATGTCAAGACTCATAAATTGCAGGAAATTGTGCAGATGCAGATCGACAAAGGCATTACCAAGTTCAAATGTGCAACGGTTGCCGAAGCTGAGATGTTAGCCGGGGCAGGTGCGGAAGAAGTGCTGTTGGCTTACCAACTGGTTGGCCCTAATATTCAAAGACTATTGCAGCTCGTACAAACATTTGACAATACAAAGTTTGCTTCAGTAGTAGATGATTTACATGCTGCAAAAGATCTTGGTAAGACTTTTCATGCTGCCGATCTAAATGCTTACGTTTATGTGGATATCGACAATGGCATGCACAGAACGGGGATCGCTGTAGATAAAGCATTCGATTTATACCGATCTTTACAATCTATTGATGGACTAGTTATTGATGGTATACATGTTTACGATGGTCACATCCGGGAACAAGATATTCAACAAAGGGAAATTCATTGCGATCAAGATTTCGCCCCGGTAATGCAGTTAGTGGAATCGATTCTTGAAGCCGGAATATCTGCCCCGAAAATAATCGCGGGCGGATCCCCCACTTTTACGATTCACGCCAAGCACCCGGAAAGAATCTGTAGTCCCGGCACGAGCTTACTATGGGATGAAGGTTACCGTAAGGGCTTACCGGAGCAACCTTTTTTACCGGCGGCAGTATTGCTAACCCGCGTAATTTCCATTCCCGAAGCGGGCAAAGTGACAACCGATTTAGGTCATAAAGCTGTTGCAGCGGAAAACACTATTGATAAAAGGGTGAAGTTTCTCAACTTGGATCGATACGAGGTGCTTTCCCAAAGCGAGGAACATATGGTCATTGCCACGCAAAATTCATTGAAAGTGGGCGATGTTTTATATGCTATTCCATACCATGTTTGCCCAACAGTAGCTTTATACCAAGAAGCGTTCGTAATTGAAAATGGGAAGTTTGCAGCGGCTTGGCAGATATCAGCAAGACAAAGAAAAATCACTATCTAATTCTATACGCAAGATGCATTCATTAATATTCGATGCACATCTCGACCTTTCCATGAATGCGATGGAATGGAACCGGGATATCACTTTAACCGTTCCGCAGATTCGCAAACGTGAAGAAGGGTTAACGGATAAACCGGACAGGGCCAAGGGTACCGTAAGCCTACCAGCAATGCGCCGCGGGAGGATAGGGCTATGCGTTGCTACGCAGATTGCCCGGTATGTTGCTCCCGGTAATCCTTTACCCGGCTGGCATTCACAAGAACAGGCCTGGGCGCAAACCCAAGGGCAGCTGGCATGGTATAAAGCCATGGAGGATAAAGGTGAGATGATCCAAATCAAAGATGCTGATGGATTATTAGCACATGTTAAATTATGGGAAGAGGCGGAAGATACCAGCACCCTGCCGGTTGGATTTATATTGAGCTTGGAAGGAGCAGACTCTTTTTATGATCTTTCCTGCGTTGAAACTGCTTATAACTATGGCTTAAGGGCAATCGGCCCCGCACATTACGGTCCCGGTGTATATGCCTTTGGCACCGACTCCAGCGGGAAACTTGGCATGAAGGGCAAGGCTTTATTACAGGAAATGGAGCGTCTCAATATCATATTAGATGCTACCCATCTTTGTGATGAATGTTTCTGGGAAGCAATGGATCTTTATAATGGTCCTGTCTGGGCTAGCCATCATAATTCGAGAACCATCGTGAATCATAACAGGCAATTCAGCGACGAACAATTCAAGGTTTTGATAGAGCGGGGCGCTGTCATCGGTGCGGCTTTCGATGCATGGATGCTAATTCCAAATTGGGTTCGCGGGGAAAGTACGCCCGAATCAACCGGCGTATCTTTACAACATGTTGCCGATCAAATAGATCATATTTGCCAGTTGGCCGGAAATAGCCGTCATGCGGCCATAGGCTCCGATCTTGACGGCGCTTTTGGAAAAGAACAAAGTCCCGGTGATTTAGAAACAATTGCAGATGAACAGAAATTGGTTGAAATTTTAACAACCAGGGGATATAAACAGGAAGATATCAATAATATTATGAGTAAGAACTGGATCAGGTTCTTGTTGGAAACTTGGAATAGTTAACAAAGAACCGGGGAAGTTATAGCAAGCATCCCCGGCTTTTTTTATGCCTTTGCAATATTGACGACTTTTTTGTGTACCGCATCATAACGCCAGGGAGAATCTTGCAAATGAATACCCCCTAACCACCAATTTTCTAAGTCGATATAATTCAAATAATTTTCTTCGTTTCTAAGCATTTCCCTTCCCAAAGCTTTAATCTCCAACATTTGGTCATCCCTTTCAATCAGGTCGGCAAAGATCATCCTCTGCGTATAGATATCTAATTGAAAATCCCCGAAACCGTAAATCCGCATCTCGTTCCAAAAAACGCTGTATAAGTCATACCAGCGGGCTTTCCCATTTATTAGCCGGTGCAGGAAAAACTGTTCCACTATACTCAACCCGTTCGATAAACCGGGTAACCGTTTTAAATGTGCCGCCAAGGCTTCACCGAGCAATGGCAAAGCGGGGGATTTAGCTTTTACCAGTTTCTCTATCTCCAAGGGATCAGGGCCACGGTAGGCTTCCCAAGCTTTATGTGCCAAATCAAAATCGGCTTGTTGTAAAGTTATACGGCGTTCAAATAAACGTGTCAGCATGGATGCGTGTAAAACACCGAAGCCTTTATAATTAGGGATAGGCGCTTCCGCCTCGCTTTGTATACAGCTAATTTTCCGTGCCTTGCCGGGTAATGTAGATAAATAAAATATGATGAATAATAAGTTCACCTGGCAAAAGAGATCGCAGTCGAACCAAAGTATCACTTCCTCGTAATCTGATGCAGTGCTAAGTTTTCCAAGTTCTTCCACGACACGCGTTTTATAGGTTTGCGCGTCGATCCCGTAAGCTTTTTCCACTTGCAACACCCTTTCTTCAAAGAATTGCGTTATTATGTCAGTCCGCGGAACTTTCCCTTCGCACATGATTTCCCTGCAAACAATAATATCCCCTTCAATCCCGGAATCCCGGAATAATGGAATTGCAGCATCCCCATTTAACACATGTAAGTATCCCATGGCAATACATTTTTCAATGGACCTAAATACATATTACCGGCAGGGTGTTTACCAGCTACCGCTCGCGCCACCACCTATTCCTGATCCTCCGCCGAAGCCACCGCCGCCACCGAAGCCGCCACCACCGAAACCACCACCGCCGCCGAAGCCGCCTAATCCACCTCCTATTACCGGGCCGATCCATCCTCTCCTGCTAAAGGTACCACCGCCACCACCGCCTTTGCGGTTAGATAAAGCGATGACGATAATAATCACTACCAATAGAATTAAAAATTCGGCGCCGCTACCACTTCCTTTCTTCTTCTTGGGAATCCCTTGATATTCCCCGGCCGCAGCCTTGATGATTAAATCAACCGCCTGGTCGAGTCCTTCGTAATATTTCCCTTCCCGGAAATTAGGTTGGATCACGTTATCGATAATCCTGTTAGCGATCGCATCCGGTATCGCACCTTCCATACCCATCCCTGTCTCGATACGTATGCGCCTTTCTTCTTCAGCAACTAGAATTAAAAGACCATTATTCCTATCCTTTTTACCGATGCCCCATCCCCTAAGAATCCCGAGCCCTACTTGCGAGATATCATAACCGTTCAATGTTTTCAAAGTAACAATTACGATCTCGGTCGAGGTACTGTCTTCATAAGCAGCCAATTTTGTTTCCAGGTCATCATCCTGGGCTTTCGTCAACATACCGGCGAAGTCATTCATAAACATCCGCGGGTTGGGAGCCGGTGGTACGGGAATATCTTGAGCTAATACCGGGATTATCCAGCTAAGCAATAACAGACATAAGCTAAGTCTTCTAAATATCTTCATCATCTTAATTAATAGTCGATTGTAAAAAGCTAGGCCTTACAATATTATGTAATAATCATCCGAAGATGATATCATCCGGAAGCTCGTTAACATCCGAATCATTATCGTAGGGAAAATGCACCCGCAAGGATTCGCCAATTTCCATAATACAGCTAGCGATACCTTCGATCTCTTTTCCTTGCGACAAATAATTTAACAACAAGTTAGCCTCATGTTCCCAATAAGTTTGGCCTACCTTATCATGTATACCATGATCCCCGAAAATAGCAAACTGGTGATCCAACATCGCTAGATAAAGTAACACGCCATTACGGTTCTTGGTTTCATGCATATTGAGGTTAGCGAATATTTCCCGGGCACGATCCATGGGATCAACGTATTTACAATGATTTTCTACGTAAACCCTTATCTCCCCGGAAGTTAACCTTTCGGCCACGCGTATGGCCTGGACGATCTTCGCTTGCTGATCTTCGTTAAAAATGGGTTTCTTTTTGAATGGAAGCATTCCCATAGCATAAAAAGATTTGAATCAAAAAGCACGAGGAAGGGAAGCTATTTAGAATAGAGTCCCTTCCTCGCAATGTATGATTGAATAATTTATTAATTACCAAAGTCAACTTTAGGCGCTTTTTCAGCACCCGGATCGGAAGCGAAGTATCCTTTTTCCTTCAAGCCGAACATACCTGCTATGATATTGGTAGGGAATACCCTTACAGCGCGGTTATAATCACGAACAGAATTATTAAAATCGCTTCTCACGGTTGCAATCCTGTTTTCAGTGCCCTCGATCTGGGCTTGCAGGTCACGGAAGTTCTGAACCGATTGCAAGGTAGGGTAAGATTCCGCCACGGCTAATAAGCGACCTAATGACTGTGATAATGCACCTTGCGCCTGTTGGAACTGCGCGATCTTTTCCGGCGTCAAATCATCGGCATTGATTTGCACCTTGGTAGCGTTTGCCCTAGCTTCGACCACCTGGGTCAATGTAGACTGTTCGAAGTTAGCCGCACCTTTTACAGTCGCCACCAGGTTATCGATCAAGTCCGCCCTTCTTTGGTATTGAGCTTCTACCAACCCCCATTTGTTTTTCACGTTCTCATCCAACTTTACCAAGCTATTATACTTGCTACAGCTATAGAAACCGAGCAGCACTAGTATAACAAGTGCAATAATTCCACCTTTCATATGTTTAATTTAAATTTAAATGTTGTTAGTTTCAAAGAATCAATCCATTGAAATTACAGAAAAATCAACATAAATAACACACATAAACTATAACTATAATATTAACTTGCTATTCGATAACGTGCTGGGAATAAAAAAAGATGCACTTATTGTACAATATTACTCGTAATATACGTACCGAATACGCTAACGTTTACGTACATTTGGGTGTATAATAGCGAACACACATTGTCAACTTAGTTCACCATTGCCTGGCCCATGAGTATAACAATGAATTGTAATTCATTGTTTTTTAGACTCAAAAATTTTAATTAACTTAAAGTAAGTCTACCTCTTTTTTTCATGAGCGCTCAACATATTCGCATCCTGTATATTGATGATGAAGTTCATAATTTGAATGCATTTAAAGCTTCTTTCAGGAGAATTTACACGGTTTTAACGGCAGAATCTGCCGAAGAAGCCTATAAACTTCTCGAAGAAAACGAGTTTCATATCATCATTTCTGATCAACGGATGCCTAAATTAACGGGGATCGAGTTTTTCGAATCCATACTTGAAAAATATCCTGAACCCATCAGGATACTTTTAACGGGTTACGCGGATATCAATGCGGTGATCGATGCCATCAACAAGGGACAGGTGTATAAATATTTCTCCAAACCTTGGAATGAAGATGAGCTGAAACACAATATTGAAAAAGCATACGAAGTATATGCGCTCCGCAAAGAAAACCGGGAATTGACGGAGAAGCTGTTGGACGTAAATGAGAAATTAGAGTTCCTTTTGCGCCAAAAACTGATCTCCTAAGCCAATATTCTGCAAAATTTAGCCCCGATTCATCGATGAGTTTTTTAATTTCCGTTAAATTGCACTCATTCGTGAACGATTAATATTAGCAACATGCAAGTTTGGAAAGAATACCAAGCGCAACACAAGGAGCGCTTCTTGGAAGAATTGCTGGAACTTTTACGCATTCCTTCTATCAGCGCAGACTCCCGTTACAACAACGACACCAAACGCTGCGCGGAAGCCGTTAAAGAACAATTGATTAAAGCCGGTGCAGATAACGTGGAAGTATGCCCGACCGCCGGTCACCCGATTGTTTATGGCGAAAAGATGATTGACCCGGCCCTACCTACTGTATTGGTTTATGGCCACTACGACGTGCAACCTCCTGATCCGTTAGAGCTTTGGCATAGCGGGCCGTTTGAGCCTGTAATCAAGGATGGGAAAATATTCGCACGCGGTAGCGCTGATGATAAGGGGCAATTCTATATGCATGTGAAAGCATTCGAAACCATGTCTGCCACCAATACCTTGCCTTGCAATGTAAAATTTATGATTGAAGGTGAAGAAGAAGTAGGCTCTAACAATCTTGGTAAATTCTTGGAAGAAAATAAAGAACGCCTGGAAGCCGATGTAGTATTAATCTCTGATACTTCGATGATCAGCCTTGAAAATCCTTCTATCGACACCGGTTTACGTGGCTTATCTTACATGGAAGTAGAAGTTACTGGCCCCAACCGCGACTTGCACAGCGGCGTATACGGTGGCGCTGTAGCGAATCCTGCTACCATCCTGGCGAAGATGATTGCTTCATTACATGATGAAAATAATCATATCACCATCCCGGGTTTTTACGATGATGTAATAGACCTGTCGGCAGCGGAAAGAGAAGCATTAAACAAAGCCCCTTTTGACGAGGAAGCATATAAAAAAGACCTCGGTGTGAAAGAATTGTGGGGAGAAAAAGGTTATACCACCATCGAACGTACAGGCATCCGTCCTACTTGCGAAGTAAACGGTATCTGGGGTGGATACACCGGCGAAGGAGCCAAAACCGTGTTGCCTTCCAAAGCACATGCAAAAATCTCTATGCGCTTGGTGCCTAACCAAGACTGGGTGAAAATTTCAGATTTGTTCAAAACACATTTCGAGAAAATTGCACCGGCCTCCGTACAAGTAAAAGTTACCGCGCACCATGGTGGTAGCCCGTATGTAACACCAACGGATCATATTGCCTACAAAGCAGCAAGCCAAGCCATCGTATCCACATTCGGCAAAGACCCAATCCCGGTAAGGGGTGGCGGTAGTATCCCGATCGTGGCCTTGTTCGAGAAAATCTTAGGTCTCAAGACCGTATTACTCGGCTTCGGACTGGATAGCGATAACCTGCATTCACCGAATGAAAAATTCGATTTGGCCAACTACTATAAAGGCATCGAAACAATACCGTACTTTCATCAACATTTTGCGGCGTTAAGTAAATAATTGCAGGAAGTAATTTCTTTTTAATTGGGAAAAAAGCCATCCCCCGGGATGGTTTTTTTTATTGGTATTCGATTTGGTTCGAATACTATTGGCTTGAAAAGTAAAAAGAGCGCGGGGCCTTCAAAAAAAACGGTCGACCAGGATGCGATCGACCGTAATGAAATCATATACCGAATCACCCTTAAGTGATACGTTGCTTAAAATGCATTAACCTTTAATAGCGGCGATGCCCGGCAAGGTTTTCCCTTCGAAATATTCCAACATTGCACCACCACCGGTTGACACGTAACTTACCTTCTCCGCAAAGCCAAATTTATTAACGGCGGCAACGGAGTCACCACCACCAACCAGTGAGAAAGCTCCCTTGGCAGTTGCAGCTACGATAGCTTCTGCTACAGCCTTGGTCCCTGCTTGGAAAGCCTCCATTTCAAATACTCCCATCGGGCCATTCCATAAGATCGTTTTGGAATGAGCGATCACATCACTGAAAGCAGCAACGGACTTAGGACCGATATCCAAACCCATCCAACCGGCCGGGATGTTCGTGTTATCTACCACTTGCGTATTCGCATCAGCAGCAAACTTATCGGCAGCAACAGAGTCAACCGGTAATAACAGGTTGACGCCTTTTGATTTTGCCTTCTCAATTAAAGCCGTGGCCAAATCCAACTTATCCGGTTCGCAAAGGGAACTCCCGATTTCGTGCCCCATTGCTTTAAAGAAAGTATATGCCATACCACCGCCGATAATGATGTTATTGGCGCGTTCCATCAGGTTTTCTATGATAAGTATCTTATCGCTTACCTTGGCGCCACCCAGGATAGCAGTAAAAGGCTTTTCCGCATTGTGTAATACCTTTTCGGCATTGTTCACTTCCGCTTCCATCAAAAGGCCGAACATCCTTTTATCAGCAGGGAAAAACTCTGCCACGATAGCCGTGGAAGCATGGGCACGGTGAGCAGTACCAAAGGCGTCATTCACATACACATCACCCAATGTGGATAATTGTTGTGCAAAATCGCGATCGCCTTTTTCTTCCTGCTTGTGGAAACGCAAGTTTTCCAACAGTAGCACTTCCCCTGGTTTTAAATCGGAGGCAGCAGCAGTTGCGGGCTCACCGGTACAATCCGTAGCAAATTTCACGTTAACGCCGCCCAACAAGGATTGCAGGTGATTAACGAGGTGTTTTAATGAGTATTTATCGGTAGGACCTTCTTTCGGCCTGCCAAGATGAGACATCAGGATAACGGCGCCGCCATCTTTCAATATTTTTTGGATGGTGGGAATAGCAGCACGCATGCGGGTATCGTCGGTAATCTCGAATTGCTCGTTGAGAGGTACGTTGAAGTCAACGCGAACCAGTGCTTTCTGGCCATTGAAGTTGTAGCTGGAGAATTGGCTCATAAAATAACGTTTACCAGTTTATAACATGAATACAAAAAACCGCGGAATCGCCATCCTCCGGGAGGATTACGCAGGTAAAGAGGTTGGCGTAGCTCCAGGAAAAGGTGTTTGCGCGGTGGTGTATGAAGGAGTAAGGTACCGGTGGAAACGGCACCTTACCTCGCAAGAATAAATATTATTTCTGGATCAAGCCAGCGAAATAATGAACTGTACGTACCAATTGAGATACATAGCTCATTTCGTTGTCATACCAGCTAACAGTTTTCACCAATTGTTTGTCACCTACGGTCAACACTTTTGTTTGGGTAGAATCGAACAAGGAACCGAAACGGATACCGATGATATCGCTGCTTACGATGTCATCTTCATTGTAACCGAAAGACTCGTTAGAAGCAGCTTTCATAGCAGCATTCACTTCTTCGGTAGTAACTTTAGCTTTCAGGATACAAGTCAACTCGGTTAAAGAACCGGTGATTGTAGGCACCCTTTGAGCATTACCGTCCAATTTACCTTTCAAGCTAGGTAATACTAAGCCGATCGCTTTAGCGGCACCGGTGCTGTTCGGAACGATGTTCGCAGCAGCAGCGCGGGCACGGCGCAAGTCACCTTTAGGATGTGGAGCATCCAGGGTGTTTTGGTCGTTAGTATAAGCGTGAACAGTAGTCATAGTACCAACTTCGATACCGAATTTGTCATCCAGCACTTGAGCCATCGGCGCAAGGCAGTTAGTAGTACAAGAAGCGCAAGAGATTACTTGTTCGCTACCATCGAGGATAGAGTGGTTTACATTGAAAACAACCGTTTTCAGGTCACCGGTGGCAGGAGCGGAGATTACGACCCTTTTAGCACCAGCGGTAATGTGCGCCATAGCTTTATCTTTGTCAGCGAAGAAGCCGGTACATTCGATCACGACATCGATACCATGTTCTTTCCAAGGAATTTGCGAAGGATCTTTTTGTGCATATATGTTTACTTCTTCACCATTTACGATGATAGACTTATCAGTATGCTTTACTTCTGATTCAAATCGACCTTGGGCTGAGTCATACTTCAGCAAGTGCGCTAATTGTTTAGGGCTAGTCAAGTCGTTGATGGCTACCACGTCGATACCTGGCATGTTATAGATTTGGCGAAACACCAAACGACCGATACGGCCGAAACCGTTAATACCAATTTTAAGAGAAGTTCCCATTTTACACTGTGATTTGATTTGAAAAAATTGAGTAGCGAATTTACAAGCAAACCCGCGATAAATCAATAGAAATTTCTGTAAACAGATTTTTTTTTGGAAATATCGGATAGAGTATTACCTTTGCAATCCCATAATCAAACCGCCGCGTTGGTCAAGGGGTTAAGACGCCTCTCTTTCACGGAGGAATCACGGGTTCGATTCCCGTACGCGGTACAGAATGGAGACGTAGAGTTAAGGCATACCTTGGCTCTACGTTCGAAAAAATTTCAAATAAATTGATCGACGCCGCGTTGGTCAAGGGGTTAAGACGCCTCTCTTTCACGGAGGAATCACGGGTTCGATTCCCGTACGCGGTACAGAATGGGGAACGTAGAGCCAAGGCATGCCCCGGCTCTACGTTCGAAAAATATCAAACGAATTGATCGACGCCGCGTTGGTCAAGGGGTTAAGACGCCTCTCTTTCACGGAGGAATCACGGGTTCGATTCCCGTACGCGGTACAAAATAGAGAGTCAAGGTGTTCCTTGGCTCTTTTTTTATGGGTAGATGGTTGATTTGAGCGGCGCAGCATCTTTACGTTTATAAAGATTCTAAAGGGCAATTATCGGATCAAGGAAATGGTTGTTGCCATACCCTCTTTTCAAACCAAGTATATTGCCCACATCAAACGGATGCGGGGAAAAATCGAAGCGCATTCTACTTTTGAAGTAATTTAATCCCATTGCGATAATCCTTAAATCTGTAGCTACAACATCCTGTCCAACGGACTTTTGATTGCATTCAGTTGCGCGTTGCCGACTTTTGCATAAAGCATCGTGGTCTTGATGTCATTGTGACCAAGTAGCTGCTGTATGAATGACATGTCCGTGCCGTATTCCAGTAAATGCGTGGCGTAGCTATGCCGCAAACCGTGTATCCCTATCGGCTTGTTTACCTTTGCGGCTTTCATCGCATTCTTGAACACCGCCTGGACACTGCGGACGGAATACCGCCCACCGTACTGACCTTCAAAAAGGCAAGTTTTAGGATGGTACGCTTTATAATATTCCCGCAGCAAATCAAGCACTGCGGACGGTAGCGGTACATACCGGTCTTTCTTTCCTTTGTCCGCTTCGATGAGTACCTGCATCCGTCCACTGTCGATGTCACTCACTTTCAGATTGACAACCTCACTTACTCGCAATCCCATTCCGTAGCACAGTTGCAGCATCAGCAAATGCTTCAGGTTTTGTACCGTGTTGAATATCCGTTTTACTTCCTTTTGGCTCAGCATTTTTGGCAAAGTGGATGGCTTCTTCGGCCGTGGAATTTCGGCAAAGAAATCCGGTTTATGGAGCACCTGTTCAAAATAGAATTTGATGGCGTTGAGCCTGCTGTGCAGCTGGCTTTCCGAAATCTTCAATGTATTGATGCAATAAAGGATGTAAGCACGGAGACGGTCGTAGCCGAGCGAATCAACGGGCACATCTTTCAAAATATACAGTAGTTGTGCAAATTCTACCATGTATGTCTTTGTGGTCGACGGGCTGTAGGCTTTCATCTGCAATACCTCTTTCATGCGTTGCAACTCCCGAGCATTCACGAGTGACAATTTGGACAATCCCCCTTTGCCAACCGGTGGGATTTCCATCCCGAGCAGTGTGCGGAAATGGGTTTTGTCCGGCACATACCAGCACTTTTCAGACCTGCTCCACCTGCCTTTCAGCGATTTGACCAAATCAATCTTTGCCCGGTCATATTTGAAATCCATCCAAATAACTGCGGCACCTTTGTGTCTACCTTCCCGAAAATCAAAACCAGAAAAATCAACAACCTCCATACTGCGTATTTTGTATTATCTGCCAAAGCAAATCTAAGAAAGTTATACAAAATACGCAATAGATAAAATCTGATAATACCAAAGCAAGGCACTTAAAAACAACTATTTATTGAGGTTAACAGAAAGACACTTGGCATCCTTGCATATAGAAGGTTATTGCGTATATTTGAGAGTTGGCGGTCAGCTTAAAATGACTGTGTTCATTGAAAATATAGTTTCCGAAAAAGAAACAGAAGAAACTGAGTTTAAAGGTTACTTTGACAGTTGAATTTGCAATATCCTTAGTTGGAGTATTGACTTTCTTCTCATTGGCGACAATGGTAATAATTCAAAACTTTAAAACTATGATTACAAAAGTAACAAGTGTAGTAGTTGGGATAGCTCTCGCGGGAAGAAAGGAAACCATATTCCATAATATAAGACATTGAGAACAATTTTAATCGTAATCTGAATTCAGTGTAGAGAGCGGGGGTTCGAGTCCCCCACTTCCCACCTTTTTTATAAAAACAAGGCAAAACACCGATTAAACCTCTTTATTTTGTAAATGAATTACATTTTTTTGAAACAAAAGCAACTTTTGTGTTGTTTTTATCCTTAAATTTGCAGTCAATTTACAAGAAAGAAACAAAAAATGATTATCAATTTCAGTGTTCAGAATTTTGGCTCAATAAAAGAGAAACAAACTCTTTCATTTGAAGCAGATAGGTCAACACACCTTGAAGATACTTATATCGTAAAATTTGGCGAACAAAGAATTTTGAAACTTGCCTTAATTTATGGTGCAAATGCATCAGGAAAAACGACAATATTGAAAGCTCTTGATTTTTTGCGAGATATTGTAATCAATCCTGAAAGAAAAAAAAATAACGAGTTAGATTTTAATCCGTTTCTATTCGACCCAAACACACCCAAAGAAAATTCAATTATTTCAATAGAGTTTTTTCAAAATGAGATTAAATACTTTTACGAAGTTGAGTTTTTCAAAAAAGCTATTGTGTCAGAGGAATTGTATTTTTACAATCCTCACAAAGCCAATCTTTTCAAAAGAAAAACCAATTTAGAAAATCAATTTACTGAAATAACTTTTGGCAGTAAAATTACCACTGACAAAGTTTTTGAAAAAACACTTGAAGCTAATACTCTTTGGAACAATACTGTTCTTGGTGGATACTTGAAAACAAATATTGACTTCAAAGAATTGCAAGAAGTTGTTGATTGGTTCGGTGCTTATCTAAATCCGCTAATTTACACAAGAACAGAATTAGAGGAATTTGTAACAACAAGAATTAGTGATAGAGAAATATCTAAATCTGATGTAGTTACTATCATAAAAAAAGCGGACTTCAATATTTCTGACGTTGTTATCCAAGAAGAAGAAAAAGACATTCCTGATGACTTTATTGAATTTCTAAAAAAGCAGGTTAAAGCACCAAACGAAAAAATTAAGGAATTAGAGCAAAAAGGGAAACTAACCGCTATAAATATTGAATTTGAACATACGGTTAGCGACACTAAATATAATTTACCACTAGAATTTGAATCGCAAGGCACAAGACGTTATTACGGCTTTGCAGGTTTATTAGCGTTGCTAATAAAAAACTCGACAGCTTTTCCGATTGATGAGTTAGAATCTTCTTTGCACCCTGATTTGTATCTACACTTTCTACTTTCTTTCCTTTTGAATTCTAAAAATTCTCAAATCATTGCTACAACACACAATAGAGAAATTTTAGACAACAAAGACATTTTTAGAAATGATGCAATATGGTTCACAGACAAACAAGAAAGTTGTTCTACTGAACTCTATTCTTTGACTGATTTTGACAGTTCTGTTGTTCGCAACACAACAAACATATTAAACGCATATAAAAGTGGTAAACTAAGTGCTACACCTAATTTGGGCGACACTTTCATTGATTTAGACCTATGAGAATACCCAAAATAAAAGCACCCAAAACAAACCCTGTTTTTGCTGTCGTAGTGGACGGTGAAACAGAAGTTTGGTATTTGCAAATGTTAAAAAGGAACGATCGGGAAATTCGTGTAAGCATAAAACCAGAAATTCCCAACAAAAAAAGTGTAGAAGAACAATATAATTTGGTTTGTGATTTAGCAAACAAAGAATTTACAAAAGTTTTTTGGATAATAGACCTTGATACTGTTATCAAAGAAGAAAATGAAGCACCAAAAGGGAAAAAATCACCACTTAAATCATTTGAAGAATACAGAACAGACTTTACTAAAAATTATGAGAATGTTGTTGTAATTGTGAATAATCCTTGTCTTGAATTTTGGTTTTTACTTCATTTTGAAAAAACATCAAAATATTTCAGCAACTGTTCAGGTGCGGAAACAGAACTAAAAAAACACTTGAAGAATTACGAAAAAACACAAAAGTTCTTCACGAAACAAAATGACGACATTTATTTGAAACTAAAACCGAACCTAAAGACAGGTTTGGCGAATTCTATTGCTCTTGGAAACTTTGACAATGAAAATCCAAAGAAAGCAATGTGCGAAATGGAATTGCTATTTCAATCGGACGAACTAAAAAAGCACTTTGAATAAGAAGCCGAACCGCCAACAACGGTTTTGCGTAATGGCGGGTGACGGATTTCTATTGAACATTTGTGCTAAATTAAACGATAGTAATTCTAATCAACGGCAGTACTAAAATGCCGCCACTACGCAAAGCCGTGAACCGTCGTAATATTTCATTCCTACATCACAGGAATTTTTGTATCTTAACATTATAGCAATTGCAGCTAAAACGTATGTCAAACCAGTGAGTGAGTCAAGGTGTTCCTTGGCTCTTTTTTTTATGGGGAAATTTTCTCTCTTCTCCATCCATGCGTGTCCCTTTATACCTGCTCAATAATTTCACATAAAATTAATTATAATTTGTATATTAGATTAACTTTACATTCCTAGTACTAATGAAAGATTGATCCGTGATATAACCTATATCTTTTCAATATCAGCTATAAATAAAAAGCTAAGCCAACAAAAGTAAACATAGTAGAAATGAATAAACTATTATTATGCATAATCACGTGTGCAATATTAAATATTTCCTGTAAAAAAGAAAGCCAGGGAGACAGCTTAAATTCCGATGAATATTATGTAAAGTACGAAGTTAATAGCTCTACTATTTATACTGGGGGTAAGCTAAGTGTAATATTAAATGCTGAGAACAATCAAGCATTCACTTTTACCATCAATACCCGCTCAGCTTGGGAGACAATAATCGGACCGGTTAAAAGAGGCTTTAAAGCTAGTTTAAACGTAAACGAAATCGGGAATAATTACGGGCATTTAAAGTTATTCACACAAATATCTGTAAGTAAAAACGATAGCCCTTTTGCATTAAAAAAAATCAATAGCAGTGACACTCCTAGGATCTCAACACAAATAGACTATACAATTGATTATTGATCATCATGATAAAAACCCTGTAGTGTTTTGCTGAACACATGCATTTTTCTTACTAAATTTTAGTGTTCAAATAATTGGTTTTGACGAAACCATTATATGATAAATAAATCAAGTCATTCTTAATTAAAGATAATAACTACCAAAAACCTTCTTACTTATAAAAATGGAACTATTTAAAGTGAATTAGCAATAGGCGAGACGAACCCATCACATCCAAGAGAATCTTACACATCTATTTTAAATTAAAGTCTTAAATTCCCGCCTATTGCCATAAATATCGAGTTCCTATACTAGTAAAAATCACACCGTCTCCCTCAACACCCCGAGCACCTCCGGCGTCAACTGCCCGAAAATCGACACACCCGCCGCACCGTTATCCAAAGCCAGCTTCACCCCTTCCTTGATCTCGCCCACGTTCTTGAAATCCGGCAAAAATAAACCTGCGTACAACGGAAATTTACCGCTTAAAGCATTTACACCTTCGGCAACGGCATCACCGATCCAACGGACACCTTCGTTGTAAAAACCGTGATAAATCATCGGGCAAATACCATCCATCGGCCAGTTTACCCAATCTTGCCTAACGATGCGCTTGGCAATTTCTGGTGTAGGGAATACCGCCGCGGTGATCGGCTTCTTATGTTGATGGGCCAACCTGGATAAATTACTGACAATATTGGTGATACTATCATACCTAAACTTACGCCAGGAAGGACTTTGATCCGGATGCTCCATATCCATCGGGTCAACTCCATAAATGGATTTATATTTATCGCGGCAAGTTTGGCAATAGCAGAAATCGTATTGAGGCAACTCCCTCGATTGATCGATGCCGTATTTTTTCCATAAGTTGACCGGTAATATTACATCTACGAAACGGATATAATCCAGGTGTAAACCATCCACGTAATCCTTGGAAACGATCTCCTTGACCTGCTCTTTCAGATACTTCAATGTACCGGGCTGATTCGGGCATAAAAACCTGTAATAATCTACATATGGTGGATTCGTGGCACAGGAAGCACCGGTTTTGCTTTGCGAGTAACACCCGGGCTGGGTCGCCATCAAATTTTTATCATTCCTGTTCATCGTCCAAAACCAGCGGTGCGCCTCGATACCCAGCTCTTTAGCAATTTTGAAATGCATCGGGCTGTCGTCTTCAAAATAGATAACACCGATCCCGGCTTCTTTGTAAGTTTTGTATAACTTCCTTACATCATCTGCCGCATCTTTGTGATTCGGATTGATCCAAACGCGGTGTTGCACTTTCCGGGCAACTTCCCCCGCCTTTTTTTCATGAGCAAATGATCGCGTAGCGATTCCCGGTTGCATCATAGCAACGCTTCCAATGCCGAGTGATTTGATAAAATTACGTTTATTCATGGTGCGTGATTAATTTTCCGTCTTGGTTGATATTACAATTAACGCCATCCATTAACAGGTTGACATCAAAAAGGTTGTTTGTACAATCTATGATTACCCGCGCATCTTTAGGTTCAAACTCCAGGTCTTTCAAGCTATTCGTATAAGTTCCGTGTAAACGGTGATATTGATATAACCTATAATACACTTCCCATGTCAATGCCTCTGCCTTGGCATATTTGGGTTGATTGAATACTTTCCCGGATGTTCCTGCAACGTCCTTGCTGAATTGCAAGAAGCCCCATTTTTCAGGCGCATGCATGTTTACAATTCCTATCGGTGACCAAACCCAGTTATTTTCAGGTTTCTTTTGTTTATAATAAAACCCATCCTTAATATCCACATCCCACTCAACCCTGGAAAAGTTGATACGCCAAATATTTCCATCACCCGGAACGGATCTCCTATGGTAAAACGCTAATGCAGAAAACGGGATGGCCATTTCTACCGTCCAGGAATGATCCTGGTCAGCAGGATTATTGATCGTGCCATTTACATGAACGGCAGTTTTCAAACCTTTACAATCCCAATTTAGCATGGCGGTGCCGCCCACCCTGTAGGGTTTAAACATATACAAATCCATCACGGTATTAAAAGCATTGATCTCTATTTCAAAATAGTTATGCGTATCACCTGTTGGATCAATAAAAACTTCAAAATCGTTGTCATGAAATATAATCGTATCATGCTTCCTGAGGTTGGCCCAAATATGCGGTTCTTCCAGTTCTGCAAAGATGTAAAGATATTGTTCATCCCACAGCATTTTCGTCCTGGTGGTATACTTGGGCTTGGGGCGCTTACTGCCTTCAATATCTATGTAAGAGTCCGTCCATGGCGCCTTTTCCCATATTGCTTCCGTTCCCTTTCCATCAATATTTATGACTTGATTTGTCCTGTAACAAATATACCCGCGGATTGAATCGGGCTTCATATCAAAATGCTCCGGGAAAGATTGCCCTACGGCAATCCTAGTCCCAATAAGTATTAGGAGAATAGTTTTGAATAAATAGCTGCGCATAGAAAGGCAATATAATCGAATTGCCTTCAACTTTTTAAAAATTATTGATAAGTGGAAGTGGCGTGATTGGTATCCGATTGAGAAATCATTGCATAATGACAAAGCGTAAGGATTAACAATCTAATTCCATCAGCTCATTTTGCATTTCCTTTTCATGCTTTAAGGTGAATGTAACAGCTATTTTATGAATTCATTCAAAGTAATATTTCTTTGAATAGCTGCAATTGCGGCTTTTTTATGCAGTTCCATCGGGATACGAACATTAATGACGTGATGATAAACTTCCTGCGGGATTCACCGGTTTTACCGGGTCTAAATTCATGATAACCATACGATGAAAGATCTTTAACCAATCCATCCCAAGTAAAATCTCCCGGTTTAGATAATAACCTTTCAATTAGCTGTTCCCTCTTACTCTCAAAACACGAAATTCATTGCAACTAATTAATAGTTACAATTTAACAAAAAAGAGAAACTTCCCAAAGTCAGCTCATTTTTCTCTAATTATCCATCTCCCCAAGCATAATTTGAGTATCTTTAAAAAATCTTCACAGCAAACGCTAAGAATTCAAGCATTCCATGCTCTCTTATGTAAGGATTCCATCTTTTCTTTGATGGATTATTATGCTACTCAGCGGTAAAACAGGTACAATATTCCTTGATTGAATGGATGAAAGCTTTCCAAGATCGGAGGCCGGTAATGCATACCAAAATGCCTATTCCAATGAGTAAGATCAGCATGAAAAGAAGAGATGGATTCGAAGGACAAAAACTTATCAGCCTACCGGGCAGGGATTATTCCCATTTAACCGACTTCATCTCGGCTATAAACAAGATTTACATTACCCACATCGGGTATTTTCCTAAAGCTGCTTTCCATTACAGGGAAAGGAGAAACGGTTGCGTAGATAACATTCTTATTTACTGCCTGCGCGGAAGGGGTTGGTACCAGGTAGGGAATAAAAAGTACGAGGTTACAGCCAATCAATTCATACATTTACCTGCAACGGATCAATTCATGCGCTATGGCGCCGATTTGGAAGATCCTTGGACCATTTACTGGGTGCATTTCAGTGGGCCGGATATGGAAGATTTTAATAAGAGCCTGGGTATCACGATAAAGGATGGTCCACAAGATATTGCATTCAACGAACCGGCTATCAAGACTTGGGAAAACATGTACCAAAGCTTGGAAATGGGGTACAGCAAAGATAATTTGATGAATGCCAACCTTTGCCTGCATTACTTTTTAGCAACTTTCCTATTCCCGCAAAAACATATTGCCCAACAGCAATCGGAAGAACAAAATACGATCACCAACAGCATCCTACATATGAGGCAAAATTTGCAAGAAAGGATCACGGTTGATGATCTCGCGGCTAAGTACCACTTATCCCCATCGCATTTTTCATCCCTATTCAAAAAAGCAACCGGCATGTCCCCTATCGATTACTTAATCCAATTAAGAATCCAGAAGGCATGCCAGTTGCTATTAAACATTCAACTAAAAATTAAGGATATTTCGCTGGCTGTTGGCTATGATGATCCTTATTACTTTTCCCGGCTGTTTAAAAAACTGATGGGCTTATCTCCCCAACAATACCGCTTGCAAAGAATTTTAGCTCAATGAGCGTAGTTTTACCTACGCTCATTGTAAACACCTAGTTCCCTTAATTCGGGCGCTTGTTTAAACTTGTTAAACTTCAGCCTCACTTTCTGGGCATGCACCCTGTCGAAACGGTGGATTTTAATCCTGCCGGTTTCATGACCGTCTAATAATTTATGCCAGGCATTATTCTGAAAATATTCGATAGTATAGTCGGTCACATTCGGGCGGCTCTCCGTGATCACGATCATGTTAAAGCCCTTTTCCCTTTGCAGGTCTACTGCATACCAAGGATTTTTAACGCCTGGATGCGATAACCAATTCGTGCCGAAGTCATCATCCGTCCCAAAATCCATGATCCACATGTCATTGCTCCAACTGGCATCTGCCGGTTTGTTTTTAGCGAGGTTAGATGAAATAATCGGCGCTTCAAATTTTGGCAACTTAGGCAAGCTGGCCGGTCTTTTATACAACCCGCCGATTTTCTTCAAAGCTGCTATTGCATTGTCATCGATCCTTCCATCACGGTTTGGCGCCACGTTGAGGATGAAGTTGCAATAGGCGCTATTGAAAGGCACCAAGTTCTCTTTGACTAATTGTTCGGGATCTTTTACCGGTGTTGCCGGGAAACTTGGCTTCCAGAACCAGTTTTGCTGGATTGGTAAGCAGCTCAATGCAGGTAATTTATTACGCTCTTTCGAGATATGCTGCCCGGCGCCTTGCTCATAAGATTTAATATCTGTATAAAACAATGCTTCGGAAGGATATTTAGCTGCATTTAAATCCATTACCAAGCAATTCGGCTGGATGGATTTGATCAGGCGGTATAGTTCTTCGAACGGGACATCGTCATAAGAAATCCTTGACCAGGGCGCATCCCAACCATCGATGATCAATGCGTAAATCTCGCCGTAATTGGACAATAATTCCGTCAATTGATCCTTAATCATCTGGATCTTTTCCGGCGTAATCATGCCCGGTCTTATTTTATGATGCGTATCCAGGATAGAGAAATACAACATCACCTTTAAGCCTTTTTTGCGGAAGGAGTTTACATATTCACGAACGACATCCCTTTTCAAAGGACTATGCATCACGCTATAATCCGTGGTTTTAGTGTCCCATATCGCGAAACCGCTGTGGTGCTTGGTTGTCAGGCAACCGTAGCTCATATGTGCTGATACTGCCGCATCAGCCCATTGATCGGTATCGAGATGCTTGGGATTAAAGATGGCAGGAGATGCATCGGGATCGGCCCAATCATCTTCCATGTATGTCGGGATATTGTAATGGATGAACATACCGAATGCCAGGTCAATAAAATCTTGTTGAAGCTGTGGCAACGGTTTCGCTTTCGCGCCGGATTGCGCGAACAACTGCACCGGGGTCCATGATAATCCTACCATCAAGGCGATCACTACAAGGGCGGACCTTCCCATTTTACGTTGTTCCATTTAACTGTACTTTATGGTTTTTTATTTACGAAACGCTTTTTAACGACTCCAGAAACTTAATTCGCTGATATTACTAAAATAACCATCGCCACTAGCCACGGCTAAAATCCTGATCCGAATATACCGAACGGCCGGAACATCTTCATCGAAAGAAATTTTATACGGCGCTACCCCATCATCTGTTCTATTGACTGTTTTCAATAATTTCCAACCTTTACTGATGGCTTCATCTTTCCATCCCGGATCATTGGAGGGAAGCGTGGTAATAGCATTTGTCAAATCATCAATACCCCATATTTCAAAGGAAACGGGGTTGTTACAACAGTCCCTACCGATGATCTCGAATTGTGCCAATGAACCGTAAGTTTTGCCCAAGTCGAATGTAAAATGATGTGGCAAGGGATGCGATGCATCACTATGATAAATATCCGGGTAAGAGGTCGGAGACGTATTACCGTTCCACAATTGGGTCAGGTTATTATAACTATCATAGTAGCCTACATCATTCGGTAAAATGACCGGGCTGAATAAACTTTTGTCCAAGGGACTGATAATATTGGCTAATGAATCCTCGTATGATGTATAAAATGTGTCAATGGAATTATAAGTGGGGATGTATGCCGACTGGAAATACACTTTTGTGCCGGGCAAATAATTAAACAGCATGATACTACTTTGATCAGCGGTGATCGAGACGGTACTATCCATGTTATTCTTAGTGGTATAACGGATACTCGTCCCGACATTTATCGTATCTGCATCCAAGAAATTCAGTACGATACCCTGATCCAACAGCACATACGGTGCGGCTGTATTGAGGTAGCGGTTCGTTAATCCCTGCTTATAATTATCACCATAAACTTTTACATTGCTTACTTCAATTGGTATAGAACGGTTTCCTTTTGCATCATAAGAATATATTACGAATGTATAAGTGTATTCTGTCAAACCTTGAATCACAACGGAAACTAAACTATCATTCACCGGTTTTCCAGGAGATACCTGCACCGAATCTTTCCCATTATTCCAGAACACCCTGTAATGTGAAATGGATGGATCCGGACTCGGCTTCCAGGTTAATTGAATACGGTAATTACCGGTAGCAGTAGTGATACCACTTGGTAAACCGGGATATACTTTTTCTGCCCCGGCGAGATAATCGCGGTAAGAAGTGGCATCTTTCTCACATGCAGCGATCACCAGCCATAAGGCTGCAAATAGGAGAATATATTTAAGAATATTACGGTTCATATAACTGTAGTTTTGGATGCAGCTCTATTAGGGGGAGCTGCATCCGGTTATAGGGAAAAATTAATTCGTATCTCCCCAGAAAGAAAGTTCCAATACGTGTGCAAAATCTGTATTGCCCCAGGTGCTGCTCACCGCGAAGCGGATGTAACGCACCTTCGGCGCCGTCAATGGCACATTAAATTCGAATCCTGCCTGTACGAAAGCCAGATCTTGCGCATTGGTTTGTCCCGGTGGATTTCCGGACGGCGGTGGCGGGCAGTCAAAATTGCCCAGGTTGATCCAATCACCTACCACGGTTCCGGGTTCGGAAGAAATCGGCAAATCTGCGTCTTGCGGGGCGGCAACATTGGAGCCCCACAAGGTCCAGGTTTTTGGATTTCCATGACCGTAGGAATAATCATTCCCGTACCCTTCGCCCCGTTCCCAAATTTTATAGCGGCTCAATTTTACCGTGGCGCCCATATCGAAGGTGCATACTTGCAATTGCTTGCCCGTACCCGATTCGGTATGCCATCCCGGCTCACCGGTGCTGCCATCCCAAAGATGTGTCGTATTCCAACCTAAACCCGTAGCTCCTAAGGGCGAATCGCTACTTAAGCGGTATTCGCTGAATCCTGATTTAGGCACCAATGTTTCATAAATCGGGTGAATGGTTTCCAATAAGGTATCGGAAATATTACCCCAACGGTCCGTAATGTACACCCCGAAATTGTGCGCGGTTGTATCAAATCCGCGGACGCTGAAATTGACATACTCGAGCTGGGTATAATATTGCTCTACGGGCGTCATGATACCTTCTGTTGGGTTATCAGTAATCACGATCACACCGATGGCTTGCTTGTATTGGTTGTGCACGGTGATGTTTACACCACCGAAATCGCGCTCCATGGCCACGGTGGTATAAGCATCCAGGTAAGCCGGTTTCCCGGGGTTTACCGTAACGGTAACCGGTTCAGAACGGACTTCCGCCCTAGAAACCGCGTAGAGCGTCACTTCGTACGGTTGCTCCTTTTCGAAACCATCTACCCGGATAGTATCAGCATAATAAGACGCCTTCGTTTGACGGGTTACGCGATCATTGATCTTATATTCGGCTAATATGTATAGTAAATTCTCGGCGGCGGGTAAATCGTACGAAATTAAAGCGCCACCTGCATAATTATTGACTTCCACTTTCGTTACCGGGCCGGGTTGTGCCTTGTCGGATGAAACGATATCGTTGAATGAATCTTTCTCCCCGCAGGACATTTGCACAACGCTTAGCGCGGCAACAAGCAGGATGCCTAGTGGCGATAAAATATATTTGAATGATGATTTCATGATCAGATGCATTTACGGTTACCAATAAGGATTTTGAACAAGGTTCGGATTAATGATCAACGCGTCATTCTTAATTGGCCACAGGTAATCTTTCAAACCAAATACCGGGATTGCCAATGTCCTGGCGCGGTAATAACCGCTAGGATCCGTTTCCTGGATGCTCCAGCCCTGGATCGGGTTGCTCAATACCTGTTGCATCGATTTCCACCTTCTCAAATCCCAACCGATTCCGCCTTCAAAACATAACTCTAACCTTCTTTCCCTATGTATTACTTCGCGCATACCTTCCTTCGAGTTGATCTTCCCGGGGTTGCTGGCATACTGGTTATAAGCATTTGCTAAACCGGGTATCCCGGCTCTTTCGCGAACGAGATCTACATATTTCATCACTTCCGCCGTGGGGCCGCCGACTTCATTTAATGCTTCTGCATATAGTAAATACAAGCCAGCCAAGCGGATGATCGGCAACCTGAAATTTTCCCCTGTTACTTCCGTACCGAAAACGGATAAATAATTCACGAGCTTGGAAGGCCAATAACCGGTTACGTTAACACGGATGTTATCCTTTGGGCCGGCAATGGAATTACTGCCCCTAGCTTGTACGTATAACATAGCTTCCGGGTTGGTAACGCCGTTACCGAAGAAATTACTTCCATCGAATGAAAGGTCGGCATAAAAACGGGGTTCCCTTCCCAAGTGCATTTTTACAGTTTGATAACCCGCATGCAGCAAGTATTTTTCAGACTCCGGCACCTCTGTCAATTCATAACGGTTGCGGAAATCATAAGTCTTGTCCTCATTCATCGGTAAGCCGTGATCTGTATAAAATAGTTCAGCCATAGATAAAGGCACGGCAAAGTTTCCGGGCGCTCCCCCCATGTTTTGAACCATCTCGCTTGTTAACCGGGGCATCGACATATGTTGATAACCGAAAGTGGGGTTTAAGGCCCAGATGATTTCACTGTTCAACTCCCATTTTTCGGTAATGGTTGTTCTCAAATCCATCACTTGTTTCAATGCCGTAGGCAGGCTCGGCAAGTTTCCCGGTGCAATAAATTTATAGAGATGTAAGCCTAAAGCATCGCAAGCCCTGATGGCAGAATCACAAGCTGCCAAGGCATCATTCCATTTCGTTTCATCATAATTAGCCGGGAATAAAATTTTACCGTCTTTTCCAGTGATACCTGAATAATCCGGGTTGCCGTTGAACAATGGACTTGCCCTCGTTACCAGTACTTCGGCTTTTACAGCCAAGGCAATAGTCTTGGTAATGCGACCTAATTCCTGCGTAGGATTTTGAATCTTGGCAGGCAAGGCAGGGATCGCTTCATCCAGTAAGGAAACGATATAATCAAAGCTTTCGTCCATGCTGGAGCGGTGTACCCGCACTTCTTCCGTCGTGGCATTAATCGGCAAGTTTTCCTTAATCAAAGGAATAGGGCCATACATTCTCAATAAATAAAAATGATAATAAGCCTTGAGAAACTTCGTTTCTGCAATCCAACGATTTTTTTCTGCCGGTGTAAGATCTGCGGGCTTATCAATATTTTCCAACAAGATATTACACCTGCGGATCGCTTTAAATAAGGGCTGCCCCAGGTTCTCCCCATCCCAATAATTCAATGCCGGCTGATCCGTAGTTTGTGTTCCGCGGATAAGATGGAAGCCGACTTCATTACCACGACCACCTAGTGTTGCCTCGGTAAGTGTATTAGGAAAGTAAATCTCTCCCGATGTCGTGAATGCCGGGTTGGCAACCACATCCGCCATATTCTGCAAGGTAGAGTAGCAAGTGAACAGGTAGTTTTCCGTTTCATTCCTGTTCCTGAACGCATAATCCAGTGTTGCGACGTTATCCGGCGTTACATCCAGGTAATCCTTACATGCTGCTGCTTGGCAGACCAAGTAAAGAGCGACTATATATTTTAATAATTTCATGCGTAGTGTTTTACAAGTTCACGTTTAGCCCGATGTTGAATACTTTCTGCAATGGATAATTGAATCCATTGGATGCTAACTCGGGATCCCAGTCCTTGAACTTGCTGAATGTTAGCAAGTTCAAACCGTTGAAATAAATCCTACAGTTCGTTAAATGCATCGTCGTTAACCAACGTTTGGGCAAAGTATAGCCAAACTCCAGCGACTTCAACCGAACGAATGATCCATCGCGCATCCACCAGGAGCTCGTTTGCAAATTGTTCGTGATATCCGTTGTCGAAATACCCAGCCTTGGATACTTCGCGTATAAATCCTGGTTCTCTTCCGACCAATAACTATCTGCGAATGCTTGCAATACCTGCCTGTTGTTTAAGAAAGGACTCACTTGTGAAGGATCGATAAAGAAAGATGTACGGCCTACGCCCTGGAAGAAAACAGAGAGATCAAAGCCTTTATATCCCATCGAAACACCGGCGCCATATACGATTTCAGGCGTAGAAGGCAAGCCCAAGAAAACCTGGTCGGCTTCGGATATTTTCCCATCGCCATTCATGTCGCGATATTTAATATCACCACCTTTGGGCGGGTTCGTTCCGGCTGAAAATACTTGTGTGGGCGAAGATGCAGCTTCCTTATCATCCACAAATAAGCGCTCCGCGATATACCCCCACCTAACGCCGATTTTTTCACCGGATAATAAACGCCATGGCTCTTTGTATGCCGGTTGTTCATAAAAACCGTAACGGTTTTGAGAGAAAGTGAAGTTGGCCCTTCCAGACATCCAGAAACCTCCTTTGAAAGTTTTACTATAGTCGGCTGATAAATCGATCCCTTTCGAATCAGCGGTACCGAGATTTGCACTGATGGCGGACTCCAGACCCATCGTTGAAGGAATAGAAGAGCGGCCCATCAGGATATTGTAGCGATGTTGTTTGTATACTTCCGCGATGACGTTCAGACTCTTGAACAACTTCATTTCCACGCCGATATTGGTTTGACGGGATGTTTCCCAGGTAACATCCTCGTTGGGATAATTAGTAATGCTTACACCGGGGCGGTTTACCGCATTATTTTGGCCGAAATATGCAGGGTTGCCGCCATCTAAGTTCACATTTGATAAGTAGAAGAAACGCTGGGAACCGATAGCATCATTACCCACCAAACCATGACTGGCGCGTAGTTTCAAACGATTAATAACTTCGCTCGACCAGAACTTCTCACGCGAAACGATCCAGGAACCGCCGATAGTAGGGAAGAAACCGAACCTGTTTTTCGCGGCAAACCTTTCAGAGCCATTATAGCCGAAGTTAAATTCCAAGAAGTAGCGGCCGTCATAGGAGTAAGTGGCCCTGCCAGACAAACCGATATTCCGGTACGGTAAAGAATATTGCAAACTGGATTCTCCCGTGGCAGGATCAATGGCATTCGCATATAAAGTTTGCTGGCGTGTACCGATCAAGGCCCCGCTGACATTATGCTTTCCAAAGTTGTTATTATAATCTAATACGCCCTGGAAGTACACGTAAGTATTGATGTCTTTATAGCCATCTTCAAAACTCAGGTATTCCGAAGCTTGGCCCGGTTGATCATTGATCCATCTTAATGTATAAGTATTCGAAATACGATCGTAAGTGTCTACCGTATAATAAAACGGATCATACTTCCGGGTTAAATCGAAATAAGAATAGCGGTTGGTGCTGAATATCCCGCGGAAGTTCAAGCCCGGCAAAACGAAATCCAATTTTTGATTTAACTCCAATTGAGCCGACATCCTGGAGCGGGAAAACTCTTTATATCCGCGCATCATATCGGCATAAGGATTGGAAAAGCCTATATTATTGTTTTCCGTGCCCAATGTACTGTTCCCAAACATGATATGAGTATTATATGGCGAAGCTTCCGTGAACGGAAAATACGCCGGGAACAGTACCGGGCTCGTATGAAGGGCTTTCTGGTATAAGTCTGAAGAAAAAGAACCATCGTCCGTGATCGGGCCGTTGTATTCATCGAAAGTTCCTGACAATCTCAGGATCGCTTCTGTAGTCGGCGTAATGTTGATATTAACATTCGAACGTAACTGGTAATTCTGAAGTTTAACGTTGTTGTTGAAATTATTGACCGGGCTTACTTTCAATATTCCATTGTCCACATTGTAAGAACCACCTATATAATAACGCGCCACTTTACCACCGCCACTGACGCTGGTATTCATCCTTTGATTATTGGTATGTTTTTTAAACAAAGCATCCAACCAATCTACTGCCGGGTACACATAAGGATTGCTACCGGGCGCATTAGCTAATGTTTGTTCGCGGTTATATATATCATTCTGAGTAAATAAGGGAACGCCCAATGGATCGCGCGTGGTAATTGCTTCATTATACATTTTCATGTAAGTAACGGGATCGGCAATTGCCAGGTTCTGAGTGGGAGACGAGATAGAATTCTCCAGGCGAACATTGACCGCCGCCTTCCCTTCAACACCTTCTTTAGTGGTAATTAAAATTACCCCGTTAGCGCCGCGTGCACCGTATAAAGCCGTAGCGCTGGCATCTTTCAGGATTGAGAAAGTGGCGATATCATCAACTTGCAAGCGGGCCAAATCCGTGGCTGTCAATTCTACGTTGTCAACTAATATTAGCGGGTCTTGCTTATACCCGAATGTTGTTACGCCCCTGATAAAGAAAGAGGAGTTGTCTAAACCCGGTTGACCGCTTCTTTGATAAGCAACGATACCGGCCACCTGCCCGGCTAACGCATTTGTAAGGTTACTGGAAGGAATTTTCAATTGCCCGGGACTAACCGAGGTAACCGAGCCTACTACAGCCTCTTTCCTTTCCTTCTTCCCGAAAGCCGTGATAACAACTTCCGACAACTGGCCTTCGTTTGAATGCAGGATAATGACAGGCGCAAGATTGGAAGCCGTAGCAATAAACAACTGATCTTGGAAACCTATGGAGGTAACGATGATTTTAGCCCCTGCTGGAGCTGATAAAACGAACTTACCTTCGGGATCTGTTGCGGTACCTACGCTACGATTCTCCGCAAGGTAAACACTGGCTCCGGGAATACCGATGCCGGTAGAATCTTTCACTACACCCGTGATTTTCAGGTTGGCATTAGCTTCTTGTGCGAACGATTTTGGTAAATAGACGAGCATCATCAATAGCCATATACTCACACGCAGGCATACTTTACCCACACGACCACCCGTCCACTGATTAGTGGGATGTTCCATTGCAATTTTTTGGTTGTTTTTCAGAAATGATACCTAGACGCGCGAATGGTATAAACTATATGCTTTCAAAAATAGCTTGTAGGCCAAGCCCCTACAATGGCATATGCTTTGATTTTGATAGACAATGCTATGATCTTCCAAAACCCTTTACCATAAAGGTTTTCAATTTTTTTTAAGAACTTTTTATATAATAACTTAACCACAAATAATACTATTTTAACAAAACACAAAACATTTTGCTATATCGATTGTGCAACCCGTGTATCAATTTTAGCAAAAAAGTCTTAAAAGTCTTTCCGATAAAGTGATTGGAAGGACTAAATAAACGTAATCATAACATTTTTTCAGGTGTAAATTCTACAATAATTTGGGAATAAACGATAGTGAAAATTATGTAAGAAAGTTGGTCAAAATTCGGAGAATTATCCATTAGCGGGAGCAAATAGGTGTACCATCCCCGTATAATATCTTGACAATGATTTAGCGCACTGATACCCTATTTCAGCAGCCATTCATACTTTCGATAAAGTATTGGTTAACCTAATATCCAAAATCAAAACTTATGAAAAAACTAAAGATTGTATTCTTAGTATTAGCAATTGGCGGCAGCATCAGTGCTTCGCTAGCCACTTCATCCAAGGCGCCTTGCAGCAGTTTACCGCAATATTATTTAGCTAGTGATGGTAATTATTACCCTGCGGGTGTAGAAGGTTACGATTTCGTATGCGAATGGGATCATTTCTCTAACTGCACGTACTACTACGATGAAGCTAATCAAATCTTCAGACCTTGCAAAGCGGGCAAAATCCTCTGGTTGCGTTAATACGGGGAAGCCTAATGTACATGTAATCAAAATGGGTAGGAACTTATACCTACCCATTTAATTGCTATATCAATAAGATGCAACATATAATAACTTTAGGATGATGAGTGATTCGGTGGATGTGGATGCGTGAGGTTCTTCAATAATTTCTTAACCTCTTTTAACCTGAAGCCGATCAGGCAATAAGTGATACCGGTTAATAGGAAAGCGACTCCAGTGATCATAATTGCTGTAGCAGCGCCTGCCGCGGGATAAAATAGAATAATAATACCGAGCAAAAGTGTCAATACCCCGCCCGTGATCGTCCACCCGGCGCCACTGAGTTTTATTGCCTTGGCATCGGTACCTAAGCTAATTAACGAGCCCCCGGCAAAAACCATGTAAAACCCAATAACAAAAGGTAATACCACGGCAGATACAGCGGGATTCCAAGTAAGAACGCCGCCAATAATCGTATCGATAATACCGGATGCTAAAGTCCAGCCCCAACCGGTCATCTCGTTGCTATTACTTATGGCAAAAAATATTTTGAATAATCCTCCAAACAGGATCGCAATACCGAAGAAGATGGCTAAAGCAAGATAGCTGCTAACAGGATAAGCAAAAGTGAAAATACCGGTAAGAATGAACAGTATACCAGTTAACACCAACAACCACCAGTTTTTGACCTCCTGCTTGATGGTTTGAAGTAAAGTTCCCATAGATTGTATACTTTAAAATAAATTTTCAGTAAAAATACATCAAAGATTAACAACAGGGAAAACGACTGTAAATAAAGGTTTTACAATCGTTTTTTTATTTTTTGGTAATGAGGTAAAAAGCAGGAAAAAGCGAAGTTTGGCAAAAGTAAGGTTACTAAAACGTTACTTTTAAACATCGAAAACAATCGATTTAAAAATCTGTTTTTCAGTTATTTGCGTAGTTTTTCATATTATTCCGTAGCTCACATAAGTTTAATTTTATCATTAAGAATTGTGAGTATGGAAACGACAAAAAAATCAACATTTAAGGTATTGTTTTACCTTAAAAAGAACGCCCCAAAGAAAAACGGAAAATTTACGGTTATGTGCAGGATTACCGTAAACGGCAAACAGTCTGCATTCAGTACAAAACTGGATATTTCCGCAACAAATTGGGATCTGAAGTACGGCAGGGTTTTAGGTAAAAGCCGAGAAGCCCAAGAAACAAATAGCAAGCTTGATAAAATCCGTTCAGGTATTGAGGAATGCTATTCCAAAATTCTGAAAAATGAGGGAGCTGTAAACAGTTCTAAACTAAAAAATGCCTTTCTCGGTATGGAAAGTGGAGAGCTGACCTTTTTCAAGTTCTATGAACAGTTCCTTTCCGATTATGAGAAAAAAGTCAATAGCGGACTTCGGGTAAATGGAACACGAAGTAAGTATAAAACACTGTTAATGCACCTGCGAAATTTTGCACTAACAAAATACGGTTATTCTGACTTATCATTCAACGACCTCACTCCTGATTTTGTACAGGACTTTGATTACTACCTACGTGATGACCAAAGTTTGACACACAACACCATTTGGCTGTATATGATTGGATTTACTACGCTTTGCCGATTGGCAATGAGCAGAAAGCATCTTGCTTTTAATCCGTTCAGCGAGTACAAGAATACCAAAAAGGACAAAGACAGAGGTTATCTGTTGCGGAACGAATTGGAACAGCTTGTAACATTCAACTGTGAGAAGAAGAAAGACGAGTTGGTTAAAGACCTGTTTGTTTTCAGTTGCTTTACAGGGCTTTCCTATTCGGATATAAAAGGACTGAGAAACAGTAATCTTCAGGAGTTTTTCGATGGTAATCAATGGATTATTGTACGCAGGAAAAAAACAGCAACGTCGTCAAACGTGATGCTGTTGGATATTCCCAAGATGATTATCGAAAAATATGCAGGATTGTCAAAGGATGGCAGGGTTTTTACTGTACCCTCAAATACCGTCTGCAATGACAGCCTAAAAAGAATATCTGGACTTATTGACTGTCTTAAAGAAAAGAAAGTAACCTTTCATTTGGCACGTCATACTTTCGCTACATTGTTTTTGAGTGAAGGTGTTCCGCTAGAAAGTTTGAGCAAAATGTTAGGACATAAAAACATTGCTACTACGCAGATTTACGCCAAGATACTCAACGAGAAAGTTGGTAAGGATATGCAAAAGGTATCGCATAAATTTAAGGGATTAGAACACTCTTTTGTTTCACAACTTTGAAATTCATAAATCAATTAAGAAAAGCCAATGTTTACAGATTGGCTTTTTTTGTATTTTAGTGGTATAGAAAATAAACACTATAAAAAATGAATTATATAGACAGAATTTTTCCAACTAACAAAGGGCTGACAACTTATCTTGATGAATTGATTGCTAAGAATTATCAAATTCCAACATTCCAAAGAGATGTTGTATGGGAACAAGAGAATGTAAAGAAATTATGGGACAGTATTTATAAATTTTATCCGTTGGGTAGTATTTTGATTTGGAAGACGGACTTAAAATTACAAAATCATAGACAAATTGGTGGACACCACATCACAGATACCAATTTTAGCCGAACAGAGTATCAATATATTCTGGACGGGCAACAACGAACAACTTCCCTTCTGACTTCTCTATATGGTGGCAGTATAGAAGGACGATTAGGATTTAACCCTCTTCTGTATGTTGATCTTACTATTCCTATTGAGGGGGATACAGATGATGAAAGCTATCGAAATCGTTTCTTATTCTGGAGTGAAATTGATGACAGAAATGGCGAAATCAGACCTAATATTGGAAAGAAAAAAAGATTTGATGAAGGTTTAATCGTCAAATTAATTGACATAAAAAATAACTTTACAACAGTTCAAACAAATGTATTTAATAGTACAGCCGTAAATCAGGATTTTAACCATCATATTTTAGCCGAATTGTCAAAAATCAAAGGTGTTCTTGACAACTATAGAATTTCATTTATTGAAGTTAAAGGTATTCAAGTTTCTGAAGTCTGTCAAATTTTCGAGCGAATAAATCAAGCTGGCAAACCTCTCAACATATTTGATATTGTTGTTGCAAAGACTTTTAAACCTGCAACACAACAAACAGCAACCGCACTAGCAGATAATGGATTTTATCTTCGTGATTTAATTGACGATTTCAGAAACCATAACAATAGTGAGTTCTTAAAAATTAGTGATCTTGATTATTTACAAATTTTGTCGGTAATAATAAATCATAATGTTCCTAATAGTGGTGTAAGAAACATTACCGACAGATACCTAAATGAAATCAAAACCGAACATATTTTAGCAGTATGGAGCGAAACAAAAAAAGCAATGCTTAAAACTTTTGACTTTTTTGAAAACCACCTACATATTAAAACACCTTATTTAATACCATTTCGTTATTTCTACTTTACAGTTACAGCATATTTTTATAAAAACAGTTCACCAGACTATGGTTTACTCAAAAAATATTTTTGGTTTAACAGTTTCCATAATGATGATTTGTTGAGCAATACAACACAACTAGCTCAACATATTGATTTTCTGAACAAAAGTAAAAACAATGAGATAGTATTATTTGATAGGTTCTTGATAGATAAACACAGACTTCGTTCAGCTACTTATAGTTCAAAAGGTAGAATGAGTAGAGCTGTTTTAGCATTATATGCCAGTGTCCAGCCAAAAGATTGGAAACATTGCGATAGAGAAGTATTAGTTCAAAATTTTTTCTTTACATCGGACAAACCAAATCTTCATCATATTTTTCCGACAAATTCAGAATATGTACTGAATAACCAATATAGAAACAAAATTACAAGCGATAGTTTGATGAATATTGCTTACTTAACACAAATAACGAACCTTGATATTACAAATAGAAACCCACTTGAATATATGCAGGATTATGACAAGCCAGAGTTTGAAGCGATTATGCCTTCTCATTTGCTATCAAGTGAAATTTTAGATTGGGCAAGAAATGGAACTTTACCCGATAATGCAATTGATTTGTTTATAGAGAGTAGAGTAAATAATATATTGTCAGACTTAAAAAATAAACTCAATGGTGTGACATTTGATGAAATGGATACTATGGAAATAAAAGAAGAAGCTATGACAATTGGACAGTAATAAAATAGATCAATAATGCCGAGACAAAAATTATGGAATGGTATTGACATAACTTAGCCCACTATTTTAAATCAGTGGGCTATTTCTTTAGTTGAGTGATACGATTACAGTTTCAGGTAATCGCCTACCGCTGATAGTTATCTTCCAATACTTTTACAATATCACTTTCACGAAACAAGATTTTCCGTTCGAGCTTGATAAAAGGTATCAGTCCGTCATCTCTGTACTGTTGCAACGTCCGTTTGCTGATATGCAACATCTTGCAAACCTGTTCGCCTGACAGATAAATTTCCCCTTTTAAGAGTGGATGAAAATATTCCCTGATATACAGCAGTTCATTTTTGATGCCTACCACAGCTTCGAGCAAAGCAAGCATATCCTCGTTTGAATTTCCAATCTGTTTCATTTCTTTTGCTTTTTTAACGGTCGCTCTCCCTGCATAAATAATTCCACTTCGGATAATCTGAAATATGTTTTCCGATTGATTTGCGTTGCCCCAAGAATGCCCTTTGCCCTGTACGTCTGCAAAGTTCTTTTGCTAATGTTCAGTAGTTGACAGGCTTCCTGTTGGTCGAGCCATTTTGTTGCCTGTTGCAATGCTTTGTAGGGTGCGGTCATTTCCGCAATTAGATTGGAAACTTTCTTTACTTCCCTATGCAATGCTTTTAAAATCTTAATGTCTAAAACTGTTATTTCCATATCTGCATCATTTAAACCTCGAAAATAAACGCTATTTACATAGGTCATTCCAATGTTGCCGTCAGAGGTAGCATTTGGCGTTCAGATGTCAAATACTCGACTATAATCCCAACTTTGGATTGTTGTTTTTAAGCGTGTGCCTTTGCATTTTTTCCTACGCAAAAAAACTACGCAAAAAATACAAGTGGGTCGGGCTTTCTGTTTCAATCTTTTGTTCCGCTACGCTACAAAAAAAGGATTTCCACTGCAATCCCTCACGCAAAGCGTGACGGTATAAAAAACAATGTCTTTGAAATTATAACAGGAGGAGATTTGTGTAAATTTGTATGATTAATTGAGATAAACTGTTTAACCGAATAGCTAGAATGTCCAGACCGACAAATAAAGAAGAACTGATAAAATTAAGTCGAGACAACTTCAATAAGTTATTTGACTTGATTAATAATATGGCTGATGAAAACATAGAGTTTCCAAAAGGCACAATGAATAGGAACATCCGAGATATTTTGTCCCACATACACCATTGGCATTTAATGATGGTAAATTGGTATAATGTCGGAATGAAAGGCGAAAAACCAGAAATGCCTGCCAAAGGTTATACTTGGAAAGATACTCCTGAACTGAACAAAAAAATTTGGGAAGACTACCAAAGAGTTACTTTAAAAGAAGCTAAACACTTGCTTAACAAATCTTATATTGATGTTCAGAATATCATTGAAAAGCATACCAATGAAGAATTATTTGAGAAGAAAAGATACAAATGGACAGGCACAACTTCACTTGGATCATATCTTATTTCTGCAACATCAAGTCATTATGATTGGGCAATAAAAATTATTAAGAAATCTCTAAAACAATAATCCCTCAAAAAAAGAACAAAAAGGTAGCAAAGGTAAGGCGGACACCGACCGCACCGACCGACCAAAAGCTTACGGCATAATGACAGGGCAAATAAGGTGGCTTCGCCGAGTTGCTCAGTTGCCCTGCCACCCTTCGGGACTTATTCCGTTTCCTTTTGGTTTTCCGCTTGTCCGCCTTGATTAAATGGCTTTCTTTTTTTTCTGTTTTTTTGTTTTGAAAACAATTTTAAAAGGAGTTACGCATCCTGACCAAAGGATAGTTATCAAAACAACGGTTTATGCTTATCGTTATAGATTTCCTTAATTAATTCCCCGAACTCCTGAAAGTGGTATTCGATAATGTTGTCCAGATACGCATAAATCGTCAACTTATCGATCCCCATAATACTTGTAAGCCTGTTAAAAGTTTCGTGGTGTTCCTTCCGTACATACACTGATTTCCCTCTGCTTGCCGTTGTCGTAGGAATTTTGAAGAATTGTCCGCAGTAGTCATCTTTGTTGAGTTTTTTTGGTTTGGAACTGCCTTTTTTAGAATTGTTGACTGATGGCTTTGAATGTTCCATCTCAATTTGAACAGGTTCTTCTCCTGCCATTACACGCATAATAGCTTCCTCATCCACATTGGGTTTGGCGAAGTCTTTCTGATGTGTTACTCCTTGTTGTTCCATCAAAGGTTGTTTCTTTTCATCAGTTAGGAAATTTTCAATAGAAAAATCCTCTTTTTCGGGTTGCTGTTTTTTGTTTTCTTCGTATATCATATCTCTCAATTTTAATATTAAATCTATTTAGCTGTTTGACTAGCTAAGCATTCATCTGTATATACTGTTGTATCTATGTAACTACATATCTACCTACACACATGTATACCTTTAATTAGCTAGTTTATTAACTCAAAAATCTGTAATTGGTCTGCATTCAATCACGCAGATTTGCTGTCGGGATTTATGCTGATTGGCTACATAATTAAGGTTATAACCAATCAGCCAACTAACCAGTTACAAAGGAAATAAAGGCAATTCCAACCCCCATAAAGGTGGTAGTATTTGGCGTTTATTGGCTTTGTTTGGCGTGATTGTAAGTTGTTGTTATTCAAATAGTCTTATCGAACTTTGTAACGAAAGCGATTAGCTTTTTCAGCTAACTCCAATCCGTTTGCAAAACGGATTTTTCTGAACTCCTGTTCAGAGCAAGTTATCTCTTGAGGTCCTCGAAATAAATTTCCGTACCTCAAGAGCACTTGCCCTTGCAGGGGGGCTGGAAACGGCTCCAAAGTCGCTCGCTCGTTTGTTTAAAAACTAAAATGGATTATTATGGAAGAGAAAAACAGAAAACAGATTAGGAAAACAGGACGAAAACCAAAGATTGACCCTGCGGTTCATCGATATTCCATCAATTTGAATGCGGAGGATAATGCCAAATTTCTTGCCCTCTTTGACCAGTCAAGAATGAAAGCAATTGCTCATTTTATTACAGCCTGTATCTTTCAAAAGACGGTAAAGACCGTGAAAATGGATATGGATGCAATAGAATATCACGAAAAGTTGACGCGATTTTTTAGTCAGTTCCGAGCAATCGGAACGAATTACAATCAGATTGTGAAGATATTGTACCGCAATTTTTCGGAGAAAAAAGCAGGAACATACCTTTTTAGATTGGAAAAGGAAACCATAGAATTGGTACAAGTTACTAAAGAAGTTATCCGTTTGACACAAGAATTTGAAGAAAAACATCTGAAAAAAGAGTAAAGTTATGATTGCAAAAATTGGAAAGGGAAGCAATATGTATGGAGCGATTTTGTACAATCAACAGAAAGTAGATAAAGAAAACGGAGCGGTTCTGTTCTTGAACAAGATACCTGACACAGTTGACGGCAAGTATTCCGTAGCCTATTTTAACAAATGCTTTGAGCCGTATTTATCAGCAAATATCAAAACTGAAAAGACAGTACGGCATATATCGCTGAACCCCGATCCTGCGGATAAAGTCAGCGATGAACAGTTTATGGAAATAGCACTGGAGTATATGGAGCGTATGGGTTACGGCAGTCAACCTTATATTGTTTTCAAGCATACGGACATTGACCGAATGCATATTCATATCGTTTCGACCTGCGTAGGTATTGACGGAAAGAAAATCCCCGATGATTACGACCATCCACGCTCAATGGCAATCTGTAGGGATTTAGAACAGAAATATAATCTACAAAAGGCGACCAAGCAGGAGCAAAAGCAGGGCAATAAAGTTTTCAAACCTATGGATTACCACAAAGGCGATATCAAAAGTCAGATTGCTTCGGTAGTACGGCATCTGCCAAAGTATTACAGCCTTTCAACTATGGGAAGCTACAATGCTTTGCTATCACTTTTCAACATTACAGTAGAAGAAGTAAAAGGCGAACGGAACGGACAACCTGTAAACGGATTGGTCTATTTAGCTTTGGATGAAAACGGCAACAAGGCAAGCAATCCTTTCAAAGCATCACTTTTCGGAAAAGATGCAGGAATAACACAGCTTCAAAAACATTTTGAGCAGTCCAAAGAGAAATTGAAAACCAGTTCTGTGAGATCTGTTCTGAAAAACACGGTTGAACTTGGCATTCATACGACAAGTAACGAAACGGATTTTAAAAAGCAATTGACTGAACAAGGAATTAATACGATTATAAGACGTAATAACGAAGGACGAATTTACGGTATAACCTTTATCGACCATGAAAGCCGTAGCGTTTGGAACGGCTCACAATTAGACAGAAACTTGTCGGCAAACGTATTCAATGATTGGTGGAACAATGGAAACAAACCCAGATTGAAAATACAGGACAATCCTATTACCAAAACAAATGAATTGGATAATCTACCAACAAAAGACCTCTTTGAGTTTCTCTCACAGGAACATTCGTCTAATTTTGATTTAAGTGTGTTCAGCCTGCTACCCGATGCACAAGGAGACGATTACGAGGAAGAACAGTTTGCTAATCGGATAAAGAAACGTAAGGGATTTAGAAAATAAAACCTTTATGAATTTATAATCATAAAGGTTTTATTTGAATTTAAAATTTGTTTGTTTTATTTATCCCATTTCTGCATTTCCTTTATCTTGACGGTATCGACAATTTTCGCATAAACTTGCGTTGTTCTGATACTGGTATGTCCTAACAATTTACTAACTACCTCTATCGGAATTCCAAGCGAAATAGATACGGTAGCAAAAGTATGTCTAGCAACATGACAAGTAAGTTTTTTATTTAGTTTCAATTCTATGCCTATTTTTTTTAATACTCTATTAGTTACTTTATTACAATATATTCTAAATACACAATTGTTATTAAAAGGCGTAACGGGAATAAACATCTTTGCCTTCTTGCTAAGAGGAATATTTACTAAATATCCTGTTTTATGCATTCGGAGGTGTATAGAATTATCAACTATTGAGTCCGCTGAGAAGGTTTTTAAATCAGAATACCGAAGTCCTGTATAACAAGCAAATAAAAAATACCCAAGAATATCTCTTTCTATTGATTGGGTAAAATTATCTTTTGAATAATAATCAGTAAGTTTATTTAACTCTTCAATTGAGAGAAAATCTCTTTTTCCATCAACTTTTTTTATCGAAGTATATTGAAACGGGTTTGTCTTTATATAACCAAATCGCATAGAAATATTGACAAAAGTTCGAAGGACTCTCAAACTTTTACTTGCTGTATTTTCATTATTACTTAAAGTATTTAGCATATATTGTCTGTAATCATTTATAAATCTTTCGTTGATATCTGAAAAGAGGATTTCTTTCCTGAATTTAAGCATCTTGGAAATCTGAGATTTATATCCGAACCAAGTTTCTATCTTGAATTTTGTTTTATTTTCTTCTAAATAACCAAGAATATAATCTGTAAAACTTTGTTCTACTGAATAATGATTTAAGGCAAGTAAGCGGTCTTTGAACTGTACTAATGAAAGAGGGTATTCTTCGTTTAAAAAATTATCGACCAATAACTTGATGGATTTTTTATCTATTGCATCTAGTATCATGTTGTATCTTTCATGATGTTTATTTTGAGATTTTACTCGTTGATTTCTCAATGACCAATCACGCAAAGGAATGGCTACCGGTGTGGCGGTTTCAATTTTTTTTCCTTTTAAAAATGCTCTCAAATAAATTGGATATAATCCCTGTTTGTTCTTTTCTTTTTTTATTACAAAGCGATAGCTTATTTGTATGCTCATAGTTCCTGAAGTATTTGTGAAGTGAATTTATTCATAATCTGCAAAGTCACAGATTTAAAGCAGTAAAAACCAGCAACTATATTCTGAATTTGGAGAGATAGGAAAACCTATGCCTTTATTATCGAATAAAGGAAAGAGTTTTCAGGGGAGTATTGTATTGGGAAAGGGATTTATATTAACATCAGAAGAAGCTTTAGCTTTGATTAATAAAGATCCTCGAAACAAAGAGGTATTGTTTCCTTACTTGAATGGAGATGATCTTAATAACAACCCTACTCAAGAGCCGTCTCGATGGGTGATTAACTTTTTCGATTGGTCGGAAGAGAAGGCTCGGAGCTACCCAGACTGCTTTGATATAGTTGAACGTTTAGTTAGACCTGAACGTCTTATTCAGAAAGATAAAGGAGGTAAAGAAAAATGGTGGCAGTTTTTAAGACCTAGAAAAGAACTCTACGCTACTATATCTGAGTTAGACCAGGTAATGGTATTAAACCGTCATGCCAAATATTTACTAATTTCTATTTGCAAAAATAATATAGTCTTTTCTGAGGCAACTGTTGTATTTGCTCTTAGTACATTTTCAGAATTAGCAATATTAAACTCTTCTTTCCATGATGTCTGGGCTTGGAAAAATAGTTCAACAATGGGAGTTTCTACATTACGGTATTCTGGAACGAACGCTTTTGAGACATTCCCCTTTCCGACAGTTACGTCGGAAGAGTTAAATGGTCTGGGAAACGAACTTCATATAGCTCGTTTGAGAATAATGAAGCATTATCAATTAGGTTTAACAGATTTACAAAATATATTCCATGATATTCAACTTAACAATAAAGCTAAAATATATGATGATATAATTCAACTGAGAGAGCTATACAAGCTTATTGATTCCGAAATCATTAAATTATATAAATGGAATGATATAGATTTAAAGCATAGTTTTTATGAACTAGATCATCTTCCTGAAAAAGATCGCATAAGATTTACAATACAACCAACTGCCAAAAAAGAAATTCTAAAGCGGTTGTTATTATTAAATCTTGAGCAATCTAAATCTGATACTTTGGATAAAAATATTGTTAAAAAGAGATCTAAATCAGCTCCAAAAGTTTCAAATATTAATTTATTTCCCGAAGATTAAAATAACTTCGGGAAATTGTCTTCTTTCTTTTTATTACCTGTTTTTTTATGTTTAGCCTTAATGTTTTTTGAATCTTCAGATACTTCCTTTTTGTAACTTTGATGATTGAGTATCAATAAACGTTTTAATATTTCCTTACGTGCATCTGGATGAACAGAAAAACGTATTCTATCATTTTCTGGCAGATATTCAAGCTCATAAAAATTGTGATTTAAATCTATGTCGCTCCATTTATATGATTTTATAATTGTTTTATCCAGTTCTATAGCAATTCTCCTAAATTTACTAAAATCACTAACTATTTCTTTAGTTTCAATATGAATTTGCACTCTTATCAAATGTTTATTTAGTAGGATTAGATGTTTATCTCTTACATCTATTTCCTCTTGTATTCCGCTAGAGTGATATATATTATAAAATCGAGTCAAGCCAATTTTATATTTGGACATGAGTAATTTTCTAAGATTGTAATAATTCTTTCCTAAATCTTCAACTTCATTTCTAATATCTGGTGAAATTTCTTCTGGAAAAGGAAAAGTTTCAAAGACCTGTGTTGGTGCATAACTTAAATCAGATTTCATTGTACTGGAGTATTTCCACGCCCAATATATATGAAGATTTGATTGTAAAAATGCAAACATCATGAAAGAATTACTAGCGAATACATTTAATTTGGCGTCCAGAACTTTATTTGGTTTGGTAAAAGCAAATGCAGTTGTTTTAGATACTTGTGCAATCACAATTACCTGGTCTAACTCAGATATGGCATTATATAGAGCAGGTCTTTTCTCACCGTATATCCACCACTTTTGAGGTAATGGTTTTCTTAATGCATATGTACCAACAAGCTCATTGCCTTCATTGTCTTTTTTCCATCGCTGTCTTTCGGGTTTAACCAACTTTTCAATAATCTCGTAACAGTCAGGATAAGTTTTCGCTTTTTCTTCATCCCAGTCAAAGAAATTAATAACCCATCTTGATGGTTTTTGTTCAGGGTCATTGTTTAGGTCATCACCGTTTAAATATGGGAAAATTACATCTTTATTTCGCGGATCTTTTTTTATTAGTTTTTCGGCTTGTTCAGTAGATAAAACAAACCCTTTCCCTAACACAATACTTCCCTGAAAACTCTTTCCTTTATTCGATAATAAAGGCATAGGTTTTCCTATCACTTCGGAATCATCCAAATAAGATGTAATTCTATCTACCGATTTATTGTCTAAAATAAACCTATTTTTCCATTCACCTTTATGGATCGTAATCAAAGAAACCTCAACGGCAGCTTGCCCTGGCCACTTCATCGAACGAATGGCATGATTAATAACTCCATTACTTGAACAGATAACATCTAAACCTCCTTCACGAGCAGATCCTTGAGCAATGGTGTTGGTAGAAATCAACGACTGAAATCCTTTTATTTTAATTACATCAAAAATCCTTCTGAAAAAATAAGTTACTAAATCTACTGCTCCTATCGGTCTATAAGTATATTTTAGATATTCAAGAAAATTTGTTCCGTAATTTCCGCTTAACTTTTGCCCCCCTAAAAATGGAGGATTACCTAAAATACAATCAAAGCCTCCTTTCTGGAAAACTTCCGGAAACTCCAGAAACCAATGGAAGAATTTTTTGTTTTCCGCAATTGCCATACTTGCACCACGGTCTAAGATCTGAGTGCCAGAATTCAGATAAGTCTTGTATTTGCTATGTGTAGTTAGCTTTTCTTTGTTTTCTGTTGTTTTGGGAATGAAGAACTGTGCTACTTGTAAGTCTGCTAGTTGTTTGAGTCTGAACCATTTTTTTCCATTAGTTAAATCGTAATAAACTTTAGCTTTCTTTTCAATCTGCTCAGAAGTTTTCTCTGGCATTTGGTTAAACTGATCTATTGACTTTTGAACATCTACAAAATCTCCATCTACTGCATTCAGATCAAAAAGCTCACTCATTTGCAGTTTACGCTCATCATCATTACGTTTCTTAAAAGCAGAAGCTATTGTTTTTTCATCGCCAGACAAGAACTTAAAAGCTTCACTGGCAATACCATTTTGTAGTTCTTCATAATTTGCTAATCCTACAATGGCATTACCGTTTTTAATATGGTGATCTAAAAAATTTAAAGGTTCACCCGGATCATGCGCTTCCAACCACAAAGCTACTTTACATAGTTCTACAGCTAAGGGATTTAAATCGACTCCGTAAATGCAGTTTTTAATTACATCTCGAATTGCTATACGTAAAACAGATGGTGTAGGCTGATCTTCATTACTTCTTATTCTTGCGAGTTCAAATCCAATTCTTCGGGCAGCGGAAAGTAAAATATGCCCACTTCCACAAGCCACATCACATACCGTAATACTCAACAATGCTTTTTCGGGATCGGTTTCTTTTAATTTGTCAGTAATCACATGATCCAAAGAATGGATAATCAACGGCTTAACCAACTCTTCAGGAGTATAGTGTGAACCTGATGAAGCCCGGTCATCTCCCTGTTTAAATCTAAATTCGGCATTTTCTACTACTGGCTCAAATTCTAATAATCCTTCATACACCGAACCAAATTCTTCTACATCTAAATCGGCATAATTGACCCGAATGGTTTGTTTATTTTCATTTTCAAATGTGACTAAAGACTTAAATACATTCAATACATCTTTATTATTCAATGCCGTGGATTCGATGCTTTCAATAGCATTTCTATTAAAAATACCAGAGCTTAGTGCATCAATTCCCAATTCTTTACCATAATGTCTATCTTCAAAAAGTCTGAATGTTGTCATTAATGATTGCCAGAGATCTGTTTTTTTCGGATCAATATAAACGGCTTTATTGACTAGAAAAGTGAGGCGCTGAATGCTATAATACTGGTAGTAGATATCTTTGAGTTTCTTTTCCTCTTCGGTCAAATTATCTCTGTATATCAGATTACGCTCTTCAATGACTAATAGAAATAATATGCGATAAACAGATCTTAGGATATGTAAATAGTAATCTTTTGCGGAAAGTGTTCCTTCTTCAAAAGCAGTTCTTAATTCAGCATTTTCCTGTTGAAAAAGTAAGCCATTTGCTAACGTTAGGATTGAATGCTCAACAGCCAAACTTAATCGCTCACGAATACGTGATCCCGAAGCTAAAGCCTCGTTGTGATAATATTCAAGAACAGCATCTTTTCCATCTTCCTTTTTATCGTTGATACGCGAAGCGTGTAATAAACGGTAGAAAATGGCAAATTCGGCATAGTGACCTTCTTCCATCATTTGCTCAAGATTGAACTCCAGATAGCTTAGTCTTGAAAGTCGTGTAGCATCACGCAATACACGAAAATGATTACCATTGGTAACAAAGCCATAAATGTATTCTGTAGAATTAATGTATTCCTGCACCAATGAATGAGGAGACAGTCTGGGTCCACTCTCTGCCTTTTTATCCATTGATTGCTCACTTCCCACAATGTGTATGGGAAAACCATCTTTATTGGAAGCTCTATGAGAGATTGCATAAGATTTTCCATTAACAATTTCAGCATTGGAAAGCGCAACCTGATAGCCCAAAAGATTGAGAAGCGGGACAATCCAATATTTACGGGTTTCAGAAATTCCTTTATCAATTTCTGAAAACGAGCTTCGTTTTTGTTTAAAGATTTGCCAATGTGTGTTGAATAAGCTCCAAGCGTTGCTTACCTCATCACGAACTTGTTCACTAGGCTTTAATCCAAAGTCTTGCGGTTTTTGGAAACTAATATCATCCTGACGAATTTTTTCAAGAATTTCGCTGGTAAAAATGTTTCCCTGTATATTAATTGTTGTTAATTTCATGGTTTAAAAAAGATCTTTAGGTTTTGGCAATAAAATGTAAACCCCCATTACATCTGGTGGAAGCACAGGAGTTGACTTTTCATAACTACGCCCCCCAATTAACGTTTTAAATCGTCCGTGAGCCTCTACCAATTTATCAGCACGCTCTGTTGCAATTTCTATAAAAGCATCTTTTTTATTGTCAAAAGAATTTAGTTCTATTTTCAGAAGTTGCTGTTGTTGCTCAATTGACATATTGCTCAAAGGGATAGCTTTGTTCAAGAGTTCCTGTGATTGTTCAAAATTAATAGGGTGTAAGCCAGTCTCACTTTCCGTATATCCCCACAGATACATTTCTTCTGCCACGGATTCATTTCGGGAACGTACTTCTTTTACTACATTTCTAACCCTGAACATTACTAATGTTGTTTTGCTTTGAACGCTTTCGGTCTGTATCACACTGGTTCTTGCCAAACCGTAGGAATTACCTTTTTCTTCAAACGCATTACTTACTATGTAGTGACAAAGCTGCTCCACAAAGCGATGATTTCTTCCAATATATTGATAGCTTTTAGGTGTAGGTGAAATGAAAGCAATTTTAGTTTCTGTTTTTCCTTTTAGTTGTTCTGTTTTTGAAAGCAACGCAACTTGTAAATGTTTAGGAAGATTCGTTGTCTGGATTTTATACCCTTCAAAATCAGGTGTGACTGAGGCTCCTAATGATTGTAAAGCAAATACAGTAAAACTCTCCACGACTTTCGGATCACCAATAGCTTCATCTACTTCTTGCAGATCTTTTTTAATTGTTTCTGCATCTACGGATTCCTGAGCGAAAATAGAACGTAAGTTTTCTCCTTTTTTACGCGCCATTTCCAACTCGTTATCAATTCTTATTTTATCTTCGGCAAAAAGTGTCAGTTGTTCGGTTTCTGATGCAGTTTTCAAAATCTTTTGCGTAAGTTCTGCCATCAACGATTTATTATTTTCACCTATAGGAATCGTAACTCCAATACTTTTTTGAATTTCACGTACCTTACGAATTAGCACCTCCAGAATAAACTTATCCATAGGATTATTTTCTCCATAAAGCATATATGTTTTAATATCCTTTGAAGCTTGCCCAAAACGGTCAACTCTACCTTCTCGTTGTTCTATTCTGTTTGGATTCCAAGGAAGATCATAATGCAACACTGCATTAAAGTGATCCTGTAAATTGATTCCTTCACTTAAACAATCTGTAGCTACAAGAACTCTTTTTTCCTGTTCTCCCATTCTTTCAATTTCTTCTTTACGCTGTTCATCCGCGAGTTCAGAAGTAATAGCCTGTACCAATACGTTTATAGGAAGAGCTTCTTTTAGTTTCTCTTCCACATATTTTGCTGTAGCAATATAATGACAGAAAATGATCGGCTGAAAGCCTTCTTTTATCCATTTCCGAATCAGATCAATGGTATGTTTTATCTTAAGATCCGTTTCTTCATGTTCATTTAGAAACTCTGCTCGTTTTAATAATTTGGTAAGTCCCTCCAATTCTGCTGTTTTATAATCAACAGCATTCAACAGATCAGATCTTGAAAAATCTACTCCAAAATCATTTTCTTCAAACAATGTATCTTCCACAGCATCTGGAGCAATTTCGGTCATTTCTTTTTCCACAGTCAATTTTGCCTGACGTTTTTCCAACATTTCTTTAGCCATAGCAGGACTTGACATAGCACCTTTAATTAAGGCAATTGCTGCCCAGGAACGCAAAAGTCTTGTATTTTCATTATCTGTCTCAACATCAGAAATTCCTCGTGCAAATGCCACTAATTCATTGTAAAAGGCTTTAGTTTCTTCTGACAATATAAAACCGACCTCTTTAGAATCTCTTTCCGGAAACAACGTGTCTTCATTTAACCATCTACGGATATTTTCACGCTTACGTTGGATAAAATACTGTGCAATTTTTCGTCTGTCAGCCTGTTCAAGTTTCTCAAAATTCAATCGTTCGAAAGCTGGGTTTAATAAGCCTAAAAGAGAAAGAAACTCTTCATCCTTACCACTATGCGGTGTTGCAGTAAGCAATATCAAATGTCGAGTTTTATTTAAAGCAATATCGTGAATGAGGTTATATCGTTGTTGTTGATTTTTTGAAGATGCTCCTTTAGGCAAAGTACAGGTATGTGCTTCATCAACCACAACTAATTCTGGGCAATCATTCAAAAAGATACCTCTACGTTTATCTGTTTTTATATAATCAACCGAAATTACCTGATATGGGATATGATAAAAAACAGAGCGATCATCAGGTACCATACGATCCAAACGAGATGCTGTACTAGAACGGATAATCTCCACATCAATATCTAATTTGTCTTTTAATTCCTGCTGCCATTGTTCGCACAAATGAGGTGGACAAATCACTGCAAATCTTTTGATCTCGCCTCTTTCAATCAGCTCTTTGATAATGAGTAAAGCTTCTATGGTTTTTCCAATACCAACATCGTCAGCGATCAACAGTCTCGTAATATCCTGCTTTAGTGCCATTACTAATGGAACAACCTGATACGATCTTGGTCTAAAGGATAGTTTTCCCATACTTCTAAATGGACCTGCGGCATTTCTTAAAGAAAGGCGGGAGGCATTATACAGAAGTTTCGCTGTTTCAAAGTTTCCGATCTGATTTGGTGTAGGTTCTTTGAAGGTGGCTTTTTCTACAGCTTCGACATCTTTTGCTAAAGGCATAAAAATACCGGTAGTTTCCTCATCGGAACCACCAAGTGGTTTTACCAAAATAACCTGATCTTCATTAGATGGGAGTACCATCCAATCTCGATTTCTATATCGTACTAAGTTTCCCGGAGTATATTTATTGTTCATTATTTATCCCTACTTTTTTATTGACCTGTGAATTACTGACAGGTTATCTTATTTTTCTAAAAATGTCTTTTCGTCTTGTCATTAATTCTTCCAAAGTTTCCTTGTAATGCCAACGTATTACATCATAAGCTCCTTCTTTTAATATCTGATCAATCATTTGATCGCGTTTTTTAACTTCTTCCAAGTCGTGTACGGAACCATCACAGAAGATTAATGTAAAGCCAGAACTGTTTTTATAAACAAAATCTGCATTAATGTAATAACTATCTAGATTTAATTGTGCCCGATCAGGAAGTGCATATCCATTTTCATACAGGTGTTTTATCAGCTTCAATTCTGTACCACTGTTTTTATCATACGCATCTAACAAATAACGATATTGTTCATCTCGATCATTTTCATTCCCTTGAACAATTTCAATATTACAGTCCATCAAATATTCTAAAACTTCTTTAATTATGTATCGATTTAGTTGTTTGTGATAAATCTGGTTATAATAACTTAGCAAGTCTTGATAAGTAGCGTGAGGCAATTCTTTACCCTGTTCCGTTTCTTCTCTGGTTTCTGAGTCAAAATGAAGAATCTCATAACTCATTTTAAACCATTCCTTCATTTTCACAGGATCAGAAATCAATTGTGAAAGAATACCAAGAGAGCCTTCGGATGCTTCATGAATAAGAATATTAGGTTTTTCTTTATCTCCCATAACGCTTACCGCCATTTCACTTTCTTCTACAAGAAATAATTTTTCTATGCCTCTTTTTAAAGCATAACTTAGTGAAATAACCTGCTCAGGTGATGTGCCGATATTGCCCAAAGGTTGAATATACAATACATCAGCTGTATCCTTGGTATAGAGCATTATTTCTCTACTATTCTGTTGTAACTCATCGTTATCTTTCAGGCTTCTTTCCTGCACCCAAACACCATTTCTTTGGTCAATCTTGAAACCATCATTTGGTGATCTTCTTGCTTTTTTATTGACTTTTACCAGATTAGCAGTTTTACTAAAATATAATTGGAGTAATTTTTCGCCTCCTTTTTTTAAAACAACTGATTCTGCGTTTTCAATTCCATGAGGAAAATTAAAATAAGATGAAACTTCATAACCAGATCGGCTTCTTTCCTCTTCAATACAGGAGATTTTTTGTAAAGGAATACCTTCGCATTCGGAAAATTCTACGACGTTCGAAAACAGCTCAATAGTATCTCCTTTCAATTGACTTTTACTAATAGGATCAATGTTCGCTATCTTGATTTCATCATTAAAATAGGCATATCCTGTTTTGTTAGATACAAGAATTTTTTCTGTAGCATTTTCGAGATCCGGAACCATCATTCGGTTGATCCTGAATTTACTTCCTGAATGATAAACCGTATTGGCCGGTCCAAATTCAGATAAAGCTAAAGCGCGAGGTCTTGAAAGAACTTCTACATCATCGCGATAACTTTTACCCAATACAGCCCGAACTGGAAGACGTGTAAAATTATAGCCCGGTAAAAATCCTTCAGCTGCAAGATACCGGAATGCATAAAACTCAGAATTGCTAGAACTCTGTTGTTCTTCATTTTTCAGCAAAGCTATTTGCTTTCTCGCAAATCGTTCTTGTTTAGCAGCCTCTTTTCTTTCCGTACTATCCGCTTTGTAAGTATGATTATCCAAAATTGCCTGAGCTTTATTTCTAAGCGTACAAGCATTTTGAAACATCCTGATCCAACGTTTAAATGATGAAGCAAAATGGTTTGGAAATTTCTCGATCTTGTCTAGTATCCATAATTGAGTAAACCAATTGGTTTTATTAAGCTCAGGTAATAAAGAATAAGCTATTTTTTCAAATTCGATTAATAAGTCATCTTTTGAGATAGAAACTAGATGTTCTATTCTTTTTAATATATCATTTTTTATAAAGACATTTTTTTCATCGGATAAATCTAAAACATCCGCCACCGAAGTTTTTAATTCACTAATCTCCAATTTCATCAATAAAAAGGCATTCAGATGAGTGATAATAAGTTCTTCATTTATTAAGTCAATCCTAGGTGGCTGTACAACTCCTGCAACCATCTCTGCGGAATTCTTAAAATAATTCACATCATGAGGAGACATCGTAGAGCAGTAAGTAAAAACTAAAGCTGTTTGTCCCCCTCTTCCTGCACGTCCACTTCTTTGGGCATAATTCGCTGCATTTGGAGGCACGTTTCGCATGTGTACAATATTTAAATTAGCGATGTCAATACCTAATTCCATTGTCGGCGAACAATACAAAGTAGAGATATCTCCTTTTCTAAATTGGTCCTCTCTTTCAATTCTTTGTGATGTGTTAATTTGTCCTGTGTGCTCTTTTGCTATCAGTTCTTTTTTGAATTTGTTAAAATCTGTCTTATACAAATTTTGGAAATAGAGATTGGGAGTTAATTCAGGTAATTCTGCTTGAAAATTCAAACGTGTATGATCCAATTTTAATGTTTCTCCATCTCCTTTTATCCATAATAATTGATCTGCTCTCAATTTATAATACTGTAGATCTGGATTTCTTTTATCTTGATCAACTGTAAGAAAATTGGTATTGACAAGAATGTTTAGTAATTCTTGCATAAATATCTGATATTCTTCTCTATTCAACTTCTCAGAACCAGAGCTGTTTTCAATAAAAAAACGATTGATATATTTACCCAAATTAGAACGAAGTCCCATCGAAACGATATACTTTCCTTTTGGTCTCGGTGAAGGTATTGTAATTACCATCTCGGTAGGCTTATCCAACTTTTCATTATAATCAAGAGACCACACAGAATCAGGATGCAATCTGTCTCTCATTAATTCTTCAATATTGGCTATATCTTTAAAGAATTTATGGTCAAGCGCAAAATTAGTTCTGAAATAATCCAAAATATTTTTTAAAAACTCCTTTCGATTTTCTTTTGATATATTTCTTAAAAGCTCAAGTTTATCAAAGCGATCATCTAATTCAGAAAGTTTGTTCAGGTTTTTATAATCTATATCTAAAAGTGCTACCTGCTCTAGGTTAGGCAATGTATATCGCCAGCCCCTTTTCAAATCTTGAAATATTCTATACTTCAGATAATCCTTAAGAGCTTCAATATTTCTTTCATCAGGAAAATCTTCATCTCGCGATGGATATAACGCGTAGTCTTTTTCTTTTAATTTCAGGCTTTGATATAAAGATTCTGCTATTTCGTGTATTTCAAGTGGCTTCTCACTTTCTTTTAAAGCTTTATAGAGGGCTGACCTCAAGCGAACGGTGGTATAAAAATCATTAAAGTGTCCTGACTGTAAAGATGCGTCTTGTCTATTATCAGTAAAACTTAATAGTTTTTGATCCTGTAGTTTTTCTCCCTGTACAGCTAAACTGTTAATCACAGCATAAGAAATTACAGAAGTTGCAGTACTTCTACCTTCTGAACCTAATCTAGAAAGCTTGGTAAAATCATTCGTCTTACTGTCTTCATAAATAATTTGTGCTGTTGGGTCAATTCTCAATTTCGAAGGAATGAAATAACCTTTAATAGGGAACTTTGGGTCAAAAGAAAACTGCCCGTCACTATTAAAATATATTTCATGTGGCATTAACATTTGATAATAGGGAAGCAATGCATTTCCTTGCTTGTTCAACCATTCGGCTGGCACTAAATCACGAAAATCTGTATTCCAGAAATCTTCTCCTTCGTCTAATATGATATATCCAAACTTAAAATCCTCTATGTCTGGGTTTTTCTGATTGACTTCTGCTTTCTTCTTATTTACAAATTCTTTATTCGGGATAACCGGTAAAAGTTGGCTTTCGTAGGTGTCTAATTCAACACAAAGAAATTCATAACCGGAATATCGAGAAAAAAGCAACGGGTAAAGTTTTCTTTCTTTTCCTTCAATTTTAATGAAAGGCTCGTCAGATGAAGTTATATATCGTGTATTTCTTGGTTCTAGTGTTACTGATATCGATCCTGTTTGGGAGATAAACTGATGAAAACGAAAAGGAAGAAAGGATTTACGAGTTCCTTTCAATCTGTTGTTTTCATTGATACTTTCTGCCCACTTTAAAAGATCAGAAAGTGTACTTCGTATTTCATCTTTCGACAAAAAAGTTTCATCATGTATTTTCTCAGCAATCTGGTCGATACTTAAAGGCTTTCCTCTTTCTAATATATCGTGATTAGACTTTAACGCAATATTCATCTCCAGCCAATTAGCCAGATCATTACTAATAAAATCTTCTTCTGTTCCTTTAGAATTAATACCTACTCGTATAGCATTCGCTAATTGAAAAGGATTTACCTGTTTGGCGACAGTACAAGGCTCAAGGTATTCGTTAACAACATATTCAGACGGAAATTCTTTGCCAAATATCTGTGTTGCAACCTCTGCTACTTTTTTCTTTTTTTCTTCGGGAGAACCTTGAGAAGTCATAGTTGCTGAAGTACCAATAAAAATTAGATCATTTTCCGAAAGAGCCTGAATTCTTCGATTTAATAAACTTACATCAGCTCCTTGCCTTCCTCTATAGGTGTGGAGCTCGTCATAAATTATATATTTGAGATTTTTAAGCATTGAATCCCTTAACCATTTTTCAGACTGTCTGGTCATTATTAGCTCCAGCATCATATAATTGGTTAAAAGAATATCTGGTTGGTCATTCTTTATTTCTTCTCTGATGTTTCCAGACTCTTGTCCAGTATATTGGGCGAATGTGATAGGGAAACCATCACCATAGGTATCAGCATATTTTTTAATCTCTTCGTATTGAGAGTTGATTAAGGCATTCATCGGATAAACCAATATGGCTTTAACTCCCTTTTTCTTTTCCGTTCCTCTCTTAAAAAGATCATTAAAAACAGTAGCCAAAAAAGTTAGAGATTTACCCGACCCTGTACCTGAAGTTACCACGAATCCTTTATCTTGAACACCTATCTGAATTGCCTCAACCTGATGTTTATATAGCCGATATGAACCTAAAGCTTTCGAAAGACTTGGATGTATTGTGTTTTCCTGAATTAGTTCATCTAAAGATTTTCCTTTTTCAAAAGAAGGATTAAACTGTATAAGTGGTTCAGGTAGAATATCATTAACTAGCGTTGAATTATTAACGTACTCTGATATTTTTTGATCTTTGATATTAATAAAAGATTGTAAATATGATTTGTAATCAGATATTACATTTTCGTGAGTTTTAAAGGCATCCATTATTTATAGTGTTGTAGTAAATATAATAAATTGTATTACACGTAGAGGGTTATATATCCGTAATTTTATCTTCTTTAATAGGATATAAAACTGTCTTCAATTTATCCAGAGCTTTTGTATGCTTTACAATATCCATATTTTTTAGATTCATTAGTTTCCATTGAACTGAAGGTAAATTAGAAACTTCATCTATGTTTTCTAATCCCAATAAATCCCAATTGGGATTTCTGTCTTTAAAGGATAGTAGAAATTTTCTTTCTTTATCTGTTATATTTTGATGGATAATATCGATAAGATGCTCTCTTGTTTGCTCTAATTCTTCAATTGGTATATTTACTTCTGCCATATCTGCAAATTCAGAAACATAGATATCCCTTATATCCTTTCTGTGTGGGGCTAATAGTTCTGACATAGGTCGTTGGTGACTTATGAGAAATATTAAAAATGTTTTACGAAGATCCTCAGTAAAACCTTCATTCTCTAAAAGAAACTTCACATCAAACAAATCTCTAGGATGCTGTCTATCCAAAGCTGCACAAATTTTTCCAGCATATAAATCAGGTAACGAAGCAACTTGGATTTCAGCATAACCAAATTCTTTTTCTACTACTTCACATACCTCCATGCGCTCTTCTGGAAATACAGTCCCTCTGATTACAGGAGATAATTCCACTTTTATACGAATATCTCCTAACTGAAGAATCAGACGTAGTGCATCGCTTTGTTCGTGAGTATTTTGAATACGTATCTCTGGAATTGTTTTCTTTATTAAGGTACTCAAACGCGTTAATGCTGCACGAATATTAATCAAGGCCTCTTCACGTCCTTCAGAAGGAAGATATAGCAAGTCAATATCCACCGACAACCGTGGTAATTCTCTAAAAAATAAATTGATGGCTGTTCCTCCTTTTAGAGCGAAACACTTTTCACTATCTAGTAGTGGTAATACTCGTACTAAAAGTTGTACCTGTTTATAGTAAATACTGTCTTTCTTCATTTTTTAATTTTCGAAATTTTTAGGAACGGTTATCAAATAATCTTTGTCTAGTTCACCTCCTTTTTCAATTACTCTTTTACCAGAACCTATATCTATTTTTTCTAGATTAAGTTTAGTAAACCATACATAATTATGACGCTTAGCAAACCATAGAAATAAACGTTTAACCTTGATATTCGAGCACATTTCCAACAATGGTTGTAGCGCTCTTGGGGACAATGTAGTCATACCTTGTATAAGTTGATCTGCGTGTTCAAAAGATATGGCATGGGGAACCATATCCAACATTTCTAAACAGGCTCTTTCAGGCGTGGACATTTTTAATACACCTATATTATCTTTCCATGGAATAGAGGTGGTATATTTTTCAGATAATGATTTATCCATTTTAGCAAATAAACTTGTTCGGGTATGTTTTACAAAAAGATCGTTTTTTACAATTTCTTTTGTCCAAAGAGGAAGTCTATCATTACCATATAAATGTACCGTAACTTTTTTTGAATTAGGAAGATAGTGTGAAAAACCTCTCAATTCTAACGCAAACAGACCGCCTATAATGAAATCAGTTTGTAAAATGTGCTGTAAAGCGTATACAATACTTTGCCAATTTGGTGTAATTATACCACGAGTATATAAGCCTTTCCACAATAGCTTTAGTTGTTCGCTTTTTACTAAATTATCGATAGCATGATTACTAAGACCTGTCTCTTGTTTTAACCATTTTCTGGAAACAATTATTCCTTCTGGCACAAGCTCTTCTAGTAATTTTCTTCTATTCGGATTAGACGCCATGTTTACATATCTTAATTATAACGGCATTTATCACCGTCATAGCAAATATATATAAACTTTTAGGTTTATGCAAAGTAAAAAAGACGGCATTTAACGCCGTCTTTTTTAAAATAAGCAAACATCATTTGGTTTTATAAAAGCTGAATGAATTTCTCACTCATTTTTATTATATTTGCTATGAGCTAACGGAAACACGTTGAAAAGCAAAGCAATAAGCACCGTTACCAAATCGTTACCTGACTTTTTTGATAATCTTTATAAAAGCTTAGTATTCAACCGATACAGCTTTTTCCTGAAAACTTTAAAATAAAATATTGAAGGATAACGACAACCCCGCTAATTCGCGTTTTGCACAGCGTTCAGCATATTTTTAACATACGTGTCGAGCAGCATTTTATCTGCCGGATCTAATTTTTCCTTAGCAACTTTTTTATCATAATCTTCCTTCAGTTCCTTCAATTTGTCCACGTATTCCCCTGCTTTTTTACCGCTATTGGCATTTACCAATTTGGATAAAAGACCATGAAACTCTTCCGCTAAATTTTTAGCAGTTTTCGTTTTAAAATCCGGCATCGGGATAGCAGCCATCGCGTTATTAATATTCATTTGAATGGTTGCAACAGCAGCCGCGGCAGCATTTTCAGTACTAGCCTTGGCATGTTCGGCAGCAGACTCCGCAGCCTGGGCGGCCTCGTTCGCCTTTTTCTCTGCTTGCTTTTCATCATGCTTCTGTGGATTTTCGCATGCCAAAAACATAACAGCTCCAAACATCACTGAAATAACGGCCCTTTTCATAATTACTAGCCTCATATCATACAATATTTTAGTAAACAAGTAGATAAAATAATTATCACAATCGATAAACAAATCTGTATTTGCTTATTTAATTGTCAGAATAACCGTATGATATAACACTTTCTAAATGAATTTGTTTACCCTCCTCCCAATTAAGCCTTGTAAGCCAAAATGAAATCATGTAAAAAAAAATCCGTGAAATCCTGAAATCCTGAAAAAATCCGTGAACAATATTAGTGAACCTTTGCTCCCTTCCTGAACTGTAATGGCGTTTGCCCCACAGATTTATTAAATAACCGGGTAAAATATGCGGGATCTTCATAACCAAGCTCGGCGGCAATTTCCTTAACATCCAAGTCCGTGAAATAGAGCATCCTCCTGGCCTCCAGCATCGTTTCATATTGAATCCAGTAACTCACCGTAAAGCCGGTTACTTGTTTCACTGACTCATTGAGATGTGGCAAAGAATAATGTAAGCGTTGCGCATAAGCTGAAGGCGATTTCTCCGTCCTGAAATACCTGGTTACCAGGGCTCTAAACTGCCGCGTAATCCATGAAGCCCGGGATAAATTTTCCGGCCCGGCAGATGCCACCGCCGCATAAGAAGACGTAAATAATGAAACGAAGGCGGCCGCTAATGAATGGATAACCGTTGCTTGGAAAAGGTAGGATTCCTGTTGACTATGATGATATAAAATGCGGGCAATTTCAATCAATTCTTGCAAAACAGCGCCGCTCACTTGCCGGGGTTGCGGCTCGATGATATTTTCCTCCAAGGACTTTTTCACCATCTCTCCCATCATCAAAGCATCCATGGCAACGAACCAACCCCGCAGCGGCACCCCGCACTTATAAGCGTGTACTTGTCCCGGCTGGATAACCATAATAGAAGATGGTCTTAAAGGAAATACTTGGAAATCGATCATAAGTTCCACATCCCCCTCTTCCAGTATCATGAAGATATAATGATCATCACGGTGTATGCCGAGCTTCCTCGTATCTTCCGAAGTCATCAAAGCATCGATATACCTAATTTCGATGCCTTCCGGCGCCCTGTCCTGTAATTTATGAATGGGGATATAAGGCTGCTGACTCATGATATTCCGATTGCAATTTGATCTTGTAAAATTAGAACATTCTGCACGGACAAAATGGTATAAATAAGATTAATATGGTACGAGCCTATTCCTGTATTAATTGTAATAAATGATCTTCATCCAAGATGGTAAATTGTTTCCCCTTTAATTCAATCGCTTGCTCGATCACGAGTTCATTCATCATCCTGAATACCGTTTCATAGGTAGCGCCGATATAGGCTGCAATATCTTGCTTGCTCAATGGAAGCGACATAAACCCGGTTGCATCGATACCGAATTTTTCTTTCAAGTTCAACAGCGCGTAAGCCAGGCGCCCTTTAACGGGCATATGGGCGATATTGCGCATATGCTTTTCCGACTCTTGCAGCTCCCTGGCGTAAAACATCATTAATTCGAATAAAAAAGCCTGGTTTACCTTCAGGCTTGCTAAAAAGAATTCGATATCAAAATAGCAAACCGTGACTGGCTCTAGCGCTGTTGCAGATATAGGGTATACCATCGTTTTTCCTACACCGCGGTGCCCCACGATATCCCCTTCCCGCGCAAAACGCACGATCAATTCCTTGTCGCCCCATTTTTTATGGACTTTCATTTTCCCTTTATAGATAAAATAGATCCCGTTTACGGGTTCATTTTCTTGGAAAAGCAATTCGCCTTTCTTAAGGGAGAAGTTTTGCTTGCTTGCCCGGAGCGCCGGTTGCCATTCCCTTAAACATAACCTGCAAAGAGTGCATGTTGCTTGATCGCAGGTCTTTTTTTCCTTCTTCATTCCAGATGATTAGATTGAGTAACCGCCAAAAAGTTTGCTAAACCCCGGTATTGCAGCCGGACAACTTCACCGATAATGATAACAGCGGGATTAGTAAGCCTTTCTATACAAGACTTTTTAACGATGTTTGACACTTTCCCCATCACTTTCTTAGCCGCGGGAGTTGTACCTTGTTGTATAATTGCAACCGGGCATTCACTTTTGCCGAGTTGTATAAATATCTCCATGATCTTTTCAAGGTGAGCCATCCCCATCAATATAATAACCGTGGCACTGGATTGTGCCGCCAGCTTGATATCCGCGGAAATGTCCTTGCTTAGCGTCGTCCCCGTGGTAATCCAAAGACTTTCAGCCGTACCCCTGCACGTCAGCGGGATCGATTCAGTAGCAGGTACTGCGAGGGCGCTTGAAATACCTGGAATTAACTGCCAGGGAATACCGGCGTCCTGGGCCGTTAATATTTCCTCGTTCGCCCTTCCGAATATAAAGGGGTCACCACCCTTTAACCTAACAACATGGCCGCGTGTAAATGCCATTTGCACGATCATCCCGTTGATCTCTTGCTGTGTATAAGAATGCCCGCCGGGTCTCTTACCCACCGGGATCCGTTCTACGCCCGCCGGCACATATTCCAAAATCTCCTCCCCCACCAGGGCATCATATAGAACTACGTCTGCCTCCCGCAATACACACACCGCTTTCATGGTGATCAATCCCGGATCACCGGGGCCTGCTCCCACTAAAGATAAATAGGGCTTCGACATATTCAAATGTATTATTTAAAATTTTATATGATATATTTCAATAGAATTATTATAAAAATATAATTTTTATGGTTAATTTCATGATACAAATCATACACAAATCAATTTTTATAGTAAAAACGCAGGGATTATATTATATATAATATTTTATAATGTTTATATAAATTCATGTTACTATGAAGATTGTCATCGTAGGTAACGGCATGGTTGGCTTCAAGTGTTGCGAGAAGCTCCGATCCAAATTGCCAAATCCAAATACCCAAATCACCGTTTTCGGGGAAGAACCCCGCCCCGCATATGACAGGGTTCACCTAACCGATTATTTTACCCACCATGCGCCGGAAGAATTGGAATTAGCTCCCTCTTCCTGGTATGCGGATCATCATATCGAGTTAAAAACAGCCGACCCTATCGTTAAAATCGACCGGGAAAACAAGAGGGTCTATTCATCCAAAGGCTTCGAAGAAGAATATGATGCCTTGATTTTGGCCACGGGCTCCTCCCCCCTGGTACCTAACATGCCCGGAACAAACCTGCCCGGTGTATTCGTTTACCGCACTATCGAGGACCTGGAGGCAATCAAGGCTTATGCACCCAAAGCGCGTAACGCGGCTGTTTTAGGCGGTGGACTCCTAGGGCTTGAGGCCGCCAAAGCCCTGGTGGATCTCGGGATCGGGGAAACCCATATCGTGGAATATGCCAGCAGGTTAATGCCGAAGCAGATTGACCATGCAGGTCATGAAGTATTGCAAAGGCAGTTGGAAAACATGGGTCTCAAGGTACATACCAATAGGAACACATTTAATATTTACGGCCATTCCAAGATTGAAGGAATGCAGTTTTCGGATGGGGCAAGACTAGAAATTGACATGCTAATTATCTCTGCCGGGATTCGCCCCAGGGATCAGCTGGCTAAAGATGCCGGCTTGGAGACAGGAAGCAGGGGCGGCATCACCGTAAACGATTTACTGCAAACTTCGGATCCTTCAATATACGCCATCGGTGAATGTGCTATTCACCGCGGCATGGTATACGGCCTGGTGGCGCCCGGATACGAAATGGCCGAAGTTGCGGCAGCCACGATAGCGGGAGAGCCGAACCACTTCCCCGGTTATGATCTTAGCACAAAGCTTAAATTGATCGGTATTGACGTGGCGAGCTTCGGGGATCCTTTCCCCCCATCTACCGAATATCGCGCCATTGTTTTTGAAGACAGGCTCAAAGGGATTTACAAGAAAATCAATATCAGCAACGATGGACAATTCCTCATCGGTGGTATATTGGTTGGCGATGCAAAAGAGTACAACATGCTTTTGCAAACCACCAAAAACAAGCTTAAACTGCCCGCTAACCCCGAAGACATACTCCTGGGAAACCGCGGAAACGGCCCACAACACGGCCTTGAACAACTACCTCCCGATGCGGTTATCTGTAGTTGCGAAAATGTGAGTAAAGGGGATATTGTCGCGGCAGTTTCCAACGGTCACGAGAATTTTAATGCCGTTAAAAAATGTACAAAGGCTGGTTCTTGTTGCGGTGGTTGCAGCCCCATGGTTAAAGATATTATCACCCATACCATGCAGCAACAGGGCAAATATACCAGGAAGATGATCTGCGAACATTTTGAATATTCCAGGCAGGAACTGTACGACCTAATAAAAATCAAGGAATTAAAGTCATTCGAAGACGTATTAGATCAAGTTGGCAAAGGCGATGGCTGCGAGGTATGTAAACCTACCGTAGCCTCGATCATGGCAAGCCTATGGAATGAAATGATCCTGGAAAAAGGAAATGATACCGCGCAGGACTCAAACGATCGTTTTCTTGCCAACATTCAAAAAGGCGGTACTTATTCCGTTGTACCAAGAATACCTGGTGGTGAGATTACCCCTAAAAAATTAATGGTCATCGCCAGGGTAGCTGACAAGTACGGGTTATATACTAAGATCACCGGCGGGCAAAGGATCGATATGTTCGGCGCACATTTAAATGATCTGCCAAACATATGGGAAGAATTAATAGCCGCAGGTTTTGAAAGCGGCCATGCTTACGGGAAAGCCTTGCGTACCGTGAAAAGTTGCGTAGGTAGCACATGGTGCCGTTTCGGTTTACACGATAGCGTTTCCTTCGCGATCCGGGTAGAAGAACGTTACCGCGGCCTTCGCGCACCTCATAAAATTAAATCTGCCGTTTCAGGTTGTACCCGTGAATGCGCCGAGGCGCAATCGAAGGATTTCGGCATCATTGCCACCGATAAAGGATGGAACCTTTACGTTTGCGGGAATGGCGGCGCCAAACCGCAACATGCACAACTGCTTGCCGCTGACCTGGATAGCGAAACCTGTATCCGCTTTATCGACCGCTTCCTCATGTTCTATATCAAAACCGCCGATCCGCTCACCCGCACCGCTACCTGGCTGAACAAATTGGATGGAGGCATCAGTTACTTGAGAAACGTTGTTGTAAATGACAGCTTAGGTATTGCGGGGGAGTTAGAAGCTGCCATGCAGCAACTCGTAGATCAATATAAATGTGAATGGAAAGAAGTGGTCAATACTCCCGCTTTACGGAAACGTTTCTCACATTTCGTAAATGCCCCTACTGAAAAAGACCCAACAGTACAATTCAGCGGACTAAGAGATCAGAAGAGAGCCGCGGAATGGACTGCCGCTAAACCTTAAATTAATTGACATGAATACAATCACCTCAACAACTATCAACTGGCTTTATGCCTGCAATACGGAAGATGTTCCTTTAAACGGCGGCGTTTGTGTAAAGTTTGATCATCTACAAATAGCCCTCTTCCATTTTTCCAGGAGAAATGAATGGTATGCCACGCAAAACCTTTGCCCGCATAAACAACAAATGGCATTAAGCCGGGGAATGATCGGTTCGCATAGCGGGGAACCTAAAGTGGCCTGCCCTTTTCACAAAAAAACATTTTCCTTGAAGGATGGCCGCTGTTTATCTGATGAAGATGAGTGTCAAATCGGCGTCTACCCGGTAAAAGTAGCATCGGGACGCGTGTATATCGGCTTCGAAATCACAGCAAGTTCAAAATGACGCAACCCGGTAGCGGGGAGGCTTACCGGGCTGCTTGACTTTAACATGTTTTCACAATTAAAATCGACCAAAATTACATGAAAAAATTCATCTTGGCGTGCCTATTACCCTGTATATTGGGTACCAGCGCTTACGGCCAGCTCAGCTTGGGCGCACAGCTCCGGCCGAGGGCCGAATTCCGCAACGGGCAAGGAAGCCCGCAAAGCAAAGATGCAGATCCTGCTTTCTTTATTTCCCAGAGAACCCGTCTTTGGGCTATGTACGCTAATAAAACATTGCAATTCAAGATCAACCTCCAGGATGCCCGGGTTTGGGGACAGGATGTTTCCAGCATCAATAGAACAACTACCGCTAATAATAACGGCTTGCTCTTGCATGAAGCCTGGGCGGCGGTCAATTTGCTAGATACCGCCTCCATCCAACATTTAAGTTTGAAAATAGGCCGGCAGGAATTGCAATATGATGATAGCCGTTTGCTGGGAAATCTTGACTGGCTTCAACAATCCAGGAGGCATGATGCGATAGTGTTGAAATACTCCGGCTTAAAATGGCAAATTGATCTCGGTGCAGCATATAATCAAAATAAGGAAAATTCGAGCGGGACTATTTACAATGCCCAACCGCCGGGAAATTACGGGGGCAATACTAATGGCGGCACACAATATAAATCAATGGAGTACCTGCATATACAGCGTTCATTGCAAGCCGGCCGCCTTTCCTTCTTACTCTTGGCTGACCAATTTTCTCCATTCGATATCGACTCGGTAAATAAAGAACCTGTTAAAGTGTGGAAAACAGGCAGCTATGCAAGGTATACCGGCGGCATATATTACCAACAAACTTCCGGATCTTGGCATTGGCAAACCGCGGCCTATTACCAGTTCGGGAAAAGTCCCGCCGGGCAAAACCTGGATGCTTTCCTATGGAACATTGCAGCGGGGTACCAACTTGATAAAAATTTAGACCTCGGTACCGGGGCGGATTATTCATCTGCCGACTTTGACCCACTGTACGGCACCACGCATAAATTCTATGGGGCGATGGATTATTATTACGCAGCTAGTAGCGAGGGTAACCATGGTGTCCAAGATTACCATATAGACGTACATTGGCAACCCCTGAAGGGATGGAAACTGAACAGTCAACTACATCAATTCTTTGCAGCGGAAAATATCGACGGCTATCAAAAGAATTATGGCACCGAGCTGGATATCAACGCTGCAAAGTCATTGTATAAATTTATCACCTTGGAACTAGGATATAGCCATTATTGGAGTACGCGCAACCTCGTTTCTCCGGCGGTTAAAAACATACCGAATGCTTCGCTTAACAGCAATTGGGCATATCTATCCATTAATATCAACCCCTCATTCATCATCAAATCAATCTAAAATAAATATCATGGATTATAAAAAACCCTTCGAAATTGTTTCAGGCATGGTACAAGCCAGCTTGGATAAAGCGGCGCTCAACACCAAGGATTTATTGGTAAGAGGTATGCTATCCGGAGCTTTATTGGGCTTCGGAACAACATTGGCCATAGCGGCCACCGTTCAGACCAAATTACCGATCATCGGCGCCATTATATTTCCGGCAGGATTCATTATCATTGTACTATTAGGCTTGGAGCTGGTTACTGGAAATTTTGCGAGCATGCCCATGGGAAATTTCGCCGGGGTGATTTCCTGGCAACAAACATTCCGCAACTGGATACTTGTATTTACCGGGAATTTATTGGGCAGCTTATTGTATGCTGCACTATTCTGGATTTCCATTACCAAGATGGGAACAGAAGATGGCGGCGCGATTGCAGCAGCCATCCGCAAAATTGCCGTTGCGAAGACCACCGGTTACGCGGCTATTGGATCCGCAGGCATGGTAACCGTTTTCACGAAAGCCATTTTATGCAACTGGATGGTCACCTTAGGCGTAGTTATGGGCATGTGCTCCAACAGTACGCAGGGTAAAATATTGGCGGCATGGTTGCCGATCTTTATTTTCTTCGCACAAGGCTTCGAACACGCCGTGGTCAATATGTTCGTGATACCTGAAGGTATTTTTCTAGGGGCGGAAGTAACATATAAAGATTGGTGGGTATACAATCAAATTCCAGTTACTTTTGGAAATATCGCGGGAGGTCTTATCTTTACAGGATTAGCTTTGTATATTACATACGGTTCAAAACCGTCCAAAAAAGTTAAAGAAATCATTCCTCATCATACCCGCGAAGCGGAAGAAGTGAATTAAAGAAATTAAATTTCACAACTGGTTATGAAAACGAGGGATTGATCGTTTCAACGATATTTCCTACCACGATACAAAAACGAAGGCTGTCTTAGCATATGTTGAGATAGCCTTCTTTATTTTTATTTTCACCGTACTGAAGTACCGCGGCAGTGAATTGATGTAACTTGGCCGCGCACCAGGTAAGAATAATACTACTTTCGGGAGTTGTTTGTAATGTACCCATATAAAAAATTATCCCGGCAGCTATAGCGAATAGCTGCCATTTTTATGCCCTGTATTTCACTGAAAGCCAATTGCAGTTATGGGCCTTATATTTATCCAAACGTACAACAAGCGATCTAAATCACGTGAAAGCAAATTATTTCATCATCCTTAAAATTCCCATTTATGAAGCAATCTCTCTATTTGAGCCTAATTGCCGTCATTTGTATCGGCATTTTCAGCTTTGCTAACCCTACAAAGTCTAAACACGCCCCACTACAGAAAGAAGGTAATACCGTTAGGGTTGATGTTACCCAAGACGGGATTCAACAACTCGTACAAAACGGGTACGCATTAATCAAAGAAACCGGTCCTGCCATGTATATGACTATTCCCATTGGCGATACCGGCCCGGTTGATCCTGATCCCGGGGAGCCCATTATTTGCGATGGCATGACTTTATCACAATTGTGGGCGGATATTGATGCCCAATGGAATGCTTGGAGAACTTCCCCGGCAGGAATAGCGGCACAACAGCATGCTAACAAAACTTGTCAACCCGTTGGAATTTGCATTTCCAACTGCGGGCTGGCCGTGGCTTTTGTACTGGAACCAAGTCCCAGGTGGTGTGCAACATTCGAACTAGCGGAATACCTTGAGCGGAATCGTTTTTTTGAAGGGACCCTGTTGCCGTAGATCAGATTTCCAAAATCTCTTAATACAAAAAGGTGTGGCCTATATTGATTGCCACACCTTTTTTATTTCGCAACGAATATTTGCTTTAATTGGGAAACCATATCTCCCCCGTTATTCAATGTTATAGAATTGATTTTGTCGGCAATTTTCTCCACGTATTCCATCTCCTTTAACTTGAGCAACATGGCATTTTCTTCCATCAATTTAGCTGTATTCAGCAAACTGCGGGTACTGGCAGTTTCTTCGCGCCGCATAATGATATTGGCTTGCGCTTTTTTCTCAGCTACCAGCACTTGGTTCATAATATCCTTTACATCCCCGGGTAATATGATATCGCGGATCCCCCCGTTGATGACAGCAATGCCCATTTCCGCACATCTCCCGTTGATTTGGGACAGGATTTCTATCGTGATTTGCTCCCGCTTATCCAATAACTCGTCCAGGCTTAATACTGCTATTGCTTCCCGAACTGCCAATTGAAGGATCGAGTATAATTGTTTATCATACTCTTTACTACTTGCTGCTTTTACGATGTCAAATATTTTGTATGTAAATACCAGGTTCAAGCGGATATTAGCCTTATCCTTAGTCAATATCTCTTGACCATTCATATCCATTTGTATTGCGCGGGTATCGCATTTATATACAACCAGGTTTTTATCATTTTTCCAATAAGTATAAGTCCCTGGTTCTAATATAGCCTCAAATTGACCATCTACATAGAGTATGCCTTTCTCGTAAACATTCACGGCATATACCCGAACGAACGGAGTTAATACAGGGTTATCGACTATCAAGCGCAACATTTCAACGGATGGAATCAATTGCTCAACCTTTACCAATTGCTTCTTGTATGAAAAATTATTTTTCCAGTAAGCGTATACCCCCACCGGGAAAGCTGCTTTTAATAAGGCGTTTTCATAAATCAACAACAATTCATCTTTGCCAACTTCTATAACTTCCAACACTTGCCTGATATTTGCATCTCTCAATAACACATCCATGGATAAGGGACCGTTAATTGCTGTTTTTTCATCAAGGATAGTTGCTATGTTATATTTATAAAACTGAACATTGCTGGAATTTCTCCAGAAATAATACAAACCGGCATCCAATAAACGGTCAAATTGACCATCTACAAACATCAGCACTTTCTCATCAACGCGGACATTGTAAGAAAGCAAATATGGCTTCATCAATTCGCTATCCAATATCACCCTTTCCCCTACTTCCGTCACATCCATTTTACTTACATCGACAGTGATGAACGAATAATCTAAAAGCACGTTCCAGAAAGCATACTTACCGGGGCTCAATACCCGTCTCAATAAGCCATCAATAAATAACAATACTAGTTGATTCAATTTTACATCTATCACATATAATTCTTGTTTCAATTCATCAAACTCCAATAATTTATTCAACGGTATAGTTGGTTTAAATTCTTCCACCAGTGAAAATTTCTGGATATCATCATTTCCAGACCATAAACTATAAGATCCCGGGCGAACCATACATTTCACAGAACCTTTTTTTAACCAAATTCCTCTTTCTAATTCATTAATAATTACTTTTTTCATGACATTTATTTATAAGGGTTAATTCAACTTATAAAACAAGCACTGTCGCACATTTAATTTCACGGGACAAATACGTATTCGAACTTTCTCTTACACTTTCACAACTTGCTATATCCCGACACGTTCTTCTCACTTCCCATAGGAAGAATGCTAGTATGCACGAGTCCATCCGGATGTGTATATATCTCTAAGCAATCTTAAATATTGCCATTGTACCTAGGTACGGCAACCCGTTTGAGAGTGCTTGCTTTAGCACCGCCCGTTTTCATGTTCCGGCAGCATGGAACAGTAACTGTATTTACAAAGCCAATACAGGGGCTGAATTAAACGAACCATAATCGTTTGTCATAATCCAAATGACGATACACAAACAAGTTGTGCCGGGATTCGAACCCTAGAGATTATTGTTCTACCATTGAAGCTTCAAGCCTTGCGGCTTGGATGGAATCGAACCATCAACACATAATCGGTTTTTGCCACCTGCTCTACCAAGAGACTTTTCAGCCTTGCAGGAATCGAACCATGCCGCCGGGTAACAGGATAAAAAGCCTGGATCTATAAAGACAGTATATTGAAAACCAATGGTTCACAATACTGTGCGGCATCTGAAACCGGAACACCAAAGTCTTTACACTCCATATTCTCTTTATTTCTTATACATCATTTGCAAAGTATCATTATCTTACCGTTGCATTTGATAACACAAAATTGAAAACCCAGTACGCAGTTTTTTTGCGCAGCTCAAAAATTTTTACTTTTTTTGTTGAAATAATATTCAAATCTCTAGGATGCCTGTAAATAAAAATGCCCTTATACGCTATAAAACCATAGATGCCTGCCTACGAAACCGCATGAGGAGATGGACTTTAGAAGATCTAATCAATGCCGTATCCGATGCCTTATATGAATATGAAGGTATCGACAAGGGAATCAGCAAACGATCCATACAAGCGGATATCCAGTTCATGAGAAGTGATAAACTGGGATATAATGCGCCGATCGTTATCGTTAATAAAAAATATTATACTTACGATGATCCTGAATATAGCATCGTTAACATACCTTTAAACGACCAGGATTTAAAGAAGATGAGTGAAGCGGTGGAACTGCTGAAGCAATTCAGGGGCTTCAATCACTTTTATGAACTACACGAGATCGTTCAGAAGCTGGAAGATCATGTTTATACTGCTAAAACGCAGGCCAACCCGATCATCGATTTTGAAAAGAACGAGCGCTTGCGGGGATTGGAATACCTGGAAACTTTATATCAAGCCGTCGCGCAAAAGAAAGTATTGTCATTAACCTACCAGTCTTTCAGGGCCAGGGAAGCGGAAACGTTCGACTTTCATGCCTGGTGGTTGAAAGAATTTAAAAACCGCTGGTTCGTTGTAGGGGTAAGGAAAGCAGGTGGTATGATCCTTAACCTGGCATTAGACCGCTTGCAAAATGTGAGCTTTTCAGAAAATATGCCATACCTGGAGCCGACTACCAATTTCAACGATTATTATAAAAACGTGGTGGGGGTAACGGTATCTCCAACAATCCGCCCCAGCAAAGTACAATTATGGATCAGCGCCCAACATGCGCCTTATATAGAAACAAAACCGTTACATCCTTCGCAGGTAATCCTGGAACAGGATGAAAACGGCATGGTGATACAATTGGAAGTGCAGATCAATTACGAATTGGAAAAAGAGATACTCGGTTTTGGAGAAGGTATGAGGGTATTGCAACCAGGCATGTTACAAAGGAAGATCAGCGAGCGGTTGAAACTTGGATACTCGAATTACGAAAGGGAAATAAACAACGTTTAAACGTTATAAAACCCGGCAAGAAGTGCTATCCTGCCGGGTTTAAGTATTTTCATTTTATATGCCTGCCGGTCGTTGACCCAACTCCTTGATAAACCTAAAATGGGAACGCACAGCTTCGAACATAGTTGGCATACTGTTATATTTTACTCCAAATTCTTCACATTTCATCCGCACGATCTTACTCAACTCCGGATAATGTACATGGCTAATACGGGGGAACAAGTGATGTTCTACCTGGTAATTTAAGCCGCCTGCCCACCATGAAATAATGGCGTTACCCGGTGCAAAGTTAGAAGTTGTATTCACTTGGTGAATAGCCCATTCATTTTCTATTACTTTATCATCTTCGTGTACGAACTCAAAAGAGGTTTCTTCAACAACATGCGCCAACTGGAAAACTATAGCCAAGGTAAAGCCCATCACCAGGTGCATTGCTACGAAACCGATCAACCAAGGTTTCCATCCCAATAACAATACCGGGAGCCCGACATAAAATACCAGGTACATTACCTTGCTAAACCAGAAAACCAGGTGATCCGAAAATTGCATTTTCTGCAACTGGGTGGTATGAACACGTTTCTTTAAATATTTCTCAAAATCAAAAAAGAAGACCCAGGCAAAAGAAGAAATCGCGTATAAAAATATAATATATAAGTGCTGATACCTATGCATCGGGTTCCATTTTTGCGTACTGCAATGACGGATAAAAGGCGATTTGGCAATGTCGTCATCTACCCCGTCTACATTAGTATAGGTATGGTGAACTATATTATGTTTCTGTTTCCAAATAAATGAATTTCCGCCCAAGGTATTTAAAGTCAAACCCAAGGTTTGATTGACCCAATTCTTGGAAGAGTAACTTCCATGGCATGCATCATGCATTACATTGAAGCCGATAGCCGCCAGGGTGAACCCCAGTATGCCGCACATCGAAATCCCTAATATTACCGGTATATCCTGCCAAAATAATAATGAAATGTATATTCCCAGCGCAGTTAAAATAAGGATGATCGTTTTACTATGCAAACGCCGATCACCGGATTGACGAATATTTTTATTGCTAAAATATAGGTCTACTTCCTTCTTTAACGATTTAAAAAACGTGGCATTCTTATTATTAAATGAAACTTTTGGCATTCGTTGTAGTTATGATTTGTTTGGTGAATACTAGCCTAAAAAGGAAATGCTATTCTGTTTGCTGGAGGGAATAATACTTCTCGGAAATTGGCAATCCGTTAAAGATACAACCTATCCCACAACTCCTGGCAATAATATGCTAAATCTTCTAAAAAATTTAACAATTCCTCCCGGGCACCGGAATGTAAAAAATCCCACCCTTTTATTTTTATATATAAAACAGGCGGGATTTCATTATAAATTGCTTGCCGATTTAATATTTAGCGGCCTGGCCTGCCTTCGGGACCGCATTTAAAATAAACTCACGAATATCTTGGTTGCCCTGTGCAAGATCCGGTTTACGTAAATACATCATATGTCCGCTTCTATATCCTTTCCAAGACATCCGGTCTTTCAATTTCCCCGCGGGATCCATCTGCCAAAGATTGTATTTAGCATTAAAATAATCGCAAGCGCCATCAAAATAACCGGATTGAACCAGCAAGTGCAGGTACGGGTTTGATGACATCGCCTGGCGGAGGTTTTCCCCTGTTCTATCCCCACTCCTATCCCAAGGATAAACGCTTCCGAACATATTATACTTTAAATCCGTGATATATTTCAACTCGTTACGTAAATACATATTTATGGCCGGGGTAAAGGAATGCAACCAGGAAGTAAGCTCTGCGTTATAGTCCGGTCGAACACCGCCATCTTGCTTATCAATACCGAGGTAGCGGGAATCTAACCTGCCTATTGTATAGCCCTTGTCCCTTAACAACTCCTTCCAAAATAAATTTGTTGATATATCCATATTATATTGCTCAATTACCTCCGGTTTCAAACCTGAAAAGTGGGCAAATTTCTGGATAATGGCCGTTTTTTCCGTTGCGGTTAATGAGCTTCCCTTAGCGATGGCAGGCAACAGCTGGTTCATCGTAAATTGCTCTACTTCGGGAAGCATCTGTTCCAGTTGTTTTTGCTGCAAGTCGTTGGCCAGGGCTTTATGATACCATGCCGTTGCAGAGAAATAAGGCAGTCTCAACGCGGCTTCCACCGGGCCACTTCTCTCGATACCCAAATCCGTAGGGGATACTAAGATCACGCCGTTGAAATACATCCACTGGGAATTTTGCAATTCCAAGGCTAAGCCCGAAACCCTCGTGGTGCCGTAGCTTTCCCCGATTAAAAACTTCGGTGAGGCCCAGCGATCGTTACGTGTTACGAAAGTATTGATCCACTCCGCCAGGTAACGGATATCGGCCTGGACACCGAAGAAAGTACTTCCCTTAGTATCTTTATCAAGTATGCGGGAATAGCCTGTATTTACGGGATCCACGTACACGATATCCGCTACGTCCAGAATAGAATTGGGATTTTCTTCGTAACCGTATGGCATGATGGGATAACCTTCATCATCGATCCTTAAAACCCTCGGGCCCGTGTAAGCCAAGTGCATCCAAACCGAGGCAGAGCCGGGGCCACCGTTAAAAGAAATTACCAGCGGCCTGTTAGAGCGATCTTTAATATCGGAACGTTCATAATACGTATAAAATAATCCCGCTATCACTTTCCCTTCGTCATTCCATACCGGTAAAGTTCCGGCAGTGGCCTTGTAAGGAATTTTTTGTCCCTTGATGGTAACCGTATTTTCCGTAACTACTGAAGATTCGGCATCGAGTGTTCTGCCATGGGTATTTTCTTTGTTGTCGTTCCCCGGTTTAGCTTTTGGTTGTGCGAGCATAGGCATGCTTACCAAGCAAAATAAGGCAAGCGATAAACAATATTTCTTCATGTCAATTTGCTTATTTTTAAATGTTGCTCAATTATGTGAATAAAGATTTGGTTGATACTTTCGCTAATTTGTATGAAATTAAGCTTTGATCCAAGAAAAATGGGTTAATCGGTAAAATTTCCATACCTAATTTGGCTAATTCACTCTCCAAAAGCTATCGTACCCCCTTTTTATATCAATCCCCCATCCTTCGATCCAGGTTTCCCTGCTCCCCAAGCAAAATTAATTTGTAAAGAATCCTTATTTTTATAATTACATCAAGATAAAAGTATTGCTTTTGCAAGATGATAAAGTTGATAGGCTAAAACTTGAACGCTGAATTTTCATCAAGGGACACTAAAATATATATTTTCCTTATTATTAATGCTGCTTCTAAATTCCACGCGGCTTTTAGGAATTTATTATCCCATCAATTTTCATTCGATTATAATACAAGTTGACATTTATGCTGGAAGCATACCGGGACAGATTTAGATGGTTTGGGTTCATTATCCTTAGCTTGATTAGCATGATGAGCTTTGCACAGGTGAAAGTACCCACCCAGCAATACGCATTTCCTTTCAAGCATATCGATGTTAGCAATGGTTTGGCTAACAACCACGTTTCCGCGATCATGCAGGATCGTAAAGGTTTTATTTGGATCGCGAGTACTGCTTTACAGCGCTATGACGGTACTAATTTCTTAACCGTGGCCGATTTTAATAGGTTACCCGGTTCGCTATTCTACGAGGATATTTATTTATTCGAAGATCGAGACGGCAAAATCTTTATCGGGACGCCGATCAATATTCAAGTATATGATCCGCTGAAAGGCCGTACGAAGGTCATCCCGCTGAAGATGGACGCCAGCAATATCCCCGTAGCCCTCGGTTGCAGAACTTTTATCCAGGACCATACCGGGACTATTTTCGCGGTGAGCGATTACGGCTTGCTTGAATATGACTCCAGTTCGAATGCCTTCTTTAAATCGAAAATATTACCTACCGAGCTCCAGCCTTCGATTCAGGCCGCGCTTATGGAAGATAATTTGGGACAGGTATGGATGAGCTCCAAGGATGAGATGCTGATTTTATCAAGAGATCGGAAGCAAATCTTCAATGCCGAGCATAACCCGCATCATAACCCGGTGCTGGATATTAAAACGAGTTTCAAACAATGTTACCAGGATGCTAAAGGCTTCATTTGGCTAGCAGGAAGAGATAATCATTTATATAAATACGACCCGGTAAAAAATCAACTCGAATCCTTTAGGTTCGATAATCCCGACTTGCATCCATTACCTGGAGGTTACCGTGGCGAACGGACATTTGATATTACCTCGGATACTAAGAGCAATGTTTGGATAGCCACGAAACAAGCCGGCATATGGAGATATAATTCCCAAACGGGCATCTTCGACGTGAATATCATGGCTCATAATCATGATGATCTCGGTTTACATTACAATTATGAAAGCAATTGTTTCTTAAGCGATCGGGATGGGCATTTGTGGGTCGGAACAGATGCAGGCGTTAATATTGTTAGCCTCCATAACCAGTCCTTGTACCGCCTCGATCACCGTACCCGTTTCAAAAACACCGGGGCCAGGTTGCCAAGGTCCGAAGTAACGGGATTATTCCAATCCAGCACCGGCGATATATTCATCGGTTATTGGGGCCAAGGTTTCAGCCGGCTGGATTCACAACTTCAATTACAACAGAATTATATATACGATCGTCAAAACAAACCTGGGAGTATCCCCGAGGAGCACGGTCTCGTTTGGAGCTTTGCAGAATTACCCAATAAAACGGTACTTATTGGTCAAGAGAATGGCTGGATCAGTCAATTTGATCCCGTAACAAGAAAAATGCGGCACAGTCAACCACCGCAATTCGCGGAACAAACGGTATTGAAACTTTACCCGGAGAACGATAGCTGTGTGTGGGTAGGTCTGTATAAAATCGGCCTTGCCAAGTGGAACCCGCAAAGCGGTGAAGTGCAAAATTATCCAAGCATCCTTAAAAATTTTGGAAAAAGCGTAACCGTGATGGACATTACCCGGGAAAATGATAGTATGCTTTGGATTAGTACCAATACGTCAGGGGTGATATTATTTGATATCAATAAAGGGCTCGTCAAACAGAACATTACTTTTTGGCAACCGAATCATCACTTTATCAATAATGTCAGCGCCCTGCATCGGTTCAACGACACCAGCTTACTCGTCGGTACCGATCACGGCTTATTTCTCTATAATGCGCCCAAGCAATCATATAAACCGGTTAATATCCAGGAAACACCCTTCGATGAATGGGTTTTAAGCATGGAAGGCTGCAAGGAGGGTAACCATGTATGGCTCACTACCCCGAACGGTTTTTATAAATACGGCCTGCAAGAAGATAAGCTGACTACCTTCGTTCAGAATGATGATATCATCGACAATAGAAGAAAGATACGCAGATCAATTGCGCGGATGCAAAACGATAATTTGTTGGTTGGCGCTTCCGATCACATCATCGTACTAAATCCCGGTAAACTTGATGTAGCCCCATCCCCCCCTGACGTGACGATTGTTTCGCTCAGTTCCTCGGGTGAACAGATCGATATAGATGCGGCCATCGCTTCTAATACTGCCGTTCACCTTGAGCCTAAGCAAAACTTTATAGATATCACCTTCAAAAGTTTACAATATCACCATGAGCCGGTAAGATATTATTACATGCTAGAAGGTATCGATAAAAATTGGGTCAATGCTGGCGGGATATTGGTGGCCAAATATACCAACCTGCCGCCGGGAAGCTACGCATTTAAAGTGCGTAGTGTAAACACGGGAGGTACGGTATCGGCACACACTACCACCTTGTTATTGAACGTGGAACCTAATTATTGGCAAACCTGGTGGTTCAAATTGATGGGCATCCTATTACTGGTAATTTTGGTATATGCTTATTTCAGATTAAGGTTATACCTGGTAAAAAGGAGGGAAAGGGAAAGAGCAGCATTCCAAAAACAAATCGATCAACTGGAGATGAAAGCGCTACGCTCGCAAATGAGCCCGCACTTTATTTTCAACTCCCTCAATTCTATCCAGAAATTCATGCTTCAAAATGAGTCCGAGCAGGCAGTAGATTACCTGGGGCGATTTGCCAGGCTGATCAGGAGTGTATTGGATCATACGCAAAGCAATACTATCACGATTGCCAAGGAAGCATCCATGCTGGAAAATTACCTGGCTTTAGAACAATTGAGGTTGGCCAATCAATTCGAATATGACATTTACATAGATCCTGTTATTGATAAAGACTTCACCGAAATTCCAACCATGATCTTGCAACCCTTTGTTGAAAATGCCGTATGGCATGGTTTATATCATAAGCCCGGGGGACAATTAAAAGTACACTTCTTAAGGGAAGGAAACGCGATACATTGCATCGTGGAAGATAATGGCATCGGGAGGATGGCCGCCAGGTCGATGAAGCGAAATAATGGTCATTCGCACCTATCGAAGGGCTTACAAATTACCAGGGATCGTTTATCAATTTATAACAGCCGTTATAACCTGAATGCATCTTTCGACATTGAAGATTTGGTAGATGCGGATGGAAATGCAACGGGAACGCGGGTAAACATTTGGTTCCCGTTGATAACAGATTAGTTTATTCCAAGCCGATTTCATAATGGCGGCTTGGGATTTCGATATCTTTAAAGCCTTTCTTTAACAACCAGGAACGGAACCCAATCTGCACTTCATATTCGCCATGAACCAAGAACAGGCGTTTCACAAGTTGCGGATCTTGGCACGCTAACCATTGGCTCAAATCTTCGTAATCGCCATGTGCACTCATGGAACGTATTACCCCAACATCTGCCTTTACCGGGAACTTGGTACCAAATATTGACACTTCCTCTGCTCCGCGCATCAACCTACCGCCTAAAGATTCCGGCTCGCAATAACCTACGATCAAGATCGTGTTCCTACTATTTTCAATATTATTCGCGATGTGGTGCTTCACCCTTCCCGCTTCTGCCATCCCGCTGGCCGAAATGATTACACAAGGTTCTTTCCTAAAATTAAGTTGTTTCGATTCGTCCACAGAACGGATATAATGCAATCCGGGGAAGCCAAAAGGGTCGCTATCCGTTTCTAAAATCTTGGAAACAGTCCTATTAAAACATTCGGGATGCGCCTTCGTGACCATCGTGGCTTCCATCGATAAAGGGCTATCAACAAAAATGTCAATCTTGGGCAAGGTACCTTTCCCTTGGGCCACATTCAGGGCGTATAATATCTCCTGCGTACGGCCTACGCTAAATGCAGGGATAATAAGTTTACCTTTTTTCTCGATGCAGGTTTTATGTATGTAATCCAGGATCTGGTTATCTATGGGCATGATATCTTCATGCAAAGTGGTGCCGTATGTGGATTCCATCAAGATATAATCAGCTTGTGGAAATACGTCGGGCGATTTTAGTATCTGATCACGGTAGCGCCCAACATCGCCGCTGAAAGAAACCTGGGTCGTTTTTCCATTCTCTGTAACCCTCACATGTACGCATGCCGCACCGATAATATGACCTGCTTCAGTAAACATCACTTCGATATCCTCATCGATTTTCACCCAGGTATTCATCTCGGTGGGTGTTAGTTGATCGATACAGGCTTTTGCATCTTCAATTTTGTAGAGGGGTTCAACCAGGGGTTTGCCTTCCCGCGAATGCCGCTTATTCACATATTTCACATCATCTTCCTGTATCTCGGCGGAGTCTAGCAGTAATATTTCTGCAAGGTCCCTAGTCGCGGCGGTACAGAAAATCTTTCCTTTATAACCTAACTTGCTCAACCTTGGGATTAAGCCGGTATGATCGATATGTGCATGGGACAAACACATATAAGTAACTTCCGAAGGTTCGAAACCGAAGTCGAGGTTAAGACTATCCGTTTCCCTTCCCATACCTTGATACATGCCGCAATCCAATAGAACCTTTTTCCCGTTCTTCAAGGTGATCAAGTGTTTGGAACCCGTAACGGTGCGTGCAGCGCCGTGAAATGCAATCTTCATAACAATCGTTTTTGTATCAGTTCATAATTAGCTAGTCTAGCTCTTCATTTTAGCTTTAAAAGACCAGGTGATGCGGCATTGCGCCACCAATTCGGCATTTTCACTTTGTCCTATCGTCATTACTTCAACTTGCTGGGCTTCACCGGTGGCAATTGCCTTTGCTATCGCTGTGCGGATCGAGTCACCTTCATTGCAAGTAAACGTAGTGAGGCTAGTGGCTTTCTTTAAAAAATCAACTTCGAGCCGTGTCACCAGCATCGAAACGGGATTTATTGCAGCCCTTGAGTACATCATAGCTAGAGCGCCGGTGCTCAACTCGGCCGCCATCGATAAGCAAGCAAAATAGGTAGATCGGAAGGGGTTTTGCGTTAACCATTTGTAAGGTACCGCCGCGGCGCAGGCATGGTTATCCAGATAAATGAGCCTTAAACCAGCCCACCAAGCTGCCGGTAGTTTCATGAATAAGAAGAGTTTGAATTGGAAACGCTTCTTATTCAAGCGTTGAAATTGCAGCAATTTCAAGCTATCAAAATAATTATTACCGGCAGGTTGGGGTGCAGCACTCATGTAATATTATTTTTCATAATTCGCCGGATGCAAGGCACCCGGGGACCAGTTACGGTAAAAATTAGCCAGTTTTTTAATATCGTACCAATCTACATCGTTCCCCGATTCCAGTAGGCCCGAATCTTGCGTGTGCAAGCGGTTTCCTTTACTATCCAGCACCACCAATACCGGGAACCCGAAACGTTGCGGGTACCCTAATTTAGCCAAAATCGGTAAGTTCTCATTTTCTTTGCTATAATTCAGATGGTAAACAACATAATTATTATCTACTAATTGCTTCAATTCCGGTCGATCTTCTACATATTTGTATAGCCTGCGGCACCAGATACACCAATTACCGCCTACTTGGATTAAAACATGCTTTTTTTCTACAGCCGCCTTTTTAATGGCTGCTTTCAAATCGGCTTCCGCGTTGGCATTAGGATTATAAATGCTATCAATTGAACTTGGATGCTTCTGCGCTTGTACCTTGCATAAAGGAATCGCTAAAAGCGCTACCAACAGCATAACATATGGTTTCATGTGAATGTTTAATTTATTGTTATATTGATTAATATAATTGCTTTACAAAGTCGTACATAGCTGACTGTGCATTGACAAGTTCCGTGCCATCGCTTTTCGGTACCGGGATATTCTCCAGGTTGTTGCCGAGTAGAACGGCATTGGTATTATCAGACAACTGTAGGTCGAGCATATGCTTAATTTGCCGTTTATATTCTTTCCCGTAAATTGGGAAGCATACTTCGATCCTGTTATACAAATTACGGTTCATCCAATCTGCAGAGCCTAGATACAACTCTTCATCACCGTTGTTGTACCACCAGAAAACGCGGCCATGTTCTAAATAGCGGTCCACGATCCTGTGTATTGTTATATTTTCATGGTACCCCGGCAGTATACAGCAGATACTTCTCACGATCAACGAAACGCTTACCCCGGCTTCAGCAGCTTCATACAACTTGTCTATCATCCCCTGTTCTTGCAGGTTATTCAGTTTAATGATCATCTTGCCGGGTTTCCCGCTTTTAACATGTTGTATTTCCCGGTCAATCAATGCTTCGAAGCTGCTTACCAAGTTAAATTGCGCTACCAGCAACTCCCGGAAAGGAATAAACTGGTAGATCCCCGGTTGCTCACCTGTTAGAAGGTAAATAAATAGCAACTCCAGTTCGCTCGTTAAACCTCTATTCGTTGTTAGCAGTACATGGTCCGTATAAAATCTCGCGGTCGATTCATTCAAATTACCTGTTGCCAACAAGGCGTAATAATCATTATGAAAAAGATGCTTCCTTTTTATCAACGCGATCTTTGCATGAACTTTCAGCCCGGGAATGCTGTATATGATTTTTACTCCCGCCGCTTTCATTTTCTTGGCCCAGCGGATGTTATTCGCTTCATCAAACCGGGCTTTCAACTCTACCAATACCGTAACCTGCTTACCATTCTTTGCAGCGCTGATTAAGGATTGCACGATCTGGGAACCATGCGCCACCCTATATAATGTTACATAAATTTCATTGACAGAAGGATCCGTCGCAGCTTCATTGAAGAACCTTAATACGGGATCGTAACTGTGGTACGGCGGGTGGATCAGGATATCTTGTTCCAAAAGTGTATCTAGTAACCGTGGTGATGCTTGCACCGCTGGAACTTGAACAGCAGGCCATTTTTCATAAACCGCCTGCGGTCGATCCGGGGGAAAGGGTAAGTCCGCCAAATCTTTTAAGTTGTGGTAGTGCCCTCCCTTTACCATTTCCAAAGGAACTACCTGGCAATAATTGGCTAGTACCTTCAGCAAATGTCCCGGCATTTCTGCATCGTATAAAAAGCGGGTTGGCAAACCTATTTCACGCTCCACGATCAAAGATTCCACCTGCATGATCAAATCACCGGGAAACTCCTCGATATCGATTTCTGCGTTCCTGGTTAGCTTAATGCTATAGCAAGCTGCCACTTCGAAACCCGGGAATAGATGACCGATATGGTGACGAACAATATCATCTAACCAAATTATATGCGTGACACCACTGCTGTACAAACATTGAAACCTTGGCAATTCCAAGGTTGGGATATTCACGATCGCGTACTTGGCGATATCTTGCCCGTCATTGTTAATGAGTTTAACAGCAAAATAAATTTGGTTGTTTTCCAGGAATATGTTGGCAGAATTTGCGGCCTCTAGCCACATGGGTTTTAAAAAACCCAGCACATGATTATAGAAATATGCAGATACATATTCATAATGTTCCGGCAATACCGGCTCATCATAATACAGGTGAATATTATTCTCTAATAGCGCCGGAAGTAAGTCCTGCCTCAAGGTATTACCGAATAGTTGCTGTTGCTGTGCAATGGTATCCTGGATTTTCCCAAGCAAAGTTTTGGCTGCCGTTTCAGCCTGGTCTTCTATCGTAACGACTGCTAACAATGCCGAAATTCGAACCCTGTAAAATTCGTCCAGGTTAGATGAAAAGATCGATAAAAAACGAATCCTATCAAACAAGGGAACATCCTTTCTCGTGGCCATCTTCAGCACGAGGGCATTAAATGATAGCCAACTGAGATCCCTATCATAATATCGATCCGGTGACGGTGGCATCCTGAAATCACCACCTTCCTGGTAAAAATGATTCATACTAACTACTTAACAGGGAAAAATAAGATAGCAATCACGAAAGCGATTACTGCCACGATAATTCCAAACATAAATATGTTATAGGAGATACGGAGCAATTTATATTTTTTCCCCAGCACAACTCCCAAGTTATAAACATCCATCGTGAGATTACTATATAGATAATCGGAATTATTCATAATCATTTCCATCCCTTCTTCATATTCTTCATAATTCATCTGGTGGAAATTCCCGAAGAATAAAAGGTTAGCGCTTTTGTTTTGAATATCCTGCTTGGTAAAACGGCCAGAGGTAATGTTGGGCCGTGTTGCCAATACGGCAAAGATGATCGTCGTTACACATGAAGATAAGAATAGGATAGTCGGGATGATGAGGTTCGGGTTATCTTCCAATCGCCTGAACAATACCGAAAGCAACAATGACACGATCAGGGAGTTTACAGTAATCATGATATTGGCTTTACTATCGGCCATGGCGCTTAACCGCAGGTGATTGGTGCTGGTGGTTCTAAACATCGTTTCGACACCACGTTCCGGTTTTCTCGCTTTTTTACTTCTTTCAACGTCTTTATCGGTGATGTTGAGCAAATATTCATCTTTTGCTTTCTTATCTTTCTTTTTATCCTTATGTAATACTTGTTTCGCAACTTTTTCTTCTGCTTCTTTCTTGCCCAGTTTATTTTTCAATTTCTGTAAATTTTCTTCCTTTTGCTGGCGGAATAATGTTTGAGCGTATGCCGTATGGTAATGTTGTTGTTCTAGGAAAGATATCGAGCTTTGCATCCAATCCAGCCCGCTGATCTTCTTATCTTTCAACAGTTCCATTTCTTGCCTAAGTAGGCGGTTACGCTCTTTAAATTCCTTGGAACCGAAATGGGAAAGATCCGCATCGCAAACAATTTGTTCCAATAAATTGTTGGGAGATTGTGGGATTTTAGTTGCCAGGATACAGCCTGCTACCTGCCCTGCAATAGCTTCGGGATAATGGTGCGACAGCATGAACTCCTTGGCAGCCCTGGCCCCGGTGTCTTCATGTCCATGAGCTTCGCCTAAAGCGTAACCGATGTCATGAAACCAGGCAGCAACCAGTACGATGGTCAGCTCATCTCCGCCCAACCGGTAATAGGCTGCAATCTTGGTGGCAGCATCAACGACTTGTTGAGTATGAACCAGGTTATGATATACGAGTGCATCATTCTCGTGTTGTTGAAAAGTTTGCGTTACATAAGCTTGCGCAGCCGCGATGATGGAGGTCATTTCCATAAAATCCAGTTAAATGTGCATCAACTAAAACAGCAATTTACCCAATTTTTACTGTAATTTTATTGAATAAATACGCTTACAAGATGGGAAGATTTGTTTATTGCTTCATTCTGTTGCTTTTTTCGTGCCAGGCGTATAGCGATCGAAATAATCGTCAATATTCCTCGCCCTTAGGGTACAACCTTAATAAACCAACGAAATATACCATCCGGGAAAATATGCAAGAAATCTCCGGGTTAGTATATTACAATGGTAAGTTTATAGCGCAGAATGATGAAGAAGGAAGGTTATATGAAATTAGTTTACATACCGACAAGCCCTACCCTTCATGGAAATTCGCTAAAAGCGGGGATTATGAAGAAGTTGTACATACCGACATGGACTGGTATGTATTGAAAAGTAACGGTACGCTTTACCGCGTTTTCGATATGTTTACAGATTCCACCTCTTCGCAGCAATTTAAGCTGAAGCTAAAAGGTGGTAAAGAGTTTGAAGCTGCTTTCTTTGACAAAAGAAAACAGTCGATCGTCATTATCTGTAAAGATTGTGCTTACGATGATGATAAAGGCGTTACTTCCGCTTTTTCCTTTGATCTGAATACTCTGGAGTTTAACGAGAAGCCTGTTTTCCAAGTTTCATTAGACGAGATATCCAAGATCGGGAAAGAATCGACGAAGCGCTTCAGGCCATCTGCCGCGGCAGTTCACCCAACGGAGAATAGGATTTACGTGCTTTCCTCGATTAACCGGATGCTTGTAATTATAGACTTTGACGGCAAGGTAAAAGAAGTACATCACCTGGACCACAAAATCTTCAGGCAACCGGAAGGTATCACTTTTGCTCCTAACGGTGATATGTACATCTCCAATGAAGCGAATGATCAAAGCATGGCAAACATTTTAAAATTCACTTATCATCCTGCCCGATAAGCCCTTGATATGAAAAGATGCTTACAAATCCTATTGCTATTACCAGCATTCCTGGTAATGGGCAAGTTCGTCAATGCACAGGAAAGACCGAAAGTATTACAACGCATCATCCTGGTTGGAGATGCCGGGGAGGTACATAATGGCGTCAACCCGGTAATCGATGCTGTAAAAAGAACATTTGACATGAATGATACCGCTAACACGGTATTGTTTTTAGGCGACAATGTATACCCAAGGGGCATTCCCAGTACCCTTGATAAATCGTATCCAAAAGCCAAGGAAATCATCGATTACCAAGTATCGCTTTTGAAAGATGCCAAGGCTAAAGGAATATTTATTCCCGGTAACCATGATTGGCAGAAATCCAAACCGGACGGTTGGAAACAAATTCGTCGCCAACAGCAATATATTGATTCATTACACTTACCGAATGTGGATTTCCAACCGAAAGACGGCTGTCCCGGCCCGGTGCCTTACATGATCGGCAACGATATCTTGTTAATTATAGTAGATACTGAATGGTGGCTATTCCCATATGAAAAGCCCAGCGGGATCAACTCTTCTTGCGATTGCAAAACCGGTGAAGATTTATTAACCGAGATCGGTGATATCAAGGCACGTTATCCGCATAAATTATTAATATTTGCCGCGCATCACCCCTTCAGGAGCTACGGCATTCATGGCGGCTATTATACGGTTAAGCAACATATTTTCCCGTTTACCGACCTGGCGCCCTATCTCTATATTCCCTTACCTGTCCTGGGTTCAGTATACCCGATTACACGGGGCGTATTCGGCACGAAAGAGGATCTACCCAATCCTTTATATCAAAAAATGGTAAAAGGAGTTGAAAAAGAGTTGCGAAGTGATTTGCCGACCTTGTATGTTTCAGGGCATGACCATTCATTACAATTGATTCATGATGATGGTAACTATTACGTGGTAAGTGGCAGCGGCTCCAAACTGGATCGCGTTAAGAAGGGCAAAAAATCTGAATTTGCAACAACACAGCTCGGCTTCACCGCCTTGGAGCAATTGGAAGATGGGACGTTCCGGGTAAGATACTTCGCTGCCAACGGCGATAGCTTACTGTTCGCCAAAGATCTTTACCAGCTGCCGGACGAGATTCCAGTTCATTCCTCCTTGGAAAATTATACTGTTGTAAAAGGGAATGTAAACTTAGCTGCTGATACGCAATATTATCCTGTTAAGAATTTCTATAGATTCTTGTTGGGAGAAAATTACCGCGAAACCTGGGCAACGCCCATCAGCGTGCCGGTGTTCAACCTCAATGAAACATTAGGCGGCATGCAGGTATTGAAAAGAGGTGGCGGTAAGCAAACAAGATCATTGCGCTTAGCAGATAAAAACGGGGTAGAATACGTGCTAAGATCGATGAAAAAATATCCATCCGCAGCGATCCCTGAAGAATTAAGGGAAACGATCGCCAAAGATGTTGTCCAAGACCAAATATCTGCCGCCCAGCCTTATGCGCCAACGGTTGTTGCTTCCCTTGCCGAAGCGGCCGGGGTACCGCATACCAACCCGAAGTTTGTTTACTTACCCAGGGATACGGCGCTCGGCATATACCGCGATGATTTCGGGGATGGCATGTACCTTTTTGAAGAAAGGGAACCAATGGGTGACGGCAAAACTTATAACACGCTAAAAACGGTTGAAGCGATCCAAGGCGATAATGACAACCTGGTTAATCAAGTAGCCGTATTGAAAGCCCGCCTTTTTGATATGTATATCGGCGACTGGGATCGCCATGATGATCAATGGCGTTGGTATAAAGAAAAAGAGAAAATTAAGAAGAAAGAAAAAGTTGATATTTATTACCCCGTACCCCGCGACCGCGACCAAGCTTTCTTCGTCAATGAAGGTATGTTACCTAGGCTCGCTTCCAGGAAATGGTTAATGCCAAAGTTCCAGGGATTCCGGCGATATTTTAAAGACATCAACGGTTTTAATTTCAATGCCCGCTATTTTGATAGAACATTCCTGAATGGCTTAAGTAAAAAACAATGGGAGGAGCAATCCAAAATATTGGTTAATAACATGACGGATGAAGTTATCCACCAGGCCATGTTACAATTCCCCGCGCCTATACAAGCGATCGATACACCCAACATTGCGGAGAAATTACGGAGCCGCAGACCTTTGCTTGAAGAAGCCGCGATGAAGTATTACCGTTTTCTTGCCAAAAGCGTCGATGTTGTGGGAACTAACAAGGACGAAAATTTTGATATCGAACGTTTGCCGGGTGGTAAATTATCCGTGATTGTCCGGAAGATCAGTAAGAAGGATAATGTGCAGCAAAAAATCTATTCCCGCGTTTTTGATCCAAAGGATACAAAGGAAGTGATCGTATACGGTTTGGGGGGGGAAGATGTTTTCAATATTCATGGAGAGAACCATTGCCCAATAAAAGTGAGAATCATCGGCGGTAAAGAAAAAGATACTTATATCGATAATAGCCAAAATGCTTACAGCAAACGTGTACTCGTCTACGATCTAAAACCCAGCATCGACAGTTTTGCATTGCGAAACAAAGCAAAACTCAGGCTGTCTAAAAGTGAAGATAATATCGATTATAACCGGATGGCTTTCCAATACGATAAGCTTATGCCGCTTGTAACCGCGGGATACAACCTCGATGATGGCGTTTCCCTTGGCCTGGGTTTGCAATATACCAACCACGGGTTCAGGAAAGACCCCTTTAAATCGAAACATACTTTCATTGCTTCGCATGCCCTGGCAACGAAAGCTTATAACTTTAAATATGATGGTATATTTATCCATTTGCTAGGCAAAAACGATTTGTTGATCAATGCAAATGCCAGGGCGCCGCATAATACAATTAACTTCTTCGGCTTCGGCAACGAAACTGTATATGACCAACATATCTCGGATCCAGCAATCAGATATTACCGCGCAAGATACAATTACTATTCCTTCCATGCCTTGATGCGGCGCAATATTGGGAAACATCTAAGTCTTTCCCTTGGTCCTATCTTTGAAAATTATGCCTTAGACAAGGATGAGAATGATGATCGTTACATCTCCCATTTTTCAGAAAATGGACTGGATAGCATGAGCATTTATAAGAATAAATTTTATACCGGCGGTCGCCTAGTCGCTGAAATTGATACGCGTGATAATGATTTATATGCCACCAGGGGGTTTCATTGGGTCACATCTCTACAAGGCAATATAGGGTTAAATGATTTCAGTAAAAACTTAACCCAGTTACGCTCTGATATGAGTATTTACATGAGTGTAAGCGATCCGGCTAAGCTCGTGTTTATAGCAAGGTTTGGCGCAGGAAAAAACTGGGGCACTACGGAATATTTTCAAGCGATGTCTTTGGGCGGCAATACTTATCTGAGAGGCTATAGGAATTATAGGTTCGCGGGTGAAAGTATGCTATACAATAACCTGGAATTGAGATTTAAATTATTCGATTTTACAACATATGTTTTGCCGGGATCGGTTGGCCTGATCGCGTTCAACGATGTTGGCCGTGTTTGGTATGATGATGATAATTCGAAGAAATGGCATAACGGCTTCGGTGGCGGCGTTTACGTAACACCGATTAATTTATTAGTGATATCAGCCGTGGTTGGACATTCCAGTGAGTCAACATTGCCATATGTGAAGGTGGGATTCCGCTTCTAATCGATCACGGATGGCGTGGATTTCACGGAGGAATGGATTGGAATGGATTTAGACGGATTAGGTTGTGGTTTGATGTGGTTTGTTGTGCTCTATGGGAGTGATTGTTTAGTTGATAGTTGATAGTTTATCATTGTTGTCCGACTAAAATTGCATTAAATTTACTTGAATTCCTTAACCGGTCAAGGACATAAGCGAATGATGAGCTATTCAGCCCCGCCAACAAAACCGCAGAACTTCGCACTGTTGATATCGAACTATAGCTGGGCGATACAGTAGTAAAAAAGCTGGATCAAGCGATCAAATTGGCGGCCGTGATGGTCAATTTGTGCCCTTTTTTGGTACTTTTTTTTGACAAGCAAAAAAGTACAAGAAACGAGCAGATAAACATTGAATCGAACTATTGAGGGATCAAATTGCTCCCCAGTTAATATTTAGTCGGACAATAATGATACTTTATTATAAAAAAATGTTGTTACCACAAGTAACAACATTTTTCTTTAGTAGCATTATCGCATCAATTATTTAATTATTTCAATTATCTAAATTTACTTTTACTCTTAATGCACGTAAGCCGCTGATGCCTTGAAGTTCTTCAAGGTCAAGGAATTCGATCCCATGTTCTAATACTCCCTTGTCTTGTAAGAAGGTGATGTATTTTATATATTCATCCGCTTCTTTGGCAAAAGAATATACCAATGCTATTGTACCGGGCTGTGTTAAACGTTCTTCAGAATCCTTGATATGTACTTTATCAATCCGTTTTTTCATGATTTCATAACGGATGTTATACGCCCCTTCAACATCAAAGCGCCGCTCATCTTTCCGGAAACTGATATCGATCGGTGTACTGTGGACAAGTATCAACTGTGTCGTATATAATGGAACTGATAATCTAGGTATCAGATCGTTAGTCATTTTCGCGATCTTAGCCATCGAGGTAAGTTGCCATAAACCCAGGTTTCTCAGGTAAATTGCATCGTATTTTTTATCCGGCGCGATCGATTGACCGATATAAATATTATATTCTACACCATCGGTACGGTATTTTTCAAAATAGCACGGATAGGATTTTTGGATGATATCCCGCTCCTTTTCCAAATATTGATTTATGACATGGTTAATTTGTTGCAGGCTCTCTTCATACGATTTTCGGTGCTTGAAGATATGGCTTGTATTGGGATCAATCGCTTTAAAATAATCTTCCAATATGGGTCTTAATGATTCATAACCATCATTAAGATGCCTGAAAGTAGGCGCAATTTCATTATCAAGAAAATCATTAATCTTCGCTTCATCTTCCGCCACTATAGAATCAGCCAAGTTAGACATTAGCATTTCATTCTTATAAGCTAATTCTTCTAACAAAGGCAGGTAAGCTCCCTTGTCATCAAGAATTTTCTTCAAAGTTTTTTCCACCAGGGTTAACTGTTCCTTCAAGTCCTCCTTCAAAGCCAAACCCCTTTCTACCGAGGAATTCCTTACATCAACAGCTCCATATAAAGGGAAAACATCCGCGAATTGAATCTGTTCAATATCAACTTCTTCCTTGTTATTCTCATGCAAGTATCTCCAGGCAGCTTCCACGAATTTCCATTCCACGGCAGGTTGCAGGGCTGTAAATTTGTTCTTGATAACTTCCGAAATTCTCCCGGAACCAATTTCCATGCTCCTTCTCAACAATATCGCGCAAAGTGAATATACAGGTTGAATCTTGGAAAGAATGCTATAATCTAATGAGCCTTCGTATATATTAGCAAACTCCAGCATGCCCAGCAGCTCATTTTCGTGCATCACGGGCACCAGCATATAACTTTTCACGCCCTTGAACGGTAAATACTTCAGGAAACTATACATCATGATCGATTCCGCATTCACGTTTGAAATCACGAGCGGCTCCTGGTGCTGCAATAAATAATTGAGCGTTTGCTGGTACAATTGCATGTCCGCCTTCGTATTATTGAGCATAATACTGTTGTCGGCAAAATTATTTTCCAGTACATATTTCCCGTTCACTTTCAGGAAAGGCATCAGGTTGATGCTGATACCCGGAACTTCGGTCAAAATCTTCAGATCTTCCCTTAACTTGGTATAACTCTCGCTTTCATTCTCGCTATTCGTATTCAACACCAAGTTTTTCACATGGGCAACCACTTCATCCTTGGTCACATCCTGGATCGTCCAGATAACGAAGCCTTCCAATGAGAACATGCTCAATGGCAGCACTTCCTGTAGGAATTCCAGGTTTCGCTTGGTCAATGGTTTCGCGCAGATAGACTTACAATCCAGCTTCGGTAAAGTACCGTTCTTTAGCTTGACATCCACGAACCTGCCATCAATGTTTATCTTGATATATTTTTTCAGCCCCGTTTCGGGATTGGTGATGTTGTGGATTAGTTCATTGCTATAATTGACCGGGAAGTTGTACATACGATCCATGATCAGGGAATAAATCCATACCAGCTTGTCCTTCTTAACCTTCTCCATGGAAATTCCTTCGGGGATGGCATTCAATTCTCCATCTTTAGCAAACAGGCGTTTAAACATGTCTGAATAATAGAAAATAGAAAACTGGTACGGGATACCGATCCCGTAAATGCTTGACTTCTCGTCTATGGTAACCGGGAAAAGAGTGGCTATTAATAGGTCTAAATATTCCTGGTAGTCTTGCAATTCATTGATATCTGTTACATCCCCTATTAGCTTAGGGCTATTCTCAAATTTGCGAATGATATATTGATATAATGAAGCACGGCTATCATGCGTATTAGCAGCTTTTTCTTTCAGGTACCGGATAAATGGTGTGAAGGAGACTTGACTATCTATCAATTTCTCCTCTTCAAATACATTCGGATGTGCTGTTAACATTTTCATATAAATAATCGAATCATCATTTCATTACCCAACATATTAGTTGAATAATGGTTTACTGGTTACTAGGTGTAGCACATTGCAGGATTAAAAGAATATAGAGTACGTGAGGATATTATGCAAAGGTATGGGAATTTACAATATCATAAATTCAATTTGTTAAATTAATGTTATACTTCATGTATAAATATTTGTCATAAAATAAAATAGCCCTTCAGCTTTGACTGAAGGGCTATTGCGGTATGTAAAAATTAAATTATAATGACAGTTCTACCTGGTTTTTCAGTAGATCATCGAGGGTATCACGTTTACGGATCAGGGTTGCCTTGCCGTCTTTCACCAATACTTCTGCCGGTTTAAGGCGGGAATTAAAATTCGATGACATCTCGAAGCCGTACGCCCCCGCGTTGTAAAACACTAGGTAATCGCCTTCACGTACTTCGTTGATTTTGCGGTCCCAACCGAAAGTATCCGTTTCGCAAATATTACCCACTACGGTGTAAATACGTTCGGTACCTTTCGTGTTCGATATGTTTTTGATCAGGTGGAAAGCATCGTAGAACATCGGGCGGATCAGGTGGTTAAACCCTGAATTTACACCGACGAATACTGTGGCAGTAGTTTGCTTGATCACATTCGCCTTCACGATAAAATAACCGGATTGACTTACCAGGAATTTTCCCGGTTCGAACCATAGTTGCAAAGGTTTCTTGAGCTTTTTATTAAAGTTGTTAAAAGCATCCGTCAACTTTTTCCCTAATAATTCAATATCTGTCTCGGGATCACCGGGTTGATAAGCTACCTTAAAGCCACTCCCAAGGTCAATAGATTCCAAGTCGGGGAAATGTTCCGTCAGTTCCAACATGATTTCCACGCCTCTCAGGAACACATCCACGTCCTTGATTTCGGAACCAGTGTGCATATGCAGACCGGTTACTTTAAGCTTCGTAGATTTTACGATCCGCTCGATATGGCGTAGTTGATGGATCGATATACCGAATTTACTATCGATATGCCCGGTAGAAATTTTATAGTTTCCCCCCGCCATGATGTGCGGGTTGATACGGATATTAATCGGGTAAGAACTGCCGAACCTGTTGCCGAATTGCTCTAGGATAGAGATATTATCAATATTGATATTCACCCCCAATTCCTTGGCAGCAATGATTTCCTGGAGATCTACGCAATTAGGCGTGAAGATGATCTTCTTCGGTTCAAAGCCAGCCTTAAGGCCCAATTGCACTTCCTGGATGGAAACCGTATCCAAGCCACATCCCAACGAACGCATATACTTCAGGATATTGATATTCGTAAGGGCCTTACATGCGTAAAAAAAGTGAGTATCCGCCTTACTGAAAGCCTGTTTCAGCTTCTCGTACTGCGTTTTAATCTTTTCGGCATGGTACACGTACACCGGTGTTCCAAATTCTTCTGCCACTTTCACTAGGAAATCGGCAGGTAAAACGTCACTTTGTTTCGTAGGCATGTAATGAAAATTGAGATGGCAAAAATAATTAAATAGATATAAAGATTATAGCATCATTTTCAGCAACGATTTTAGAAGTTGATATCATCCTCATCGTGCATAAAATTATCCAGGTCGCGGCGCTCCTTCTTGGTGGGCCTACCGATTTTACTTTGCCGTTTGCCGGTATGGAAAACGGAGGCTACCCTTTGGTTGAATAACTTATCTTCTTCCGGGGTAATGTCAAGGTAATACTTGATCGCTTCACTGTATTGCACCCTGTTGGCCAATAAGCCGGTTACTTCTATCAACCATTTACGGGCTTCGGCCCTGATTTCATAACGGTCGCCTAATACAACGGTTCGAGCGGCTTTCACGGCATTTCCATTCCATCTAACTTTACCTTGATCACAAGCTGTAGCAGCTTGGCTCCGGGTTTTAAAAACCCTGATAGCCCATAAATATTTATCGATTCTAATTTTTTCGTTTGCCATATAAAGGGATTTGCCTTTGTCGGAAATAGTAAAAACGCCTGCCCCGTTTATCGGAGCAGGCGTTTAGCAGTTTCTTTATAAGAACCGTTATTTACCTTGAATTACTTTGTTACGGGTTTCTTGGTTTTGCTAACGGTATTTTTAGCTGTTGTTTTTGCTCCAGTTTTTTTGGCCGGTGTGGCGGTAGTCTTCTTGACAGGTGCGGGAAACTTAGACTTATCGGCGGTGATCGCCTTATCATCTAAAGTCATTTGCAAGGATTCCTTCAAGATTTCTTCCTTCTCGGCTTGGAACATCTTCATTTTATCTTTCGGGATGCGCAGTTCATAATTATTCTCCGCGCTGGCCATCACCTTATCAAAACCCGGATTCATGCGATCGAGGTCTGTTAAAGGCATTTCCAATTTCTTGGCGATAGCTTCCAAACGATATTTACCGCTCACGCTAAACAGCACGGTATTGTAAAGATCTTCATCGGTCATTTCAGATCTAACAATGTTAGGCGCCGCGTTGGTAGGTAAGACATTTTGATCATCATCGCTGGCATCAAGTCCGAAGAAAGAGTTGAAACGATCCAAGATGTAGCCTGTTGCGATGAATTTATACACGTGATTTTTTGATTCCTGCGGCAAGAAGTATTGAATACCCCAGAAATCGGAGCGGCCGCTCCTGCGTTGTGCACGTTGCACACCACCTGGACCGCAGTTATAAGCAGCAACCACGAGTAACCAATCGTTGAATTGATCATACAATTCGTTGAGGTACTTGGCAGCGGCTATGGTAGATTTATAGAAATCTTTCCTTTCGTCTACCCTTCTTCCCACGTTCAGGCCGAAGATCCTGGCCGTGCTGGACATAAATTGCCAAGCGCCGACAGCACCTACCCTGGAGATAGCGTTGGTATTAAAACCGGATTCTATCACCGCGAGGTATTTCATCTCTTCGGGAATTCCGTGTTCTTTAAATATTTTTTCCACCGTTTGGAAATACGGTTCACTTTTGGCGATCATTACCTGTAAATGGCGGCTGTTCTTCGTTGCGAAGTCATTTATGTAGCCATTAATATAATGATTATTAAGTTGTTCGTAAACCTTTGGTGTAGCCATTTTGGAAGGCAGGCTTTGCGCACCTCTTCTAACGGCCATTGCTGTAGGAGAAGTACGAACTGAAGTATCTTCCGGAAGTTTCCCCTTTTTGAGTAAGATGGTTGTATCCCTCGGGTCAACCTTCACGGTAGAGACCTTCTCTTTATAGAACCCTGTGTGGCCGTTCGCCACCGCACGTTCCATACCCATCACTGTCGGTACAAGGAGCAGTAAAAAGAATTTCGTCATACACATTTTTATTTTAACCTATGCTTACTTGTTGCAATTGCAACAAGTTATGAGCTATCTGTAGCAAATTCGCTTCATCAAACTTTTTAGATATTACTTGTAATCCATAAGGCATTCCGTTTGAATGCCGTTGCAAAGGTACGGAAATTGCCGGAACCCCGGTCAAGTTAGCCAATACGGTGTAAATATCGGCCAGGTACATCGCGATCGGATCGTCCAACTTCTCCCCAATTTTAAAGGCAGGTGTAGGTGATGTTGGAATTAAAATCGCATCGTATTCTTCGAGGATTTCGTCCAATTTTTCAGCTACCAAGCGCCTAACTTTTTGGGCTTTCGAATAATAAGCATCGTAATAACCGGAGCTCAATACGAAAGTTCCTAACAAGATACGCTTTTTTACTTCCTTCCCGAATGCTTCCGATCTGTTTTTCTTATAAAATTCGTTTAAATCTAGGCCTTTTAATGGTGTTTGATAACCATATTTGATTCCGTCGTACCTGGAGAGATTAGAGGATGCTTCCGCCGTTGTTAAAACATAATAGGCGGGTACAATATAATCTAAGTATTCAAAAGGCACACCGCTTACGGTATGTCCTGATGTTTCAAGTTTGTCAAAGAAAGCTTCGAAACCGGCTTTCATCTCGGTATCCAACCCATCATGATGCAAAGCTTCTGATAAAAACGCGAATTTTCGCGCTTTATTGTTGTCGAACACCTGGTCAACGTATTTCGGCACCGGCTTCTGCGAAGCGGTGCTGTCGAATTCATCGGGACCGGCGATTACTTGCAATACGGTCGCTACATCAGCAATAACCTTGCCAAAGATACCAATTTGGTCAAATGAAGATGCGTACGCGATTAAACCGTGGCGGGAAATGCGGCCATAAGTAGGCTTCAGTCCCACGATCCCGCAAAAATCTGCCGGTTGCCTAACGGAGCCGCCGGTATCGCTACCGAGGCTAATATGGCAAAGCCCTGCTTGAACAGCCACGGCCGACCCGCCGGAAGAACCACCGGGAACACGTGTATTATCCAAAGCATTGAGAACTTTTCCGAAAGCAGAATTTTCGTTGGTCGAGCCCATGGCGAACTCGTCGCAGTTGAGATTGCCGATGATAATGGCATCGGCTTGCAGTAGTCGATCTACCGCGGTAGCGGAGAAAAGAGAGGTAAAACCTTCAAGAATGCGAGATGCAGCGCTAACCTTGTGATCTTTATAACAGATTACATCCTTGATACCTACCACAACACCTGCCAGCGGGCCTAGACGCTCTCCATGTTGGATTTTTCGATCCAACTCCTTGGCACGGTCTAAAGCTTCATTGGCATATACTTCTAAGAATGCATTCAAATGCCGGGTACGCTCAATTTTGTCTAGAAATTGGCGGACAGTACTTTCACAGGATACTTCACCGGCATATAACGCTTCATGAAATTGCGTTATAGTGCTGTATTCAGTCAAACCCAAACCAGTTTAAAAATCTTACAATGAGAGATTTCTCACATCACCTCGCATCCTCGTAGTAATTTGTAGAGGATACGTAAAAACTAGGTAATTAGTTGCTTACGCTTTTTTCTCAGGGGCCGGATTTTCTTTCATGCCCTCTTCGATTTCTTGGCGAACGTTGTTCTTGGCATCGTTAAATTCGCGGATACCTTTACCAAGGCCACGCATTAACTCGGGAATTTTCCTACCACCAAACAACAACAGCACAACCAAAGCAATCAAAAGCAATTCTGTCATACCTAATTCTTGGAACAATAAAAAAGGTGATTTTACAATAATAGCAGTCATTTTCTCAGTATTTAAATGTTCAGCAAACAAAGATAGCCATTAATTCGGGTATTTATCTTCCGCTTGTAATTCTTCTGATACTTTTAATCCCAATTTAATCCCTAGCTTTTTGGCAAGATAATCTCCGAAACTGATATTTCAAAGCGGCGCTATATATAATCTATTGGAAACGTGTGAATACAAGAAAAACGGGAACCTACAACGGCTCCCGTTCTCACTAATTTTCCCTGTATATATACTAAACCCTTTTTTCTTTAATACGAGCGGCTTTACCTTGACGTTGACGCAGGTAATACAATTTAGCCCTTCTCACTTTACCTACTTTATTCAGCGTAACAGAGTCGATGTTTGGTGAAAAGAAAGGGAAAGTCCTTTCAACACCAATACCGTCAGAAATTTTCCTTACAGTGAAGGTAGCAGTAAAACCAACTCCCTGAATCTTAACTACATCGCCTTTGAAAGACTGGATACGTTCCTTGTTTCCTTCTACGATTTTATAGTTAACGGTAACGTTGTCACCTGCTTTAAATTTAGGATACTCTTTTGTAGCTGTCAATTGCTCGTGAACAAATGAAATTGCGTTCATCTTTCTATTATTTAAGGACGGCAAAGGTAGGAAAGAAAATCCTAAATCCAAGCATATTTTTCATCTAATTTGATAAAAATAATTGCCCCCCGGTTAAAAATCTGGTTTATAATATGTCCGGACGACGTTCCTTCGTCCGTTTTAATGCCTGCTCGTACCGCCATTCTTCAATCTTACGGTGATCCCCGCTCAATAGCACGCCTGGCACTTTCCAGCCCCTGAATTCCTCGGGGCGTGTATATACCGGTGGCGCCAGTAAATTATCCTGGAAAGAGTCGAACAAGGCAGAAGTTTCATCATTTAAAACGCCGGGTATCAATCTTCCGATAGCATCTACCAAAACCGCCGCTGCCAATTCTCCCCCGGAAAGCACGTAATCACCGATCGAGATCTCCATGGTCACGAATTGCTCCCGGATACGCTCGTCGATTCCCTTGTAATGCCCGCAAATCATCAATAAATTCCCTTTCAAAGACAAGTTATTGGCAATTTTTTGATCCAAGGTATGGCCATCGGGTGTTAAGTAGATAATTTCATCATAAGTAACCTCTTTTTGCAGGCTTTCGATGGCGTTTACCAAGGGTTCTACCATCATCACCATACCGGCGCCGCCACCAAACTGGTAATCGTCCACCTGCCCGTGTTTATAGGTAGAATAATCCCTAAGATGGTGCACCTTTACTTCGAGCAGGCCCTTATCTTGCGCCCGCTTCAGGATAGAATGCGAAAAGGGACTTTCCAACAAACCCGGCATCACGCTTATGATATCTATTCTCATCTCCTTCTTAAATTATAGGTAAAGATCGATCAGGCCTTCGGGCAGCTTCAGCTGAACCAACTTCTGCTTTTTCTTGACTTCCACCAAGGTTTGTTCATTGATAGGAATCAGCACCTCTTTGCCCCCTATTACCACCTTTGCTAATACTTGGTGCGGTAATTCGATCACCTCTTCTACCGTTCCCAGTTCGCCCTTGGCCTCATCTACCGCGAGGAATCCGAGCAAGGAAAGCGGTGCATCCCCGGCAGCATGCTGTTTAAAATCTTCTTCCGACAGGAAAACCCCTTTTTGCAGGAACTTCATGGCATGTTCGCGGGAATCGATCCCTTCAAGCTTCACGTAAGTTTGGCTATGATCTTTGGCCTTGGCTTTTGTTAAGAAATAAGGGATAAAGCTATCCCTGCGATCTTCAATGAAAAGCGCTTCAACACCTTTCAAGGAAGTTCTTTTCCCGAGGCTGTGCTGGAGGATAAGTTCCCCTTGCACGCCGTAGGCAGCCACTAATTTTCCGATACTAAAGTAATTGTTCATGTCGATGGAAGAGATTGGCAGGCAGTTGCCAAAAAGCAAAAAGGGAAGTTTGCGAGCAAATTTCCCTTTTTGAAGTATGTTTCAGCATGCTACTACGCTTCTTCACCTTCAGAAGGAGCTGGAGCAGCAGGAGCATCTTCTACTTTCTTAACAACTGGCGCTGGTGCAGCAGTAGCTAACCTAGCTTTCCTGCTAGCTTCACGGCGAGAAGAAACTTTCTGCTCGTGATCAGCTTGCCATTGTTCAAATTTCTTGTAAGCAGTAGGCTCGTCAAACAAACCTAATTGCACACCTCTCAACAAGTGTTTGAGGTATAATACACCTTTGAAAGAAAGGATTCTCCTAACGGTATCAGTAGGTTGTGCACCTTTCTGCAACCAACGCAAAGCTTTTTCTGTATCTATATTGATAGAAGCAGGAACTGTTAACGGGTTGTAAGTACCGATTTTTTGGATGAATTTACCATCTCTCGGTGCGCGCGCATCAGCTACCACGATAAAATAAAATGGCCTTTTCTTTGCGCCATGTCTTTGTAAACGGATTTTTACTGGCATAAATAAGTCGAATTATTTGTTGCGAGTTAAAAAATAATTTTTAATTGGGGCAGCAAATGTAAGCCACAATTTCTAATTTTCAAAATCTTTCTCGCAAAAGTTTTAAAATATATAAAAAATTTCCCCTAGCGACCGAAACCTTTCAGTCCTTTTGCACCGCCCGGGAGTTTATTCATTGTTTTCATCATCTGGCGCATCTGTTCAAATTGTTTCATGAACTGGTTCACCTCCTGAATATCTTTACCGCTTCCTTTCGCGATACGTTTGCGCCTGCTGCCATCGATCAGGTCGGGATTCCCCCTTTCTTCCGGTGTCATCGAGTTGATGATGGCCTCGATTCCTTTAAAAGCATCATCGCTAATATCTAAATCTTTGACCGCTTTGCCAACTCCCGGGATCATTCCTAACAAATCTTTAAGACTTCCCATCTTCTTGATCTGCTGCAATTGCTCTTTGAAATCATCGAAATCGAACTGGTTTTGGCGGATCTTCTTCTCCAGCTTCTTGGCCTGCGCTTCGTTGAACTGTTCTTGGGCTTTTTCCACGAGGGTGGTGATATCACCCATCCCCAAGATTCTTTGGGCCATCCTTTCCGGGTAAAACACATCGAGGGTATCGAGTTTTTCTCCCATGCTCACGAACTTGATCGGCTTATTCACCGTGTACTTGATCGTGAGGGCAGCACCACCGCGGGTATCACCATCCAACTTGGTCAGTACCACACCGGAAAAGTCAAGGCGATCATTAAAGGTTTTCGCCGTATTTACCGCATCCTGTCCGGTCATAGAATCTACGACGAACAAGATTTCTTGCGGGTTAATCGCTGCCTTAATATTAGCGACTTCAGTCATCATCGTCTCATCTACGGCCAAGCGGCCGGCAGTATCCACGATGATCACGTTATTCCCGTTCTGCTTTGCATGCTTCAGCGCATTTTGAGCAATTTCCACGGCGTTCTTGTTCTCCGGCTCACTATATACTTCCACACCGATTTGTTCACCCAGCACTTTCAACTGGTCAATCGCCGCGGGGCGGTATATATCCCCTGCTACTAACAACGGTTTTCTGGCCTTTTTTGTTTTCAGGAAATTGGCCAGCTTACCGGAGAAAGTTGTTTTACCGGAACCTTGCAGCCCCGCAACGAGGATGATGGTAGGATTCGCTTTGAGATCCACTTCCACCTCGGTATTACCCATTAACTCGGCAAGTTCATCCTTCACGATTTTGACCATTAACTGGCCGGGGGAAATGGCAGTAATAACCTTTTCACCCAAAGCTTTATCTTTTACCCTATCGGTAAATTCCTTGGCAATTTTATAGTTTACATCCGCATCCACGAGAGCCCGGCGGATCTCCTTCACGGTAGTGGCCACGTTAATTTCCGAGATGCGTCCTTCCCCCTTGAGCTGTTTAAACGCACCTTCGAGCCGTTCCGATAAAGATTCAAACATGGCGAATTCTAATTTTTTTGATCTGTTGAATATGTATTAATCCAAATAAAAATGGTGAATATTGGTAATATTCACCATTTAAGGTTGGCAAAAATAGGTTTTATTTTAAAATTTCTTTCATGCAATATTACGGAACGCCGATATTAACTGCCCAGGTAGTTCCTGAGGAGCTTGCTACGGGAGGTCGTGCGCAATTTCGTGATGGCTTTATCCTTGATCTGGCGCACCCTTTCACGGGTTAAGCCAAATTTTTCACCGATATCTTCCAGGGACATCGGGTGTTCCACGGCGATACCAAAATAGAGGATGATTACATCTTTTTGGCGATCGGTGAGGGTGGATAAAGATCTTTCGATCTCGCGGCGGAGGGAATCATGGTGATCCAACTCTTCATCGGCACTGGAAGCATTGGGATTTTCCAAAACATCCAGCAGGGAATTATCTTCACCATCGATAAAAGGGGCGTCCATGGAAACGTGCCTAGCGGCGACACCGAGGGTAGCTTCTACTTCGTCGGTATTGATTTCCAGGATGGTAGCCAACTCATCGGGGGAAGGTTCCCTTTCATATTCCTGTTCCAGTTGGGAGTAAGCCTTGCTAATCTTGTTAGATAAGCCCACCTTGTTGAGAGGCAGCCTCACGATACGGGATTGCTCGGCTAAAGCTTGTAATATAGATTGGCGAATCCACCACACGGCGTAAGAAATAAATTTAAACCCGCGGGTTTCATCGAAACGTTGTGCAGCTTTGATCAAGCCAAGGTTTCCTTCGTTGATCAGGTCACTTAGAGACAAGCCTTGGTTTTGGTATTGTTTGGCAACAGATACGACAAAACGAAGATTTGCTTTGGTCAATTTCTCCAGGGCCCGCTGATCGCCTTGCTTGATGCGGATGGCCAGGTTAACTTCCTCCTCGGGGGTAATCAAATCTACTTTACCTATTTCCTGGAGGTATTTTTCCAACGACTGAGATTCCCTGTTGGTTATAGATTTGGTGATTTTAAGTTGGCGCATTGACATAGCATCAGAACAGTTACAGGTAATAAAATGTTAATTAGAAGAATGCGTAACAAAAATAACTTTTTTTAGAAACCACCCAAAAAAAAATAATTTATTTTAAAACCTTTTCAAACAAAATCGATTGAGGGATTAAATATTGATTTTCAATCCTTACTAAAATGAAGCCTGTGGCCAATCTAAAAATCTCCTAAAAAAATATTTTTATTTGAATGCCCAGCATAAGCCTCTCTGCAACGCATGAAATGTAAATATAACGCTTATTTCAACGCGAAAATAAATAAACAATATTTATTATATGTTAACAAGAAGCGTAATATTTCAACATATTACCGGAATCATCAAAAAAAATCTAAAATTTATTTTGCTAGAATAAATATTTTTCTATAATTGCACCTTGATGGTTTTGATTTTTTAATAATTTGAGCGATGTCAAAGAAAGTGCAATATGAGATAGAATATCCAGTAAGATGCTCTCCAGGTATTTTATATGAATTTCTGAGTACCCCAGCAGGCCTCCAAGAGTGGTTTGCCGATAAAGTTGATTTAAAGGATAATGTATTCTCCTTTTCCTGGAATGGATCTGTGGAAGAAGCTGAAGTGTTAGAACAAGAAGAAGACGAGTTTATCCGTTTGCATTGGCTACATGCCCCGAAAGAGGAATATTTCGAATTTCGAATCCAAATCTCGGAAGTAACCAATGAAACGATTCTCGTGGTAAAAGACTTCGCAGATAAAAGGGAAGTCAAAGACCAGAGTCAATTGTGGGACTATCAAATCAAAGATTTATTCCACCGGATCGGGAACTGATTCAATTATCCTTTGAGAATCATCTAACCTAGTTAATAATGCCGCGTAAGCATGAACAGTAAAGTCTAACATCTTTCCCCAATCCCCTAATCCGTAAGGTTGGGCTAATTTGATAAACCTTGATGCCATGATCAACTCTCCCCAAGCTTCCGCGGGCACCTCGCTTATCTTTCGATAGTTAGATGATTCAAAATGATGATGCCAGGGGCTTTCATGAATACATATATAAAATCCCTCATCGGCCAAGAATTGCTGCATATTTAACAATCCAGGGGTAAACCTATCTTTTATCTCACCTGCCAGGAGCAGCGTGATGGAAAAATATTGCCCCCACCAGAACATGGTGCGGAAGGCAAAGATTGCTTCGCCCTTGAACAGGCGCGGGTAGTCAAGTATTACATACGGCAGGGCCAGGTACCGCTCCCCCCTGGAAATTTTCGCACCGTATTGTAGGCATTTTCCCGGGAACGGGAAATCTTTCGTGATTGCTTGCCCTTCCATGGCCCGTTGTATCTCCCCCATCAGGCCGATAGCTTTTTCCACGATACTGTTTTTCCTGTAAATAATAGATGCGTCCGTCACCAATTCCCATTCGTTGCTATTTAACTCGAAAGCCCTTGCCATATTTTAAATTTTAATGCAAAATAATTGATATATTTTAGCCCTTTGCCCGGGGCATCCATATACTTATTGATAATTTTTAACGCTATTTTCAATGTTTGTTGGTATAAGCATTGCTTTATTCGTTATAAATTTGCTTCTCCTGGATCTTCCGCGAAGTGGGTTCAGCCTTTTAACATTTTATCGCGAACAATTGTGAAGAAACTCGACAAACTTATTATAAAAACCTTTCTAGGCCCATTCGTAGCCACATTTTTTGTGACTTTATTCGTGTTGATCATGCAGTTCCTCTGGAAATATATTGATGACCTGGTGGGGAAAGGGTTGGAAACTTCCGTGATTATTCAGCTGCTGGTTTACACGAGCGCGAGCCTGGTGCCCTTGGCCTTGCCTTTGGCCGTATTGCTTTCCTCGATCATGACCTTCGGTAACCTAGGCGAAAGTTTTGAATTGGTAGCGATCAAATCTGCCGGGATTTCATTGTTACGCTTCATCGCCCCGCTGCTGGTTTCTTGTAGCATCTTGGCCGTTCTCGCTTTCGGGTTTAGTAACTACATCATACCCATTGCGAACCTCAAAGCCAAATCATTACTATATAACATTACCAAATCCAAACCGGCCTTTAATATTAAACAAGGCGAGTTCTACAACGATATTCCCGGTTATACGATCAAGGTAGGGAAAAAAGATGCGGATAACAAAACGATCCACGATGTAATGATTTATGATCGCCAAGATAAAACCAGCCGCAACGGTGATAAAATGATCTTGGCCCAAAAAGGTGAAATGACCTTGTCGCCCAATAAAAAATACCTGTACTTCACCCTGGAAAACGGTTGGCGGTTCGAAGAACGGCAAACTTACGGGGAGAAAACAGGTGAACTAATCCGCTTGAAGTTTAAAAAATATGTCAAAGTATTTGACCTGAGCGCCCTATTGTTTAATCCTATCGACGAGGAACGTTTTTCTACTAATTCTTCAATGCTGAATATCAAGCAATTGGATGTAGTCATTGACTCCGTAGATAGGGATAAGAGCAAGCTCAAGAAGAATGTAAACGCGTATGTTACTTCCCGTTACGGCTTCCAGCGGTGGAAGGATACCGGTTGGTTGCAATCTGCGCCACCCTTGAAAACAGCAACTTATTTCGAGAGTATTCCCGCGGACAAACAGCTGGTAGTCTTAGATCGAACCCAACAACAATTAGCCGACGTGCTGATGAACCTTAAATATACCGCTGAAGATTATAACCTGAAGAAAAAGACGATCATTCTATCCAAGGTGGAATGGCAACGTAAGTTCACGTTATCCTTTGCATGTATCGTGATGTTCCTGGTAGGGGCACCCTTGGGTTCCATCATCCGGAAAGGTGGCCTGGGGATGCCATTGGTATTGGCCGTGATTTTTTTCGTGATCTTCAACGTATTCTTCATGGTGGGCGAAAAGATGGCCCGGGGGGAAGTGTTACAAACCTGGTCGGGTATGTGGCTGTCCAATGCCATATTGATCCCGATAGCGATATTCTTGGTATATAAGGCATTAAACGATTCCCAGTTGTTCAACAAGGAATTTTATTTCAGGTTTTTCCAGAAGGTCAAGAAACTGGTGTTGCGGCAATGATTCGCCAACGCCAGCCATGGATCGGTCACGAACGCCAGCCGTAGATCGGTCACGAACGCCAGATGTAGGTCGGTCACGAACGCCAGCCATGGACCGGTCACGAACGCCAGCCGTAGATCGGTCACGAACGCCAGCCATGGACCGGTCACGAACGCCAGATGTAGGTCGGTCACGAACGCCAGCCGTAGATCGGTCGCGATCGCCATCCGTAGGTCGGTCACGAACGCCAGCCATGGGTCGCGACCCATGGCTGCCAGACGCGACAATCGAACGTTGTTTCAATTATTTTGCTGCGGCAAACCGTTTTCCAACCTCGTCCCAATTAATCACGTTCCAGAACGCATTAATATAATCGGGGCGTTTGTTTTGGTATTTCAGATAATAAGCATGTTCCCAAACATCTAATCCCATAATGGGTGTAGCGGTTTTATCCACTAATTTCGCCATCAGCGTATTATCTTGGTTGGCCGACTTGGTCACCTCCAGTTTTCCTTGCTTATTTTTCACCAGCCAAGCCCAGCCCGAACCGAACACAGTTTTGGCTGCCGTGTTAAACTCATTTTTGAAAGCATCAAAAGAACCGAAAGAAGCGTTGATAGCAGCTTTCAAATCAGGGGAAGGGTCGGATTTTTTAGGGCTGAGAATTGTCCAAAACAAGCTATGATTAAAGTGGCCGCCCGCATTATTGCGTATAGCCGCATCTTTATCTGTCACTTTGGCCAATATCTCTTCTAAACTTAATTTTTCGAATGCCGTGCCTTTAACAGCTTTGTTAAGATTATTAACATAACCAGCATGGTGCTTGTCATGGTGGATTTCCATGGTCATCTTATCGATGTTAGGTTCTAATGCATCGTAGGCAAAAGGCAATGCCGGCAACGTGAAAGGGGCTTTCTGGGCAGCAAATGGTGCGCGATCATTGGCAAATATCCCACCGGGGATCGCCATGGCGGCTATGCCTGCCATTCCGGCAACTTTCAAGAACTCTCTTTTATGCATAATATTTAATATTGAAAGGTGAAATGAATCTAGGGAAGTGCCACAAATATTACACCAAGATAGTGCAGGGGATTATTTCATATGATAATTACACTAAATATAATTTAATTTTGAGCAAAATTTAGTGATTTCATACGAAAGTAATAGAATTAATAGATTAATTTGAAATTAATTGCTATTTTACTTTGGTAATTAAGCATTATTAAAATAGTACTTAATCAGTTGAAAAGATGGAACTATTTATCCCGCGTTGCATACCTAAGCAATTGCATTTCTATCCATGTAATTTGAATAAATGCAACTATCTTTGTCATATACCCCAACCTACATATGGGAGGGACTTCGACAACTTTGCAATAAAAAACATCATCCACCGCCCACAGTGATGGTTTGCGAACATTTTAAAGATTAGTGCCAACAACAAAAAATTGAACCTATCTCGATGATTTCGAAAAGCCCTAGCCAAGTAAGTTCTTAGCAGTTCACCATTGCATTTTGTACCGCCCCGGCATTCAAGATTATTACCGGTTCAAAGATTTTATGAGCAGGAATGATTTGTCTATCATAAAATATATCAGTTAATTTATTGCATCATAACCAAGCCGAACAGCACATGATTTTTAAAGAACGAGTTCAACAAGAGAAACAACAGCCACAGGAATTTAAACCCGTATTTTTTAGGATACAGGATCCAGAGCAAAAAGCGGCGTTATTGCAATTGGTTAATGACCATCCTCATATAAAAATATATGACGAAATAGATTCCCAGCTAAGGGAGTTGATGAAAATCACCCATCCTACGCGCCCCTTATCAGATCAAGAAACAAGGGAGGCCATCCAAAAACACCTTGGCAGTACCTCCCGGGAAGAATACGGGGTTTGGGTTTATTTCCCCTGGTTGCATAAAGTAGTTCATATAGTAGATGAGGATGAATATATCCACCTCCGGACTTCCCGTAATATGCATAAGATTACCGCCGAAGAACGGGATATTCTAAAAACAAAAAAAATTGGCGTCATCGGCCTCTCCGTCGGACAAAGCATTGCCCTTACACTCGTTATGGAAAGGTTATGCGGTGAAATTCGATTATCCGATTTCGATGCATTAGAGTTAACCAACATGAACCGCATCCGCGCAGGGGTGCACAACCTAGGTTTACCAAAGGTTATCATCGCCGCGAGGGAAATAGCGGAAATTGACCCTTTCATAAAAGTTACTTGCTACCCCGGTGGAGCTACCGAAGAAAATTTAGATGATTTTTTCAGCAAAGACGGCCAAATTGATATATTAGTAGAAGAATGTGATGGAATTGATATTAAAATAATCAGCAGAATTAAGGCAAAAGCACTCGGGATTCCGGTCGTGATGGAAATGAATGACAGGGGTATGCTGGATATCGAAAGGTATGATTTAACCCCCGACTACCCGATGATGCATGGGCTTATACCCGATATTGAACCCGAGAAATTACGCCACTTATCGAATGAAGAGAAGGTACCAATCTTGGGGCCTATGGTTGACATGCATAATATGAGCCCGCGCATGAAATATTCCCTGGGCGAGATTGGCAAAACTATTACAACCTGGCCGCAACTAGCTTCGTCGGTGGTGTTGGGAGGAGCCATGGTAGCGGATACATGCAGACGCATATTACTTGGTCAATTACAATCTTCCGGTAGGTACTATGTAGATTTCGAAAAACTAATCAATTAACTCGGCCTTACACCACAAAATTCAAGAGCAACCATGAGTGTCACAATAAATGTAAGGGCTTTTGTTGCGCCGGATGATCCAGAAGCATGCATGCGGTTTTATGAAGGACACAGCAAACTGCTCGAAATTTATTACGGTATTGCTAAAATAACCTCGGGAAATGTGGATTGGATTCAACACCGCAATACCATTGTTGTGATCGTTGAAGATGAAACTGGAACCAAAACTTACGGTGGAGCCAGGGTGCAAATGGCAGACGGTGTGTTGCCTTTACCTATCGAAACAGCCATAGGGAAATACGATCCCAAAATTTATGAGTACGTTAGGAAAGGTAGTGCTGAAATTTGCGGCATGTGGAACTCCAAAGAGGTAGCAGGTATGGGCATCGGGAGCCTTATCCTTTGCAGGGTAAGCGTTGCGCTGATGTCACAATTGCCGATCGACAGGGTGCATGTATTATGCGCTCCTATTACTACCCGGATGGGGCGCAGGGTTGGTGCGGTGATCGATACTTCGCTGGGAAACGACGGTACCTTCTATTATCCAAAAGATGATTTCATAGCGACCGCGATGGTAATTCCAGATGTAGATACCGTGAATAATGCCGACCCCAACGAAAGAAACCTGATCCAAGAACTCCGTAAGGATCCTGTTCAAACCAGGACAGAAAGTGGCCCAAAAGGTTCTTATGATGTGAATTATAATTTAAAAATCGATAATTTTAACTATTACGGTTACGATGTTCAACCATAAATCTTGAGAAATTTCGCATAAGTATCATGTTTATACGCTCACTGATCCTTTCCGGCTTTATATTATTGATGACCCTGGGAGCTTCTGCATCTGGCCCAATCATATACCGTGACGGATCAAACCTGATGAAGATTGGAGAGTTTTTACAATTATACGTGGATAAAGAAGGTAAAATGACCATCCACGATATTGAAAATGCTAAATTCTCCCCCTCCACCCAACAAGTGCCTAACCTGGGCATATCACCTTATACCTCCTGGGCAAAATTTACGATCAATAACTTATCAAATAATACCAAGCTTCTCATCGAGGTAGAATATCCTACCATCGATGAAATCACCTTATATCAAAAAGATAGCCTAGGCAGGTATATCACGACCCGTTTAGGTGAATATAAATCCTTTTACCATAGGCCTTATAATCACCAAAACTATATCTTCCCGGTAATGATCGCTCCGGGAAGTTCGCAAGATTTTTTCCTGAAGATTAAAGCCGGCGAGCAGGCGCAATTACCCATCTTCCTCGGTACGGAAACGCAGGTAAATGCCAAGAATGACCAAAGAAATTTCATTTTCGGTATCTATGCAGGGATCATTATCGTGATGGTCTTGTATAATTTCTTTATTGCCATCACGACCAGGGACAGGACATACCTAATTTATGTTTCCTATATTATTTTCGTTGGCCTTACGCAAGCTTCCCAAAATGGGTACACGTTCCGCTTCCTATATCCCAACAATACTTGGTTGGCATTACATGATACGGTCATTATCCCCATTATGAACGGGATTACAGCTGCCCTATTTATACAATCCTTTTTACATACGAAGGAGAGGTACAGAACGGGGCACCGTATTCTCAATATCGTTATCATTGCATATGCATTATGCTTTATACCGACCTTGTTGGATAATTATTTCGTTGCACAAATTTGGGTGCAGCTAGTTGCCATGAGCGGTTCACTGTTAGCCATCTTCGTAAGTTACAAGATCAGTCGCACGGGTTATACCCCCGCATTGTACTTCCTGGTTGCCTGGGGAATATTCCTTTCGAGCGTTTGTATCTTCGTATTAAGGAATTTCAACGTCTTGCCTTATAACGATTTTACTTATTACGCGCTACAAATAGGTTCTGCAGCCGAGGTTACCTTGCTATCATTTGCCCTGGCTAATAAAATTAATATTTACCGTAAAGAAAAAGAGGAATCGCAAGCCACTGCGCTGATGGTATCACAAGAAAATGAACGCCTCGTTCGCGAACAAAATGCCGTGTTGGAAGCCAAGGTGCAAGAACGTACAGAGGAATTACAAAATAGTAACAAGGAATTAAATAAAACCTTGGTAAGCCTTAAAGAAGCACAAACACAACTCGTAGAATCCGAAAAGATGGCTTCACTCGGTCAATTGACTGCCGGCATAGCCCACGAAATCAACAACCCGATTAACTTCGTAACCTCCAATATCAAACCGCTCAAGCTGGACTTTGCCGATTTAAAATCACTGCTGCATAAATACGATAACCTCAATCCGAGTCAAGGTTTGCAGGAACAGTTAACCGAAATCAATGCCTTCAAGAAGGAAATTGATATCGATTACGTTCATGAAGAAATCGATACGCTCATCAGGGGAATCGAAGACGGCGCCTCCCGTACGGCAGAAATCGTCAAAGGGCTCCGCACTTTTAGCCGCTTGGATGAAAGCGACCTGAAGTCTGTCGATCTCCATGAAGGGATCAACTCAACCTTGGTACTCTTAAGGAATAATATCCCCGGGAATGTTGAAATCATCCGGAACTACGGCGATTTACCGAAAGTGGAATGTTATGCCGGTAAGATGAACCAAGTATTCCTCAATATTATCAACAACGCGGTAAATGCCATCAAGAGCAAACCCGAACAAGGCAACCACGAATCGGTAACGATCACGACGCAACAGGTGGATGATCAGACCGTAAGGATTGGTATCAAGGATACCGGGACCGGTATGACGGAAAAAGTGAAGGAAAAGATATTCGAACCGTTTTTTACAACCAAGGATGTGGGTGAAGGAACCGGGTTGGGGTTGTCCATAGTATTCAGTATTATTGAAAAACACCATGGTAGGATACTCGTAGAATCTGCCCCGGGGGAAGGAGCCGAATTTATTATATATTTACCGATAAATATCACGAATCATACGTCCCAATAATTAACCATTCATGAAAAATACTCGAATCCGGATACTGTATATCGATGATGAAATTCATAATTTAAACGCCTTCAAGGCCAGCTTCCGTAGAAATTATGAGATCTACACGGCCCTTTCTGCCCAGGAAGCCAAGCAAGTTTTGAAAGGCGTAGATGTGCATATTATTATAGCGGATCAGAAGATGCCGGTTACAACCGGGGTCGAATTTTTTTATGATATCAAGGATATTCTACCGGATCCTATCCGTATCCTTTTAACAGGTTATACGGATGTGGAAGATATAATCGATGCAATTAATAAAGGCCACATATATTCGTATATCAAGAAACCTTGGGATGAACATGAACTGCACCGTTCCATCAATAATGCGTACGAGATTTACTCGGCCAGGAAGCAATTGAAAGAAAAGGTACTGGAACTTGAAAAGACCAATGACGAGTTAAACCGCTTTATTTATTCGACATCTCACGATTTAAGATCGCCGTTGATGTCGGTTCTTGGCATCATCAACCTCTCCCGTTTGGATCAAACAGTAACTGATCCCATGGGTTACATGGACATGATTGAAAGTTGTGTTGTCAAATTGGATGGATTTATCCAGAAAATTATCGAATATTACAGGAATTCCCGTTTAGACCTAGAATATGAAAAAATCGACTTCAACAACCTGTTCAATGATTGTGTAGATACGTTTAAACATCAAAATACAGCGATAGAATTCAAAGTAAATGTTGAACAACCTTTCGATTTTAAGGGTGACACATTCAGAATTTCCGTAATTTTGAACAACTTGATATCCAACGCCGTAAAGTATCAAAAACCGGGAGCTACTAACCCGCAGGTAAATTTAAGTGCGAAAGTAGAGCCCCACAAGGCCACGATAAAGATCGTGGATAATGGCATTGGAATATTAAGCGAGCATTTAAATAATATATTTAAGATGTTTTTCCGATCGAAAAACAATAATAAACCGGGCAGCGGTATCGGCTTGTATATCGTGAAAGAGGCCCTGACTAAAATTAATGGAACGATAAGTGTAGACTCACAATACGGGGAAGGCACACAATTTGAAATCACCATCCCGAATAGAAATGAATTCGATACCTGATTTACGAGTTGTACTCATTGATGACAACGAGATTGATTTATTATTGCATGAGCGACTGATTGCTTTGCAGCAGATCAGCAGAACCGTTTTGTCATTCAATAGCGCCAACAAGGCATTAGAATATCTTTCGAGCAATGTTACACTGCCGCAAATCCCCCCTACGGTAATACTTTTAGATATACAGATGCCGGAAATGGATGGGTTCGACTTTTTAAAATCATTCGATTCTTATCCCACCAAAATCAAATCGCAATGTTATATCATCATGGTTTCCTCGTCATTAGATTTTGGAGATATTAACAAAACGAACGCGAACCCATTAGTCATACGACTACTAAAAAAACCGTTACAACCCAAGGAGTTAAAGGAGGTTATCGAAGGAATTTTCAAAGAATAGGATTTTTTTTAGAAAATATTTAAAAATGGGGTACATAGGGTGCCCCATTTTTTTGTTATGCCATTGTTAACCGCAAGAAAATCCATGGTTGTAAGTCGCGGAATTACTACATTGCATAAGTAGACTTTTGACTTTGCACTGTTGACTATTGAATGCATGAGTAAAGGTTTTATCCAGATTTTGGACATTTGTTACCCACCCCTTTGAAGGCCCGCCGAATTAAATTGAAAAGCCACGGGAAGCGATACGACTTAAGGTGCGCCTATCAAGAGCATGGTAACCTAATTTTATTTTTAAAATGCAAAACATCTATTCATTAGATCAACAGAATAATTTATTATCCCGATCTTATCCCAATATAAGGGTGATTGTAATTGATGATAGTGTGCTGGATGTATTATTGCATAAGAAGATCGTGGCGCATCACCTCCCGGGTTCTAAGGTTTTAGGCTTCCATGAGGCCTCTAAGGCATTGGAGTTTATCATGCAAAATCATGATGACAACTATCAAAACTTGATATTATTGGATATACAAATGCCGGTTATGGATGGGTACGAGTTCCTTGCCAGGTTGCATACTTGTGAACCGAAAGTCAAAGATGCCTGCAAAATCGTGATGATCTCTTCAGCGCATTCAGAATATTCCCATATCAAGCATCCGAGCACAGCGCTAATCCAGCATAAATTGCCGAAGCCATTATTACCGGCAAACTTCAAAGATGCGGTAAAGAGCATTTACAGCTTCAGCATTTAGTAACCTGGCTGTCAAATTTTTCAATTTATCTTACCTTGACCCAAAATACCAACAAATAGGTATTTTATATACCCATTTCTCATTATACTTTTGCGGGAGCTATAATGGCTTCATGTTCATAAACTAGCCTCATAGCGGAATAACTAGATTCTTATCATCACATAGATATCTAGCCCCAGAGCAAATTAGCGCCATCCTTCAAAGGGAAGGCGCTTTTTGTTTGTACAATTTTTATCTTGCAGCTAAGATCGAGAATTAATTATGACCATTTTCTTAGTTTGCATACTCCTAGCTATTACATTAATATATGCTGTATCAAGGAACGCTTCTTTTGGCCAAAAGCCAACAGGTGCGCGCTTAAAACGCATTACTTCATCTATAAACTTCAAAAACGGAAGTTTCCAAAACCCGGTACCAACGCAGGTCATGATGCCGGGCAATACGTTCAAGATATTGGCGAAACTTTTCAACAGCGATCCGAAAAGAAAGCCGCCCGGCCCCATTCCAGTGCATAAAAATACCGATTGGGGCATCCAGCCCGGCCTTACTTACATCACCTGGCTGGGGCATTCCTCTTACCTTTTACAAGTTGATGGGTTGAATATCCTCGTTGACCCCGTGTTTTCTACGCGGGTTTCCCCTTTTAACTGGATCGGCTCAAAACGTTTCCCAGCCACAGAAAACTGGGCCCTGGACGATTTTCCCCGGATTGACATCGTCTTAATCAGCCACGATCATTATGATCACCTGGACCACCAATTCATTAAGCAACTTCAATATCAGCATACCCAATTCTATACTTTCCTCGGCGTAGGAGCCCATTTGGAAAGCTGGGGCATTCCAGCGACGCAAATACATGAACTGGATCTATGGGAAAGTGTGGATATAGCACATGGCTTCCGTTTAGACACCTGCCCTTCCCGGCACTTTTCAGGGCGCTCCTTCTCCAGGAATAATACTCTTTGGGGCTCTTTTATCCTTCAAACGCAACACAAAAAACTCTTTATAGGCGGCGATTCCGGTTACAGTCCTATTTTTAAAGAAATGGGTGATAAATACGGTTCCTTCGATATCGCAATTTTAGAATGTGGACAGTACAGTCCATATTGGCCCGATATCCACATGCTGCCGCATGAAACCGTACAAGCATGTAAAGATCTACATGCCAATTTGCTACTACCTGTACATTGGGGAAAATATGCCTTAGGTCTACATACCTGGGATGAACCGGCAGAGCTAGTGTTAGCAGCAGCAGCCGAAAAAGATATACACCTGGTTATGCCGATGCAAGGCCAACGGTTTACCGTTGAAAATCCGCCCTTGGTCCATACCTGGTGGCGCGAGATATAAGCCTAAAATATCCATGAACGAACTTTTTAGGTTTGCAATTGTTTGATTTATAATACTCAACTCGTTTTTACAAGCATTTCTAAAATGCAGGGTTAATCGATTTCCATCCATTAACCCAATTTTTATTCTAAAAATATTATCTTTATATCTAATCTGAATAAACCTGCATTATTATTATCATTTACACCTATGCGTTATTTATTATTATTCCTAACCCGTCCATTTGTATTTAAGGGGAGAAGTACTAGAACCGAGTTTAACCTGGGTATCGTGAGCATCTTTTTAATCTATACATTAGAATTGCTGATCCTGTTTAACTTTCCTATTCCCCATGCAATGAATATCATATATATCAGTAGCTTCTATTACATGGTAACATTGTTATCAGCAGCTGTAAGAAGATCTCATGATGTAGGACAAACCGGATGGATGGTATTAATTCCTTACTACGGGTTTTACTTGATGTTCGCGGAAAGCAAACCCGGTACCAACAAATGGGGGCCTAATCCATTCAACGAAGAAGCTGTCCCTCTAGATTTTGACCTTTGGAATACTCCAAAAACTTGATATGCTCACTATATAAATTAGAATTAACACCGGATCCCTATGAAATACTTCTTTGAAATGTTTCAAAGATTTGCGCAATTTACCGGCAGATCAACAAGGAAACAATTCTGGATCGCCAATTTTTATTATACGGTGATCCTAATTTTACTTTTAGCTATCAGCCATATCATCGGTGATACAAGTTTAAGCCTATGTTATCTATTTTCAATCATTGGCTTAATACCTACTACCGCGCTGGCCGTTAGGAGAATGCACGATGCAGGGTATAGCGGCTGGTATGTACTGACGTTTTTCGTCTTGATCGGGCTTATATTTGCCGCGATGCCTAGTAAAACGGAGACAAACAGCTGGGGCCCCATGCCCGGAGAAAGTATCCACTTCGACTTTGAAAAAAGTAACTTCGCGTGATTTTGTGCTAATATCAATAAGCGAATACTCCCGTTATCAATCCAGGCATGAATCAATAACGGGAGCGTTCCATATGAATTAATTTATCCTATTCCCTTAATATCTTGGCTGGATTCATCCACGCGGCTCTTAAAGTATGATATCCCACGGTGATGCTCGCAATAACAACGATGAAAAATATTGAATAGAAATAAGTAGCAGCATTGATATCAACATGGTATTCAAAACCTGCCAGCCAATTACTCATCATATACCAGGCAATTGGCGCTGCAACGAGGAAAGCAATCAATATTAAACGGCTAAATTCCTTTCCGAAAATCCAAATTACCTGGGGAATACTGCTTCCCAATACTTTACGAATCCCGATTTCCTTTCTCTTCTGTGAAACCATGAATGCAACCAATCCGTACAGACCTAGACACCCGATGAAGATGGCTATGATCGTGAAAATACGGACCAGGTTTAACATCATCTGTTCCGATTCGTAAAACTGGGCAATTTGCGCATCCAAAAAATCGTACTTATACATTTGCTCGGGATACAATTTTATCCATGCTTCTTCAATAGCTGCCATAGTAGGTACCATGCTTTTGGCTTCCAATTTAATTGCTACCCGGCGGTAATTCCCGGAATACGTTGTTAATACCAATGGTTGTATCTCGGAATGGAAGCTCCGGTCATGAAAGTCTTTCAATACACCGACGATCGTGGCCGGGTATTCAAAATCTGCCACATTTAACAGGTGACCGATAGCATCCGCCGGTGAAGACAGTTGCAGCTTCTTTACTACTTGTTCATTAACGAGAACTTCCCTTACCGTATCGCTGGCAAACAAGTTCCTACCCGCTAATAATTCTAGCCCGAAAGTCTTTAAATATTGTTCATCCCCTGCTTTGAAATCAACGCTGAAGGGTTCTTCCTCTGCTTTTTTATCAAACCTGATCGATGTGTTCCAAGCCGTTTGCGAGGCAGGTGCCGTGTAACACAAACTGTAACTCTTCACACCCGGCATCTGGCTTAATTGTTGTTTGAAAGTTGTAACGCGGTCGTTTTGCGCACCAGCACCCATAGGCACTATTACAATGGCATCCTTATGAAAACCAAGGTCGCCATTCCGGCTATAGTTCATTTGCCTCGTTACGATGATCATACCGATGATGAGAACAATGGATATACTATATTGAACGATAATTAATAAACGCCGCAAACTAAAACTCCCGGCCTGCGCGAATAGCCTACCCTTCAAAGCCCTAACAGGATTGAACCCGGATAATATCAAGGCAGGGTAACTACCTGCAATAAACGTGATCAAAATTCCCATTACAGGAATAAACACCCATAATTGCCAATAATTCAATGCAGCGTACGGTATATCGATATCTAACCATCTATTTACAGAAGGTAAAACGGCATATGCTACCAGGATAGATAAAAAAATCGCGATAAATGTTATTAAAGCCGTTTCCATGATAAACTGCCAAAACAGTTGCGATCTGAAGCTTCCTAAAGCCTTCCGTATGCCAACTTCCTTAGAACGACTAACGGCTTGTGCCGTAGCCAGGTTAATAAAGTTTACACAAGCTGCAATTACGAGGAAAAGTGCCACGAAAGAAATGATCCAAATATTTTTCATATCCATCGTACCGCCGTACCTGGTATCGGAATGAACCGTTGAAAGCGGTTGCAATTTGTAATAGTGTTGGTTATGGGAATCCTTCCTATATTTCCTAGCGTAAGCAGTCAACAAATCCTCAACCCTCTTAGTATCAACACCTGGTTTCAATAACATGTAAGCTTGTAATGCGCTCGAAATACCTCCCCATGCATCATCTTGATTGAACCACTCATTATACTTATCCAGGGTCGCATAAGAAAAATATATATCGCAATTAAAATCTGAATTCTTCGGAAGATCCTTCAATACGCCGGTAACTTTACAATCAATAGAATTATCCAGGTTGATAATTTTCCCTAAAGGGTCGGCTGACCCGAAATATTTCCGCGCCAAACGCTGCGTAATGATAACGGTATTGGGCTGCGATAGCGCCGTCCCGGGGTTTCCCATGAGCATGGGGAAGTTGAATATCTTGAAAAAGCCTTCTTCTACGAACGCTATACCATTTGATTCCACGAACTTCTTCTTAGCATCCCCTTCCGTTACATTGACCAATACATCGTTAAAAGTTGCGATCCTGCTACAATAATCGGCCAAGTCGTAATCTGTTCTAAAACTTTTTGCCAAGGCAGGCGGTACACTGTATACGCGGGAAATATCATCTCGATGTTGCTCGGTAACTAACCTATAGATCCGGTCCTTATCATGATGAAAATCGTCGAAGCTCAAGTTAAATTTTACGATAGCAAATATTAATATACCACATGTTAGCCCCAGGGCCAAGCCCGCAATATTCAATACGCCGTAAAGCTTGTTATTAACAAGATTCCGATAGGCAATGAGGAAATAGTTCCGGAACATAGAATAGTATTTGAATTTAAGCGAAATATATTTCAAATATCATCCGCCCCAATTGCAATGCCAATTTAACCAGGCTTATTTACCAGTGATTATTAAATTAACATAATAAATAATATGTTCAATATTGTACACTTGTAAGTCGTTTATGAACATGATAATTATGCTGGGAAATTTCCCTTTATTTAAAATTTATGATTCGAAAGCAGGCAAGTTAATTGATGTGCTAATTAAATTTTTGACACCCAATAAATTTAAACCAATTCTTTTACAGCTTCTAGGTAATTCTTTTTCAAAGATTTTTCAATTCGACCAGCATAAAATTCAACTTGGTTACCGATTGAGAACAACAAATTAATCTCATCAGCCATCACATTGTTCCCATCAAAATATTGAAAGGTTCCCCGCAAGAATTTTTCGAACTCCCCGGCAAAACCCGCTGAATAAAAATATGCAGTCCAATTATTTTTTTCAAAATCTAATAGGATTGATTTCAATTTATTCTCTTTCACCTTTAGCTCGTTAAATAAAATTTTGAGCCGGATCAAGGTATGTTCTTCACCATAAATAGTATTGATCGTATTGAACAAGCTATCTAATACCTCCTTTAACTGCTCTAAATGAGCTTCCAACCTTATAATTTCCTGGTAACGTACAACCAACTCCGCCTCCATATCTTCGGAACGCACCCTGGCTAGCTGGAGATGTAATGCATATCCTTTAAGATCTAATTCTTCTAACCACTTGGTATCCTCTTGCACTGCCACTTCCAGTACCTTGATAATTTTCTCGACATCCTTCGAACGGTAACGAACCCCATCGAAAGTAAAATGCTTTACTTTGACCTGCTCGCCTTGGATCATCTTTAATAAATACAATTCTCTTTCATTTTGAAAATGCCGCCTGATTCTTGCAATTACTTTTTCGTTATAAATATCTTCAAATCGCTGTTCACCCTGCGGCAATTCTCCCGGTTCAATCTTAACAAAGCTCCTGCCTTCATAATAATCCCTGAAAATCCCGGGGAATCGAATTGCTCCCATAAAGGTCTTTACCTCGTCCATTAAAATCCCCGTATCCCTCCATTCCTGTACCTTCAGATTGGGAAACGATACCTCGACCAGATGCCGGGTAGCCCTTTCCTGCATACTTTCTTTATCATCAAACAAAGACCAGGCGCTACGGGTGTCTATCACATTTTCAATATTCGCAACTTTAAACCGCTTGATCCTTTCTTCGGTTGGCGGATGGCTTGCCCATTGATCCTGTACGACTAACCTGGGCGGGGTTATATAATCAAAATGCCTTTCTTCAACATATAATAAACCCTCTTTTACCGGGATATCATTCCATTCACTATGTAATAAATTAGCTTGATACTGGGCGTCAAACATGTTCCGGGGGGCTGCCTCCTGTTTAATCCATTCATTTAACTTGGACATGCTAATGTCGTATCCAAATTGCAAAGTTTCAATCTTCATCATACTGGAGGTTGCCGCCTCGGTACCGACAACCGAAAGCGCAACAGCATCTGCATGAAATTCCATTTCACGGGAAAGTTTATAATAAGGTTTGTTGATCAACGAGAACATTCCTTTAAGAATAGCCTGTATGCCGCGGGCTATCGTTGCTGCCAGCATTGTAATTATTGAGAAGATTGCATGTACACTCCCCGCTTTAGACAGGATATTATTGTAGCCGTCATTTTCATACAGGATGTTATAAATAATCCGGTTGACAGAATAAGTATAACTTCCCAACTTCATACTTTTTTGCGAGAAATGCCCGAATTCGTGGGCAATGACCATTTTAAATTCCGATAAGTTCAGGATATTCACTAGGCCCAGCCCGATTTCAAGATTCTTGCGTACTGGCAAAAACATGCTCCAGAAGTTGGAATTATAAAATACCGCGGCGTTGATATCGGGTACTACGTATATTTTCTTCGGCATGGGAACATTAGTATCCTTAGCCAATTGCCGAACAAACTCGAATAATTTTGGATGTTCAACTTCGAATATCCGTATACGTTGCGGATTATGTGTATTAGCTTTCGCAAAAATAAATTTCAATAAGAAATAACAGACCAGTAAACCGAAAAAGATGATGGCGGCGCCTAATAAGATCGCCATTATGCCCCTGGCAAAGGTCATCACCTTAATTCCCAGGTAGATGCAACCAATAGCTAATGCGACGGATAATGCGACCATTAACAAGTAGACCAATACAAATAATACGATCGCCAAGATCACTTTCATTACCTGCATTTTGAAGGCCTTGCCGGGAATCGTTAAATTAGGATCTACATCGACGGGGTTAGACGGATAAAAATTTGTTGACATAAATGATAGTTAGGTACAGTTTTAATGGAAATAAAGATAAGCAAAACGGGAAAATTTCACCTACGGGTTCCGTGGAAAGTTGCGGGGCATCCATGGTCAAATCGATGTAAATATATTTTAAAACCATTGTTGTCCGGCAAAAATGCTTTAAAGGTACTTGAATTCCTTACCTGGTCAAGGAAATAAGCGAAGGATGATACATTCAAATCCGGTGTCCCCCCGCCAAGAGAACCGTGGAACTTCGCACCGTTGATAGCGAAGGGTAGCTGGGCCATACAGTAGTAGAAAGGCCGGATCGAGCGATCAAATAGGTGGCCGTGATGGCCAATTTGTGCCCTTTTTTGGGTAAACAAAAAAGTACAAGAAAGGAGCAGATGAACATTGAATCGAACTATTGAGGGATCAAATTGCTCCCCGGTTAAAATTTAATCGGACAACAATGTTTTAAAATAGGTGTGCATATTTTATTAACTTGATCATAAACTTCTTTGTATGAAAAGTCCTTCCATATTAACCTTCACTATAAGCCTTATTTTAACGGTTTTCTTGGCATGTGCAGAAAATGCCAGCCAACCGATATCCATCCGGGATGCGGAACCATTAATACCCGCATCATCTATATTAAAGAACTGGAAAACCTTCGCCTATTATCAATCGGATTACATGCCTTTAAAAGGAAAGTTCCATGCTTACGATTCGAATTATAACGAGATCAGCAAAGATCAATGCTTACGGCTGTACAGTACCGGCGCGTACTTGCCCTTAAGGTTAAATCTGCGAAACGACAGCATCTATTATAAAATGATACGAATGGACGATTCTGTTCCTGGTAACCTGCGTTATCAAATAGGTTTATTGGGGCAGCGCTATTATCAAAATTTTAAGCGGGAAGGAACACGTTTCCCCCGTTTTAATTTCGAGGATATGGAAGGAACCGTTTATAACAATGAAAACATGAAAGGTAAAACCCTCGTTGTCAAATGCTGGTTCATCCACTGCCAGGCATGTATTGCAGAATTTCCGGAATTAAACAAGATGGTAAATAAATACAAGGGCAGGGACGACATCATTTTTCTAAGCATGGCTTTTGACAGCAAAGCACAGTTGCGAAATTTTTTACAAAAGCGCGGATTCTCCTATAAAGTACTACCGGTACCGGAAACTTATATAAGCGATACGCTGGGGGTTTCCATTTATCCTACGCATTTTATCGTGGATGGAAAGGGGATCATCAGGATGGTGAGTAGCAACGCACATGAGATTGAAGTTGCTTTGGAAGAGGGCTTGAACGATGAACTAAGCCACCAATGAACAGGATTTAATTTGTTTACCAGGCTTGGATCCTGATGATACGTATAAAGCAAAAAGCCCTGGATACTCGCGTATCCAAGGCTTTAAAGCTTGTGGAGAATACCGGATTCGAACCGGTGGCCTCTTGCATGCCATGCAAGCGCTCTAGCCAACTGAGCTAATCCCCCATCCTTTCAACAGGTGTGCAAATTTAAGCGCATTTTTCAAATTATGAAAAAATTGATTCGCTTTTTTTATTTTTTTTCGCTGCTTTCCCGCTTCCTTTTAAACTGAAAGGCCATTTCCTTGTTATAGTCTATTATAAAAACAACCTATATGAAAATTTTTGCTTTCATTTTCTGCTGCTCCTATTTCCTCGCCATAGCCTGCAATCAAACATCTAAAAAACCTTCCGAAGCAGACTCTACCATGGTCAAGGACTCCACTAGCGCAGTTCCTGCCGATGCCAACCTGATAGATGATTATATCCAAACGGCTGATGATCTCGGAGAATCACGTTTCGCCTACCTAACAGCTAATAATTACCGGCTGGGCAACAAGGAATATAATGCCGTGGTGATGATTACCCGCTCCTTAAAGCCCATGCGTATCTTCCTTTCGGTGGAGAAAAAGAGCGATAATAATCTAAAAAAGGGGAATACTTACGCGGATCGATGGTTTTATATTGATACCGTTTCCAACAAAGTCTTGTTTTTAAGGGAAGTATTAACGAGCGACACTTCCAAGGATGTAATAGAAAACCGTTTCTATTACGACTCCAATGAACATCTTTTAAAGAATGTCAGTTTCTTGTCTACCGAAAAACCGCGTTCAATTGATAACGAAATTTCTTATCAACCATTATCCACTGCAACGGATTATAGCAAAAATATCGACCAGGTTAATAACCTTGCTCATGACATCGTGGACAAAATGAATGCGGACAGGCCGGGCTTGAGTCCTGCTGCTAATGAAGCCCGCAGGCATGGCGCAACCATCTGGGCAACGGGGAATGAGCCGGGTTGGAACTTAACGGTCTACCCCCATTACAAGATCGTATTTGTTAACAACTATGGCAAAGACACTTTAGAATTTCCATATACGAAGGAAATCCGGACGGAAAATGGCGGTGAAGCCACTTCTAAAAATGGGCAACATGAAATCCATATACAAGTTATCAACCAAGTTTGTAATGACGATGCGGATGGGAAAAATCCGTTCAGCGTAAACATCACACTTGACAATAAGAAGTATTTCGGCTGCGGCAAGCTATTGAACTAAAAGTCATGATACACCTATAAACAAGCAGGGCCGGGAAAATTTCCCGGCCCTGCTTGTCTTAATTACTTCTTATTATTTAGCGGAAGTTTGATGAAAGGCTTCCTTGGCTTTTTCTAAATAAGCGATAAACTCCTCGATATTTTCCCTGGGGTCATAACCATAACCGGTATTCACGAGCGCTTTGCCTTCGTGGTCAACGGGGATATAGTAAGGCTGGGAATTACGGTTAAAATGCGTCGCCTGGAAGTCCAGGTTCTTATTTCCGACCGTCTTCACTTTCCTTCCATCCAAGGTAGAAACATATTGTTGTTCATCCGGCAATTCTGTCTTTTCATCTGTATACAAACTAACCACGATGAAGTCATTCCTCATGATTTTCATTACACGGGGATCAGCTAGCACGGACTTCTCGAATTTACGGCAGTTAGTGCAACTATGCCCGGTAAAGTCGATCATCAAAGGTTTATTGCTGGCCTTTGATGCTTCCATTGCCTCATCGTAATCAAAATAAAGATCTTCCACACCCGGGATTTCAGAGTGGAGGATATCCGTGTATTTCATCGGCTTTTTCACTGCTCCATTCGCTCCTGCGGCACTTACGCCGTTGCTGGATAAATCGTCCAGTTTAGATTCGATTGAAATGATCTTTCGGTGTAAGTTAAAGTCTTGGGAGCCTTCGTGCGGCAAGAATCCACTAATTCCTTTCAATGGAGCGCCCCACATACCCGGGATCATATAAATCACGAACGAGAATACGGCCAACGCGATGAATAAACGCGTAATACCTACTTTCTCCAAGGGAGAATCATGCGGCAAGCGGATTTTCCCCAACAGGTAGAAGCCCATGATCGCGAAGATCGCAATCCAGATCGCCAAGAACACTTCACGATCCAGGAGGTTCCAGTGGTAGGCCATATCTACGTTAGATAAGAACTTCAACGCTAAGGCTATTTCCAGTAAGCCCAGTACAACCTTTACAGAGTTCATCCAACCACCCGGTTTGGCTTTTGCCAACAAGCTCGGGAACATGGCAAACAAAGAGAACGGGATGGCCAAGGCCAAGGAGAAGGCAAACATACCTACCAAGGGGCCTGTATTACCGCCTTTGGCGGCTAATACCAACAAGTTACCGATAATAGGTCCCGTACAAGAGAATGACACGATGGTCAAGGTCAATGCCATGAAAAATATACCACCGAAGGTACCTAAACCGGCTTTGGTATCGGCCTTATTAGCCCAGGAGCTTGGTAATTGAATATCGAATGCACCGAGGAAGGAAATACCGAATACTACGAAGATTACGAAGAACAACATGTTCGCGTAAATATTACTCGATAATTCATTTAACGCGTTCGCGCCGAATGTTTTTGTAATGATAAATCCTAATACGGTATAAATGATAATAATTGACAGGGAATAAGTCAAGGCATTGCGAATACCCGCGCTCCTAGTAGTGCTTCTCTTGGTAAAGAAGCTCACCGTAACGGGAATTACGGAGAATACGCAGGGGGTCATTACCGCTAACAAACCACCTAGGAAACAGGTGATAAAGATCCAGGCCAAAGATTTGTTGGATGCATCATCTTCTGCAATATCTCCGGCTGCGGAAGCAGTATTACCTGCTTTAGCAACTTCAGCTGTTTTTGCTTTCGCGGAAGTTGTCGCAGCCGTTACTGCCATGTTCGGATCAGCTTCCAGGGAGAATTTGGCATCTTTTGTTGCCACGTCCTCACCTTTTTGAGCCATTGAACTTAAGGTTCCCGTAATCGTAGTAGCGGCATCGCTATTTACTTTTACAGTTTGAACAAATTCGTAGCTTTTCTCAAAATATTTTAATTCCGTTTCGTAATAGGTGTCTTTTTGCTTGATCGCTTCGCCTAGTTCGATGACAGCGCCTTCTTTCGCGGCATTATCACCATCTAAAACGATGCCTGTTACGATGGGAATGGTTTCACTTTCCGTTACACTATAAATGCGGTAACCGTTTTCAATGCTTGCTTTGGCATGGATTTCAAAGGTCTTGTCGGCAACTTTAGTGATAGAGAATTCCCAGTTGAGGGGAGATTTATCTTGGCCATTTGCTACGGCAAACGATGAAAATATCGCTAGCAGCAAAAGTTTTAAGTGTTTCATATTGTATAGTCGTAGACATTAATGTAGAGCTAAGACAAAAAGAGACGAACCCCGCTAATTTCCAGGGTTCGTCTCTTTTTATATTTTTATAGCTTATTCAATATTATTTACCAATGTTAACAGAAAATGGCACTTCGGTTGGTGGCAAACATTGTTGATCGTCACAAACCTGGTATTCCAAGGTTCCTTTCACTGCGAATGGTTTGCTGGATTTAGTTTTCACTACCTGTACGAAGTCCACCTTGTTGGCAAAATATTTAACGTCTACGCCAAAGTTCTCATCATGGTATTTTTCTAATTTACCCACTTCTTTCACGTTACCTTCGAAGGAAGCGAATGGATTTTTAGCGAATTTGATGACCGTTGCATTCGGACCACCGTCAGGTGTTGTCATTGAATACAGGTGCCAAGAATTTTCGATTGTCGCAGTAAGATGAATTTCGTAAGTATTTGCAGCAATCTTTTTAGCTGAGTAATTCCATTTTACAGGATCCTGTAACTGTGCACTTGCCAAAAACGGCATCGCTAACATGATGAGCGCAACTAATAACTTTTTCATACTGAATTTTTTTAAACGGTTGGTTGATTGATTGAATTGGTTTTAATTATTGTTTATCAGGCTTTGGAATATCAACTGCCCATCGGTATTTCCCAGCATAAAACTGGTGGCACGCTCAGGGTGCGGCATCATTCCAAAAACATTTCTTTCTTTATTACAGATACCCGCGATATTTTCTAAGGCTCCGTTCGGGTTAGCATCTTCAATAATGTTGCCAAACTCGTCGCAATAACGGAAGATCACCTGGTTATTAGCGAAAAGTTCATCGATGGTAGCTTTATCTGCATAATACCTTCCTTCTCCATGAGCTACCGGGATCATCAACGGGCGACCGGTTACATCCTTGGAAATAGACGCCGTTGGATTTTCGCTTTTGATGAACACATTTTTACAAACGAATTGTTGGTTTTGGTTTTGTAACAGTACTCCTGGCAATAAGCCCGCTTCGCACAGAATTTGGAAACCATTACAAACACCGATCACCTTACCTCCTTTGTTAGCAAATTCGATGACACTTTGCATCATCGGGCTAAACTTAGCAATCGCACCGCAACGGAGATAATCGCCATAAGAAAAACCTCCTGGCAACAGGATACAATCATCCGTGGTAAACATGCTCAAATCCTTGTCTTTATGCCAAAGATGAATCACTTCCTGGTTCAGATCATTTCTTAAAGCATCAATCATGTCCTGGTCGCAATTGGAGCCCGGGAATGTAACTACACCGAATTTCATATATTATTGATAATTAATCTATGTGAATTATTGAAGGAACAAATTTACAGATGCTTCGGCAATTTTCCATCACCGTTCATCCTGTTTTAACAAATCGTAGACATGGATACGCCGAAATGTGCTTGCAGACTGCCTTTTATTAGCTTTGAGAGAAATACTGCATAACAATCACATATAACAACAGTAAGATATGTATTGCATTGGCAAAGGTGTTATTCTGAATCGACCAAAACACATTCCCGGCAAACATACTGATCGGCAATACGGCCAATATCCAGTAATTCGCGGAAAAAGTTGCCGTGAAGAAAGGTATTAACATGGCTATAAATGCATAAAAAGCCCAAACATTCCAGATTTTCCTAGTTTGAATCAACATCTTGTTAAAACTTCTTTGGATAATGATCCAACCGGTAATGAAGAACAACACATTTGCTATCAAAGCGCCCCATACCTTGTAATCATGAATCATCGGAATGTTGATCCCTATCCGCGTAAGCTGCCCCGTTAATGCCCATTGGTCTGTTAAGAACAGGTAAGTGCCTAAAATATACAGGGGACAAGCCAAGCCCAATAGCGCCAAGATCCACTCTGCTAATCGGAATGAACGCATTGCCACGAGCCCCATGAACAATAACAGCACAAATATTACCGAAGGGAAGTAAATCAAGCTGCAAACACCTACCGCGAAACCTAAATTGAAAGCCACGTCCCTCGCTGAAGAACGGTTGTACAGGTTGGGTACATTCGAAAATACCCACAACATGACCAGGTTGATCAAAATTGCCGGGGAAAACTGGTTCCACCCCTGGTACATCGAGCTAAACAGGATATAACACATCCCGGGCAAATAGGTAGACCTGGAAAACAGGCGGTGTTGGTTGATCAGCTTGGTAAACAGCAATGCTTGCAAAAACAATAATACAACTGTCAAGAATGTATAAAAAAGGGCATTCTTATATGCAAAACTATCTATCCAACCTACCACCAGGTTGTACAGCAAGCCTTCCCCTCCGTCCTTTAAATAAGTTACAGGATGCAGGAAGTAATAAAATTTTACAAAGATGGTGTATATCAACAATAGCAATACCGTCAAAGGATTGCCTGAGCGGAAAAATCGTATCACGTTGCAAAGGTGCGGTTAAAAGTCAATTTTAGCAAAGCAAATATAATTCCTATACACCACGGGAATTACCACCGTACGCGCACCGATCTGTTTGCCATACCGGGGCATCCAGGTAAAACCCTTATCCTGGTTACGTAATAACGGTAACCTGTTCAGCTTTCCATCCGGGGAAATGCTGTTATCGGTCACGATGAAATTCCTGCGCTGGATATCATTAAACAGGAACCTCAACTCGCTACCCACGTTAACGATCATAAAGGATAAATATAAATCTGCATTATCGTCAAACTGCGATTTACGGATAATATTACTCCAAACAGGTTTCCCTTCCCCATCGATCGAAAGGATGGCAATATTGTCGTAATGGTACCTGTTTCCCTGGCTATCATTCCAATAATAAGGGTTGTAATACATGGAATTATACGGGGAATAGTAATACGGATAAAAACCTCCGTAACCGCCGTACATATAATCCCAACGATTCCAAGGTTGGTACCTGTTGGTAGTATAATAGGATTCTGCCGTTACGAGGAAGCCTCCATCTTGTGTATTGATAATTTTACGGATAAAGAAATCATTAAAAGCCGTTTTTGTAGATGCATCACCCTTGGCATTGGCTTTCAGATCATCGGAGAACACCATGAAACGCTCATATTGCTGGGTCAGCTTGGAATAATCGATTTTCGTGATATATAAACCTTCTACGTTCCCCCTCTTCTGCTTATAAAAGAATCCTAATATGGTTGCCTGGCGGGTCGCATTATTTAATTTTATACGGATATCGTCTAGTAAGCGGTTGTGGAATTCGAGCGGCACCAGACTGAATGTATCTACTGCCGGACGTTTCAAATAAAGAGCCCCCTGCGTGATATAATCCTTATTCGAGCTGCGTTCTAACTTGGTAAATACAAGATCCCCGTCGTTACTTAGGTTGAAATTATTCAGGAAATGCCGTTTCGATTCCATCTGGAGCGATATACGGCTGTTATTGATTAACCAGAAATCACTATTGTACAAAAACGTATAGAAGATATTATTCCTCTCATCGTCCTGGTTGATCTTGTAAATCAAGATCTTACTTTTGTCTTCCGAAACTTCTACGGAATAAACATTATTATACTTGGTTGAATACCCGATCCGCGTTGAATCGATCATCACCGGTTTATTTTCAAAGGCCCCGTTTCCGTTAAATGTAGCATAATAACTATACACGACATCTTTGAATTGGAACTGGTAGACCATATAAGCCTTATCGTGGTAAGCAATAAAATCTACGGAAACCAGCTTTTTGGGCAACTCCAGGGGAACGCGATCAACCAACCGCATATCATTGTCATAAACAGACATGTAATATTCACCTTTATTAGCTTTATACACCAATAAATTTCCCCCGACCTTCCCTATAATTTCAAATTCGGTGGTTTTATAATCATCCCTTTCAGGATCTGTATAGGTAACTTTTTGTGCAAAGGCATTCGATGCCATCAGGAATAATAGCAGCCACAACTGTACCTGGAATAATCTGCGCATTAGTTTTAAGTTTTACTTTATCCTGTTCTCCGTTTATCCTGGGTTCCTTTTCCAAACCTACAGGAAAATTTACGGATTGCAAAGCATATTTATACAAAGTTCTTCTCACATTTAAAGGTTTAACCCTAGCAAATTATTGTGTACATTTAGAAGAATTTTTAAGAAAAAAGGATTTAATTATTAATACTATGGCAAGGGTGCTAATTACCGGGGGAACAGGCCTGGTGGGCAGGGCATTAACCAAATTATTTTCTGGCAGGGGATACCAAGTCATTATCCTAAGCAGGCAGGCTATGCATTCCGATGACCCGCAGGTTAGTTACGCCACTTGGGACATTTCCCGGCAGTATATCGATGCCGATGCCATTGAATCCGCCGATTATATCGTTCACCTTGCCGGCGCCGGCGTAGCGGATAAACGTTGGACTTCCGCCAGGAAGCAGGAAATCAGGGATAGCCGGGTTTTAAGTAGCCAATTACTAGAAAAATATTTATTACAACAACCTCATAAGGTTAAGAAATTTATCAGCGCTTCAGCTACCGGTTTTTACGGTGAGGATAATGGTAAAGAGCCATTTACGGAGAACATGCAAGCCCATGATGATTTCCTCGGAAATACCTGTTCCCAATGGGAAGAAAGCGTGCATGCTATCCGGCGAAACACCGGTATACCTACCGTGATCTTCAGAACCGGAATTGTATTGAGCCGCGAGGGAGGCGCCATCCGCGAGTTTTATAAGCCTTTAAAATTGGGATTTGCCACGATTTTGGGTAACGGGGAACAAATGGTGAGCTGGATTCACATACAGGACTTAGTACGGCTATATTTTAACGCGATCGTGAACGATGCACTCGAAGGTACCTTTAATGCTGTAGCGCCCCAGCCCGTTTCAAATCGTGAATTAATCAGCGCGATGGCGAAAGCAGCGAAAGGCAGGAGCTTCATTACAGTGCACGCCCCCAAATTTATGCTGAAACTTGCTTTGGGAGAAATGTCAATAGAAGTGCTTAAAAGTTGCACCGTTTCTTCTAAAAAAATTCAATCTACAGGTTTCCAATTTTCCTACCCTGCAATAGAGGATGCAATGGCGCAGCTATTTCTGAAGAGAGGCGCCCAAGATTAAGGAGTTGCCCCTTTCTGCCTAGGGGATGATCCCATTTCAATTATACGGGTATTGGGCTTGAAAACTCGATCCAACAACATTGCTTACCTAAGCCATAGTAAATGAAGCAGCGTTATGATGATATCCACCGGAAATAGCCCTTTTAATTCAAACCTAGTACGTGCCGCATACCCTTAGCCTTCAATAAGCATTCTTCCCATTCCTTTGCCGGGTTGCTATAAAAGGTGATGGCGGACCCTGTTTGGAACGAGAGATATTTATTTTGCCGGTTGTATAAAATACTGCGTATTACCACGTTAAAATCAAAATTCCCTTCCGGATCACAATAACCAACCGCACCGGAGAACACTCCCCTGCGCGACTTTTCATGTTGCTCTATCAATTGCATTACCCTAAGTTTGGGCGCCCCGGTCATTGAACCCATCGGAAAACTCTGCCTGATACTTTCCGTCCAGTGCCATTTTGACGACAGGGTAGCTTCCACTGTTGAAATCATATGGTGGACCTGGGGAAACGCATATAACCCGAACAATTCCGAAGCATGCACACTACCCTCTACCGCTACCCGCGATAGATCGTTACGCACGAGATCCACTACCATGACATTCTCCGAACGTTCTTTGCTGCTGTTAAACAATTGAGCCCGGTTATCTTCATCTTCCTTGGGGGTCGCCCCCCTTTTTATAGTTCCTTTTATCGGTTGGGATATTAGTTTATCTCCATTCTTCTGGATATACCTTTCGGGGCTGGAGCACATCAGGCTATGTTGATTTACCTTGTAAAATGCAGCCATCGGGCTTGGCGAGATACTGTTCAACCTTATAAAGACGGAAAGTGGTTCCAACACAACATTGTCACGATAATTTTCACGGCAAAAATTCACCTCGTAGCAATCACCCATATGAATATGACGCTGCAAAGATTTCACGGCGTCCAAGTAAGCATTTTCATCCAGCGGCGATTGTAAATTATTTATTTTGGGTAAGCTTACGATCGGCTGTACTTTTTCTTCACGGATGCTGGAAAATATTTTACGGGCAGATACTTCATCGGCGTTCGACAAACCGATGAAAATAGCATTATCCTTCAGCAAGCATACAATTTCGGGTATAAAGAAATGCAGGTCATCGAAGTCAATTCCATCAGGGTGATTGGAATCCAAATGTTCCAGTTCATTTTTAAGATCGTAGGCAAAATGACCGAAGATCCAATCCTTATGGGTTTCATGAAAGGCTTTCAAGCTATCGAAAGCAGTTCCCGCCCTGCAAGAAATGCTATGGTTGGCGCCCACAGCCAATAAGGCTTCATACCTATGAAAAGGTAAAGCGTACTGATTGTTATCCAAAAAACAACAAATGTTGAACCGGTTGGCCCAGTTCAACATTTGCAATTTGAGTTCAGTAAGATTAGTTACGGGAAAAGAATAGAACGTCCTAATAACTATACCTATTAATAATTAAAAATCATCATCATCATCATCAAACCTGTCGTTAAACAGACCTAAATCTTTGAAATCATCATCAAAGCCAAAGTCATCGTCGTCATCACTTTTCTTTTTAGAACTGCTGCCGCGTTTGCTTTTAGATTTAGGCATATCGAATTCTTCGAAGTCTGGATCATAGTCTTCATCCTCTTTACTTCCTTTTTCCCAGTCATCCAGTTCGTCCATATCATCTTCATCTAATTCATCATCCTCTTCGTCGTCATCGTTCTTACGGGATTTGGAAGCCTTGCTATCTGATTTTTTTGAAGCAGCAGACTTTCCTTTGGGAGTTACCTCCTCATCATCCTCTTCTTCATCCTCATCTACTTCTTTTTTAGGTTTACTATCGGCTTTTTTAGTGCTGGATTTAGTAGTCTTTGCAGAAGTAGTTTTTTGGGTCTCTTTTTCTTTATCAGATTTTGATTTCATAATGGTGTCACTTAATTTTCTAGCGTAAAGTTTTAATACTTTTTTTTATTCGCCAAATTTTTTTTGCCTAATTTTTTCCGTAAATTCTCACTACTTTTTTTCAAGTATTTGATCCCTTCCCGGACCATTAGAAACAAACTGAACCGGCGCCTCTAAATATTGTTCGACAAAAGATAAGAAATTTTTCATTTCGTTAGGTAGCTGACTGTATGAATCACATGCAGCTGTTTTTTCAGTCCAACCAGGGAAGCTTTCATAAACCGGCTCAACTTTAGCTTGGCAGATGTTGAAAGGCAATTCTTCCGTAGTTTTTCCTTCAATTTCATACGCTTTACAAGCCTTCACTTCATCGAATGAATCGAGCACATCACTTTTGGTCATAACCAATTGAGTTACACCGCTCAACATACAAGTGTATTTGAGTGCCACCAAGTCGATCCAACCGCAACGGCGGGGTCTCCCGGTAGTTGCGCCAAATTCGTGACCTACTTGCCGCAATTCTTCCCCGGTTTCGTCGAATAGTTCGGTTGGGAAAGGGCCACTACCTACACGGGTGCAGTAAGCTTTCGTTACACCGATCACTTCTTTAATCAATTGCGGGGCAATGCCTAAACCGGTACATACGCCGGCAGAGATTGTATTTGAAGAAGTTACGAAAGGATAAGTACCGAAGTCAACATCCAGCATGCTACCTTGTGCGCCTTCGGCCAGCACTTTTTTACCTTCTTTAATTAGTTTATTGATAAAATATTCCCCGTTCACGATGTTCATGCTGCGCAAGAACTCTACGGCCTCGAAAAACTCTTGTTCCCACCCGGTGATGTCTTCATCGAAACCATAATTGGATAATAATTGCTCGTGTTTGGTCTTTAATTTCTGGTAGATATTGGGGAAATCGGCTGATAATAAATCACCTACACGGATACCATTTCTACCGGTTTTATCCATGTAAGCGGGACCAATACCTTTCAGGGTAGAACCGATCTTCTCCTGTCCTTTAGCCAATTCGGAGGCTTTATCCAGGGCACGGTGTGTTGGGACGATCACATGCGTTTTTTCCGCAATAAACAAATTGGATTTCAGGTCGATACCCAGTGCCGTGATTTTCTCACATTCCTTTTTAAAAGTTACCGGGTCGAGCACTACACCATTACCTACTAGGTTAATGGTATTAGCATGAAACACACCAGAAGGGATGGTATGCAGTACTACTTTTTGGCCATTTACATACAAAGTATGTCCCGCATTGGGCCCGCCTTGGAAACGGGCAATAACGTCGTACTTACCGGCAAAATAATCTACTATTTTGCCTTTTCCTTCGTCACCCCATTGTAGCCCTAACAATACATCTACCATGATATTTTGAGATTTTTTATGAATTCCTGGAAAAGAAGCGCAAAAATAAGGTGAATCAAGAATTATTGCACAAAAAAAACCGGGATTGTTTCTATTAATCCCGATTTTTTCAAGAATTTCCACTTTATCCGTGATAATATTAGATTAATCCTCCAAGCGACTTACCGATTGTATCCCGTCCAAACTGTTCAATTTTATCACCAATTCGTCCAGCTCCTCCTTATCATGAACGTATACTTTTATATGTCCCTCGAATAAACCTTCCTTGGATTCAATAGTGAGGGCCGCGATATTCACTTTCTGTTCCCCTGAAATAATGTTCGTGATCTTATGGATAACACCTACATCATCCATACCGATGATCCGCAAACCTGTCAAGAACGAGATTTCACGGTTTTTCACCCACTTGGTTTTTACCACCCTATGGCCATAATTTGCCAATAATTGGGCCGCATTGGGGCAGTTTGTCCGGTGAATTTTAAGACCTTCACTAGCCGTAATAAAACCAAATACGTCATCGCCGGGGATCGGGCGGCAGCAATTAGCCAATTTATAAGCGATCTTATCGGAACTTTCCCCGAAGATGATCAGTTCGGCGTCTTTTTTCTGTAATTCCTTATGGCGGTGTTCTTCGTGAACTACCGGGGCCGGGATATCATGATTTTTTACAGGTTTCGGGGCGTCCAGTTTATCCGCGATCACGTTAAACTGCTTCAAATCTTTCAGGTCAATGTTTTTGACCGCGATTTGATAATACAGGTCCAACGGTGAAGGTTGCTTATAATATTGAACTAACTCGTTGATATTATGGTTGCTCATGGAGACCTTCAAATGGTCTAACTTCCTTTCAAGGGCAGCTTTTCCATCCATGGCTACTTTGCGCTTTTCTTCCTTCAGCGCGTCTTTAATCTTTGATTTGGCCTTGGCCGTCAGTACAATATTCAGCCAATCTTCGGAGGGTCTTTGCTTACTGGAAGTGATGATCTCCACCTGGTCCCCGCTTCTTAATTTATGGCTAAGCGGCACTAATTTGTAATTCACCTTGGCGCCAATGCAACGGTTACCTACGGCGCTATGGATCGAATATGCGAAATCAAGAGCGGTAGAGTTCACCGGCAATATTTTCAGATCCCCTTTAGGGGTGTACACATAAATCTCCTCGGTAAAGAGATTACTTTTAAAATCGGCCAAAAAGTCCAGCGTGTTTGAATCCGGGTTGCTCAAGATCTCCCTGATCTGGGTAAACCATTGATCAAATTTCGATTCCTGTACGCTTTGGTTACCTTCTTTATATCTCCAGTGGGCAGCTAAACCCTTCTCTGCATAGTCGTTCATACGCTTGGAGCGTATCTGAACCTCCACCCATTTACCATTGGGGCCCATCACGGTGACGTGCAGGGCTTCATAGCCATTGGACTTAGGGTTACTGAGCCAATCACGGGTTCTTTCGGGCGAAGGGTGGTAGAAATCGGTAATAATGGAATATACTTTCCAACATTCCGCCTTCTCTTTTTCAGGTGTCGAATCCATAATAATACGGATCGCGAAGAGGTCGTAAACTTCTTCAAAAAGAACTCCCTTAGTTTTGATCTTATTCCAGATGGAATGGATCGACTTCGGGCGACCATATATTTCGAAATGAAAACCTTCCTCTTGTAAAACTTCTTTGATAGGCTTGATAAACTCGTTGATATAGCGGGTCCGTTCGCGCTTGGTTTCCTTTAAGCGGCGGGCAATCTCGCGGTAAGTATCCTGTTCGGTGTACTTCATGGCGAGGTCTTCGAGTTCGCTTTTAATATTATATAACCCCAGGCGGTGCGCCAATGGGGCGTAAATGAATACGGTTTCTGAAGCGATCTTCAATTGCTTCTCCCGGCTCATGCTGTCGAGCGTCCGCATGTTATGCAGGCGATCTGCCAACTTGATCAGGATTACCCTCGGATCATCGGCCAGGGTAAGTAAGATTTTCTTGAAATTCTCGGCTTGCGCGGTGGTATTACCGGTATTATTGGCGTCGATGACATTAGATATTTTGGTGAGGCCGTCCACGATGTGGGCAATCTCGTTGCCAAATTCCCTTTCCACATCTTCGAGGGTGATCTCCGTGTCTTCCACGGTATCGTGCAACAAGGCGCAGATGGCGGAACGCACACCTAAACCGATTTCTTCGACGCAAATCTGTGCCACGGCCAAGGGATGGAGAATGTACGGTTCGCCGGATTTACGACGCATATCCTTGTGGGCATCGGCGGCCATTTCGAAGGCAGTACGCACCAGTTCCCTGTCGCCCTTCTTCAACCTGGGCTTTAAAGCCCTTAATAATGCCCTGTATTGCCTGACGATCTCCTTTTTTTCTTGTTCCTCGTCGAGATTATATTTTTGAACAGTCACGGTATCCATATCTTGCTTCAAAATTACGATTTATTGAGATGATTTTTCCTGGGGGATCGTAGACGAAGCTGATCACTCACGGCATCTTTCCAAATATAATTATTATAGCGCATATTATGCGTCATACATATCAGGATAAATTTTAAAGAATTTGGGGAAATATTTTGTGATTTGATAAAAAACGATACCTTTGCATTCCTTTCTGATAATTGAGGGGATTTTTTAGTTCTTATTCGCGGGTGTGGTGAAATTGGTAGACACGCTAGACTTAGGATCTAGTGCTTCACGGCATGGGGGTTCGAGTCCCTCCACCCGCACTAATGTTCACGGATTTTTTGGGATTTACAGATTTCACGGATTCGTTTCCGTTATGTGAACGGCTTCACTTATTGACTACAATTTTTTTTATTCTTTTATTATCTCTCCTTGATTTTATTGGTATCGAATTTTACAGGTAAAATTCAATACCAATTTTTGTGTTTAACTATTGTAGCATATTTCAGCTAATAGCAAGCACTTATAATAAATCATTTTATTCGCTACCTACATACGGAGTTATATAGATACGTATTTAAAGCGTATTCATCAATGTTCACTTACTTACAATGAGTAAATGATTGGCTAATGATCAGGATTGGCTCTTGATGATTTCATAAATTAAAGATACCTGGCTTATGGATTTCACGGATTTGTGGAATCCCAATCCGTGAAATCTGTAAATCCCAAAAAATCCGTGAACTTAGAGGACCAGCCGTTTAAACTTCAAACTATTCTCTCCAAAATTCACCAGTAATCCAACCTCTAATTTGAATACTTTCAAATAATTCAGCGTTTGTGCAATATGCCCATCATCTATTTCCGCAACAGCTTTAATTTCTACAAGTACTTTTTCTTCAACAATAAAGTCTGCCACTTGCGAACCTATAGGCCCAGCTAAATCCTTATAATAAATACTACATAATTTTTCCTTGTCGAAGATTAATCCCGCAGCCTGAAATTCATAGGTCAAAGCCCGATGATAAATAACCTCACGAAATCCGCGTCCTAAAACTTTGTGCACTTCAAAAGAGGCACCGATAATCTTTTGGGTAACATCTTTATACTTTAACTCTAAACCCGTGTAATCAATATCAAGGTTAACAAACATTAACAAACAAAAATTCAAAAGAACCATCCGTGTAAACTGTAAATTCTAAAACAATCCTTGATCAAACAGTTCAATTTCATCCAATGCCGATGATGCATTTTCATTTTTCCGGTATACTAATTTAAAACTTCCGGGCTTTGATTCGATGTGTACCTTCGTTCCATTACGTAATATGTAATCTTTATCAACTTCTTTCTTCTCTCCAAATATCACATCAGGACTAAAGAAGCTATCGGCATAAAACCTTACACGATCCATCTTATCCCTATCAAAGGAGGCTTCATACTTATAACTTGAACTGGTCTTAGTAACTTTAACATTTAGATTACTATGATTAAACGAGCAAGAATAAATTATGAGCAACAACGATATTGTAATAATATAAACGGGTATTTTTTCGGTACAATTGCAATGTTTCATAAAACCAGGATTAGAATGGCGGAATATTTAATTTCTTTATATTATTTTATACCTGTTTTCATTTTATACTTATTTGCATTGGTAGCTCAACCCTATTCCCCGGGTAAATTTTTCACCCAGAAAGCATAACCTATAAACCCAACCGATAAACATAGAATCATTATTGCCGCAGAATAAATGCCCATGCTATTAAAAACTCCAACCAACAACAAACCCAAACCAATTGACACTAAAATAATTCCTATTTTAACTGCATTTTGATATTTCCCTTTTCTTGAAAAAAGACTTTCAATAATTTCTACCGGGGCATCCCTTTGAACCAAATCCCTTTTTAACCTGGCATCTAATACCAACTTGATAACCGTAATCAAAAACACAGCTATCAATACCAATATGAAAATAATAGAAGAGGTTCTGAAAATTTCAATAAAGCTGCCTTTATCTTTAAATGGATGAAATTCAGCCGGGATCGCATTTTCCTGTGCAAATGCAGACACGGATGCAAGGAGGATCAGCATTGTCGCTAATAATTTCTTCATATACTAAGTTCGATTAGATGAATATTTTATTGTTTTCTTTATAGTTAGACAAACATGCTTTTATTTGGTTGCAGATTTTTTTACATTTTTTGATGTTTACCGAATGATATTTTTGGCTGATCTATCAATAATGTACACAGGTAAAATACCGCGGCTCCTAAAATTGTGATGATACACATTTGAAAAGAAATGCCCCTCGCAACTGACAAATACTCTTTTATCGAATTGTTAAAATATAATATGGGTATTAATACCATTATTATCATCAACCCGATTATGACAAGATCATTGCGGTGAAGCCTTACTTTCACAGGTTCTCCCGAAGGTAATTGCCGGATGATTTTTTGAAGCAAAGCCCCGGGTATAACGGGCTGTTCCATCCTTTTCAACGAACTATACATGTTTTTATATATAGCGAGTTGTTGTTGACAATATTCACAATTAGATAAATGCTCTTTTTGATCAGCATCCAAGCCTGTTTGCCCATTGGCCCATTCTTGTAACTGCTGATCCGGTATATGCATTTCTTCTATCATAACTCATCTTTTTTAAGTTTTTTGACCAGGAATGATTTCATCGATTTCCTAGCTCTAAAGAGGTGACTTTTAACCGTCCCTTCCGGCATTTCCACGATTCCCGCAATTTCTTGTATCCCCATTTCTTGCTGGTGATGTAGCACGATTAATAGCTGCTGTAACGGTTGCAATTGCTCCAATGAATCATTTATATAAAATTCGATTTCTTTTCCTAACAAGCGTTTTTCAGGATTTTCACTATTGCCCATTCCCTCGAAATAATTCTTCGCCAGCCAACTCGCGCCATCGTCCCCCGCCCCATCGCCGTTGCCATCTTCATAAGTTCCGGCGCCGATCAACAGCAACTTCTTCTTCTTTAAATAATTCAAACAAGTTGTATAGGCAATCCGGCCAATCCAAGTATTTAAACGGGAGCGAAATTCAAATCGCGGTAATTGGCGGTATACCTTTAAATATATATCCTGTGTAAGATCTTCCCGGTCCTCTACTTTGCTAATAAGTCTATAAACAACATGCGCCACCAATCCTGCGGATGCCCGCATGATGATCTCGAAGGCCTGCTGTTCGCCCTGTAACACCCTGGCTACTAATTCATGATCCGGTGGTAAATGTTCCTGGAGCCTGCTCATTATTTGTATTAGACAAGTAAAGTCAATTCCCGTTGCAATGAAATTAAAGTTTCAAAACTGGATTTTTATCGAAACCCTTCGGCGGACATATTTCATGAACCAAAATATATATTATAAATAAACAAGTTACAAATAGCAACAAAATATAATTTCAAAATCGTTATTATTAAATAATAAATAATATTTACATATATAAATTTACAATTCAAATGATTAAATAAAAACATCCGAAGTAAATGCCCATATACAGCTGATATTTTATAAAAAAAGAAAAATAACCATACCTTTGCGGACTAATTAAATTCGCAAGGATATTAAGTTGCAAAAGTTAATATACAAGGTTTATTAGCTTAGAGAAGACAATTGAAGATGTGATTAAGGAACGCTCTTTTGAAGTTCGAGCCAATTTCACCAGCACATTTACAGTTTATTAATGCCAAAATTGGCCGGTATCAAACCGGTCGAGATCATTTTCCTGCTAAAAAGGCAGTCCATTTGCTCTGGCATAATCTTCGTACTTAATTGATCCGCACGTATTAAAAATTTCGTGTTTTATAATTATAACATCATACTAAAATGGCAACCGTAACCAGAGAAAACATTGGTTTATTGAATGATAAGATCACTGTGAAAGTGAGCCAGGAAGATTATCTTCCTAATTTTGAAAAAGCCCTGAAGCAATTCAGCAAATCTGCCAACATTCCAGGTTTCCGTAAAGGAATGGTGCCTGTTGGCATGGTGAAAAAAATGAGCGGCCAGGCTATCATGACCGACGAAGTGTTGAAATCCGTTGAAAAAGGTTTGATGGAATTTATCCAAACTGAAAAATTGGACATCTTCGGTCAACCCATCAGCCTGGATCAAACTTCTCAAAAAATCGATGTTAATCAGCCTGCGGAATACACTTTCGATTTCGAAATCGGCCTGAAACCCGTTATTGACATCACCCCTCTCGACGGCAATACCACGTTGACTAAGTACAAAATCACGGTAACCGATGCCATGGTGGATGATGAGCTCAACCGCTTGCAATTAAAAGGTGGTAAAGCTGAAGAAGTAGAATCGATCACTTCTGAAGATGATGTACTGAACGTATCTTTCGAAGCTGCCAACGACAAAGGCGAAGTAGCTGAAGGTACCGAGAAAAAAGAAACCTCCGTATTATTAAAATATTTTACCCCTGCCATTCAAGAGCAATTGAAAGGTAAAAAAGTAGGGGACTCCATCTCTTTCAAGCTGTCTGATGCTTTCGATGCTGAAAGGCAAGCTTTTATCTTAAAAGATCTCAAGCTGGATGAGGCTGCCGTGAATGATCATTTCAAAGTGACCATCACCAAAATCAACCATATCCAGAAAAGAGAATTGAACGAAGAATTTTTTGCCGAGGTATATCCAAATCAAGAAATCACTACGGAAGAGGCTTTCCGCGCCAAATTAAAAGAGGAAATCGCCAAATACTGGGAAGTAGAAGCCAGGAATAATCTCCATAATGAGCTTTTCGAAACCCTCGTACATGAAACCCCGATCGAATTACCTGCCGACTTCTTGAAGCGTTGGTTGCAAATCGGTGGCGAAAAACCTAAAACTGCCGAGGAAGCAGAGCAAGAATACCCTGGTTTCGACCATCAATTACGTTGGACTTTGATCAGCGATAAATTGATTCGTGATAATGGCATTGAAGTTTCCTTCGAAGAAGTGAAAGAAAATGCTAAACAACGCATCATGGCTTACTTCGGCGGTGCGGCTGAAGGAGCTGAGTGGATGGATTCTTATATCGATAACATGTTGAAAGACGAGAAATTCGTAGATCAAACTTATCGTGAAATGATCACAACCAAGTTATTTGATTTCGCAGAAACTAAGGTGAGCGTGAAAGAAGAGGAGATAACAGCCGAAGAATTTGTTAAATTACCTCATAAACATCACCATCATGAACATTAATAACGAATTTAGAAAATATGCGATCCAACACCGCGGCATCAGTAGCTTGGTGGTTGATAGTTACGCAAGTCATCAATTGAACTCCCTGACTCCATATATTATCGAGGAGCGCCCGATGAACGTAGCTACTATGGACGTATTTTCAAGGTTAATGATGGATCGTATCATCTTCTTGGGCGATCCCGTTAACGATTACGTGGCCAACGTGATCACGGCACAGCTTTTATTCTTGGAATCAACTGATCGTAACCGCGATATTCAAATGTATATCAATAGCCCTGGTGGTAGTGTATATGCAGGTTTGGGTATCTACGATACCATGCAAATCATCGCCCCGGATGTTGCCACTATCTGTACAGGTATGGCTGCTTCTTTCGGCGCAGTATTGCTGGTGGCCGGTACCAAGGGTAAACGTACGGCTTTGAAACATGCCCGCGTAATGATTCACCAACCGCACGGTGGCGCAGAAGGTCAAACTTCCGATATTGAAATCACTGCCCGCGAGTTCGTGAAACTGAAAAAGGAATTGAACGAAATTATCGCCACACACTCCGGCCAACCTTTCAAAAAGGTGGAAAAAGATGGTGATCGCGATTACTGGATGACAGCCGATGAGGCGAAGGAATACGGGATCATCGATGATGTTCTCGATAGGAACCCGCGTAAAGCTGAACAGAACAACGCTCAATAAAATCTATCGAAACATCCCGCTTCACGCGGGATGTTTTATTTATAGCATTTCCGTAAATTTGTTGTCCTGGGTATAAATCCCCTAGTTCCTTAAAATTATTATATATAAAAGATAGATAATTGGATGAAAGATTCTAAAATTCGATGCTCATTTTGTAACCGTTCCAAAGACGAGGTACAGATCCTGATTGCCGGCGCAGAAGGTCATATTTGTGAGAATTGTGTTGCCAACGCGCAGGAAATTATTGAGCAAGAACTCTTTAACCACGAGAAACACCCGGCAAAAGGTGCTTCCCATTTCGAACCCAAGATCGTGAAACCGTTGGAAATCAAACAGTTTCTTGATCAATATGTAATCGGGCAAGATGATGCGAAAAAGATTTTGGCCGTAGCGGTTTACAATCACTACAAACGCCTTAATCAAGTCGTGGATGCCGATGATGTGGAAATTGAAAAATCCAATATCGTCATGGTGGGCGAAACAGGGACAGGGAAAACCTTGCTAGCGAAATCCATCGCCAAGTTGTTGAATGTTCCGTTCACGATCGTAGATGCAACCGTGTTTACGGAAGCAGGTTATGTAGGTGAAGACGTGGAATCTATCCTGAGCCGCCTTTTACAAGTTTGTAACTACGATGTAGAAGCGGCTGAAAGAGGTATCGTATATATTGATGAAATCGATAAAATTGCCCGCAAGAGCGATAATCCTTCCATCACCCGCGATGTGAGCGGGGAAGGTGTGCAACAAGGTTTGTTGAAACTGCTGGAAGGTACCGAGGTACTAGTGCCGCCGCAAGGTGGCCGCAAGCACCCCGAGCAAAAGCTGATCAAGGTTAACACCCAAAATATCCTGTTCATTTGCGGGGGAGCTTTCGATGGTGTTGATAAGATTATCAGTCGCCGCATCCAAACACAATCGATCGGTTTTACGGTTAATAAAGATCACGAAGAAGATGCCAGGAAACACATCCTGCGCTATATTAATTCCCAGGATCTGAAATCTTTCGGCTTGATTCCCGAGCTATTGGGTCGCTTGCCGGTGGTAACTTACCTGAACTCGCTAGATGCGGAGGCATTGAAAGCCATCCTGACACAGCCGAAGAATGCCTTGGTAAAACAATACCAGAAATTATTCAAAGTGGAAGGCATCGAGTTAGAAATCGAGGAAAACGCTGTTGACTATATCGTGGAGAAAGCGATGGAGTTTAAATTGGGCGCCCGCGGTTTACGTTCAATCTGCGAAGTGTTATTGAGCGATGCCATGTTTGAATTGCCGTCTACAAAAGAAAAGAAATTTATCTTGACCCGTGCCTTTGCAGAAAGTAAGATGGAGCAATCCAACATGGGCAAGTTAAAAGTGGCATAATCATCATTTCCAAACACCCTAAAATTTATTAGCCATGCAAGAGCTGATTCAAAAGTTGCAGGAAAAAGCAGGCATCACTGCTGAACAAGCCGAAAAATCCATCGATACCATGAAGGATTTTATTAAAAGTAAACTTCCGGCTGCCATTGCTGGGAATGTAGACACTTGGTTTGCAGGGATCGCCAACCAGGCCGAAACTAAAAAAGAAAGTTTCATGGATAAGGCCGAGGACTTCTTAGATGAGGCTGGTGACAAAGTAGAAGATTGGGCTAATGCAGCGAAAGATAAAATTTCGGGGATGTTCGATAAAGACAAGAAATAATTTTATTAAATACTGCTATTATAATCCCGCGTAATTCGAACGCGGGATTTTTTTATGGTTATGAGCATAAAATGGTTCGAAAATGACGCGATCTTCGGCTTGCAACAAAAACCCACGACCTTGCTTTTAACAGCGCTTATAAAGGCTTAAATCCATCAATTCGGATACATGGAAGATTACCGACCTGACTGCCCTGCATTTAATTAACAATTTGTTGATATCAACTTCTTAAAAATGAATATTTGCAGGACTAATTTTGCAGTTAAATGCCAGCATTTGTTTGCCGTTGATATAAACAAACCCTGTCTTTAATGAGAAAGCTATTACTAAAATAAGAACGGTCATTTCTGGGTGGAAATGACCGTTCTTTTTGGGAGTAGAAATTTTTCGATCTTTCTTTCTGTTTAAGGTTGATAAATTGGTAAGGATTGTAATTAACCCAAATTTAACGTTCCTTTTACAAAAATCCATCACACGAACATGTAAATATTTTGTTATTAACAAAATAGTCCTTCTTATGCTATGATTATCATTTAATATGTAATTAAAATAAATGTTTAGTAGATAAGAATATGCTGCGGAGCAGGGTATGGTTATTTCAAGATAAAGTCCTAAAGTCATTTCAAGTAAATTTGCTGGTAAATTCAAGTAAATTGCTGGTTCGAGCTTCAAAGCTCGGACCCACGCTCAATTGAGGACATTTACAATTGTACCAGTAACGAGATGGTACTTACTCCTTGCACAATGGCCAACTAATTGCGGGAGTCCTAGTGCTGCAGAACACGAAATCATATCTGTAAAACGTTGTTCCACACGGAAGTCCGAGCTTGGAAGCTCGAACTAGCGAGAGGTTCCGGTTATTTCAAGATAAAGCTCAAGATAAAGTCCCAAAAGTCATTTCAAGTAAATTGCTGGTTCGAGCTTCAAAGCTCGGACCCACGCTCGATTGAGGACATTTACAATTGTACCGGAAACGAGAGGTACTTACTCCTTGCACCATGGCCAACTTATTGCGGGAGTCCTAGTGTTGCCGAACACGAAATCATATCTGTAAAACGTTGTTCCACACGGAAGTCCGAGCTTGGAAGCTCGAACTAGCGAGAGGTTCCGGTTATTTCAAGATAAAGTTCGAAAGTAAATTCAAGTAAATTTGCTGGTAAATTCAAGTAAATTTGCTGGTTCGAGCTTCAAAGCTCGGACCCACGCTCGATTGAGGACATTTACAATTGTACCGGAAACGAGATGGTACTTACTCCTTGCACCATGGCCAACTTATTGCGGGAGTCCTAGTGCTGCAGAACACGAAATCATATCTGTAAAACGTTGTTCCACACGGAAGTCCGAGCTTGGAAGCTCGAACTAGCGAGAGGTTCCGGTTATTTCAAGATAAAGTCCTAAAGTCATTTCAAGTAAATTTGCTGGTAAATTCAAGTAAATTTGCTGGTTCGAGCTTCAAAGCTCGGACCCACGCTCAATTGAGGACATTTACAATTGTACCGGAAACGAAATGGTACTTACTCCTTGCACCATGGCCAACTTATTGCGGGAATTGTAAACTGGGACTAGTACTTATATTAAAAGCTGTTAACTTATTTTAGGACGGGTCAACCCTCAGAAGTACCCTCACCCACTGGATTTGCAACAAAAAAATGGACAACTTATTAAGCTGCTTTTTTTAGAATAGATTTACTAAATTCTTCGGGTGGCAAATACCCTAATATTGAATGCCTTCGCTGCCTGTTATACCATATTTCGATGAACTCAAACAGCTCTTTTTTTGCGACTTCTACTGAATCATATACAGTATGGTGGCCGGTTTCTGATTTAAGTATCTTGAAGAAGTTCTCCATTACAGCATTATCCCAGCAGTTGCCCTTTCTACTCATACTCTGTTGTACAGAGTTGCCTTTTAGCAGATCTCTGAACTCCTCACTGGCATACTGTACACCTCTGTCTGAGTGAAAAACCATATTGGGTGCCACGGATCTATTTCTAATCGCCATATTCCAGGCAGCAACAGTAGTCTCCCTGGTTGTCATACCTGTACTCATGGACCATCCAACAATCCTTCTGTCAAACAGGTCCATGATGGCTGTTAAGTAAAGCCATCCGTTTTTTGTCCGGATGTAAGTCAGATCAGAAACCCATTTCTCTGATGGTGCCCTGGCAGTAAATTCTCTATTGAGGATATTGGCCGACACTTCCAGTTTATGGTTAGAATCTGTCGTGCATACTTTGAACTTGCCTGTAATAATACTGCGAAACCCTTTGTCCTTCATGATCCTGGCCACCCTGGGCCTGGAGGCATGCAGTCCCATAGACCTAAGTTCGGCAACTATTTTAGGGCTGCCGTATCTGCCTTTGCTTTTGTGGTAGATATCTTCAACTCCCTTGCAAAGCACTTGCCTGTACAGGGAAAGTTTTGATGGTTTTCTTATTGACCAGGCATAATAGCCACTACGGCTTACTTTGAACACCTTGCACATCTTCTCGACATCAAATTCTGCCTGATGGTCCTTTATGAACCTGAATATTTGTTGTCTTCCCTGGAGAAAATGCTCACTGCCTTTTTTAGTATCCGATTTTCCAATTCTGCTTCCTGGAGTGCTTTCTTCAGGGCCTGGATTTCCTTTTGCTCCGGTGTCAGATCCTGTTTTCCATTGCCAGGAAAACTACGGGTGTCATGTACACTGAACTCCCTGGTCCAGCGACGAAGCATTTCCGCAGCTATACCCAATTCTTTTGCAACAGTTACGGCTGGCTTGCCACTTCTGCGCAATTCTACTGCCATCAGTTTGAAGGATTTATCATAACTCCTTCTTTCTTTTTTACTCATTGTATTCAAAGTTAAGGAAAGAGCTTAACTATATGTCCACTCAAAGGTAGCAGTTCCACACTTCGGAAGTACCCCTACCCACTTCGGAAGTACCCCTATCCACCTCGGAAGTACCCCTACCCACTTCAGAACTCCAATCGATATGCTTTGAACTCCAAATACGGATAAAATAGATGGATAAACCGGGATCCAAGCCTCATTTTTGCAAAAAAGACTGTCAAATATGGGGTATTTAGACCTTTTTAAGATAATTTACAAGTGGTACCCCACTTCGGAAGTACCCCCTACCACTTACTTTAAGGGTATCGACCTTAAAATAATCCCGAAACTGGAGTTCAGAAGTCCATCCCCCCACCTCAGAAGTACCCCCTACCACCTCAGAAGTACCCCCTCGGGCTATTTAAATGGCTCATTCATCTAAATATGTTGACGCAAACACCCTTTATTTGCATAAAAACAACACATATTAATTAAAATTAAAATACACTACCAATATACTAATGCCAAAATTCACAGCAGCGAGGTAGTACCAACCAACGGCTAATAGCGCTGCTTAGTATTAAAGCTATTTCAAAGCTTCCCTGGCGATTACTATCTTTTGGATTTCGGAAGTACCCTCTCCAATGGTGCATAACTTGGCATCACGGTAATATTTCTCAACGGGAAAATCCTTGGTATAACCGTATCCACCAAAAATCTGCACTGCTTCGTTGGCAACCCTAACCGCCACTTCCGAGGCATAATACTTTGCCATCGCGGCTTCCTTCGTCATTTTCACACCCCGGTTTTTCATATCGGCAGCTTGCATTGTTAAAAGCTCTGCCGCTTCAATTTGAGTGTACATATCTGCTAATTTGAATGATATCCCCTGGAAATTCGCAATCGGTTGATCAAATTGCTCTCTTTCCTTGGCATATTTCAAGGCTGCTTCATAAGCGCCTTTCGCGATACCTAGCGACAATGCAGCAATGGATATACGGCCGCCGTCCAATACTTTCATCGCCTGGATAAAACCATCGCCTTCCTGGCCCAACATATTTTCAGCAGGCACAATACAATGATCGAATATCATCTCTGCTGTTTCGGAAGCTCTCATACCAAGCTTATTTTCTTTCTTCCCGGCAGTAAATCCCGGGGTACCGCGTTCTACTATGAAAGCGCTCATACCGTGACTATCGCGAACATCGCCCGTTCTCGCGATTACTACGGCAACATCGCCGCTTTTACCGTGCGTAATCCAACATTTAGTGCCATTAATCACCCAATGATCACCTTCCTTTTTGGCAACACACTTCATGTTCATCGCATCGCTGCCCGTATTCGGTTCAGTCAAACCCCATGCGCCGATAAACTCGGCAGTCGCTAACTTCGGCAAGTATTTCCTTTTCTGCGATTCATTTCCAAATTGCAGGATATGCCCCGTACAAAGCGAGTTGTGCGCTGCCATGCTTAAACCTATAGCCCCGCAATGCTTTGCCACTTCGCTGATAGCAGTTACGTATTCAAGGTATGACTGTCCCGCGCCATTATATTCTTCCGGAACTAACACCCCCATCAAGCCGAGGGCGCCCATCTCTTTAAAAATATCTACGGGAAAGGCTTGGGCTTCATCCCATTCCAAAATAGCCTGTTGTTGCAAATGGGCTTTTCCAAAATCTCGGATCATTTGTGCAATTTGTTGTTGCATTTCCGTTAACTGAAAATTCATCATCGAGCTAATTTTTGGTGATGTCTATGTAATATTCAATTTTACGATAAATACTATCATCTACCAATGCCACCTCTTTTAACGCTTCTTTGCTCTTGAAACGCCCATGAATACTACGGTACCGTATAATTACCCCGGCCAATTTCGTGTTTATATATGGATGATTCGCCAAAGATTTTTCATCTGTCTGATTGAGGTCTATTTTTCTTAGTGAAACTTCACCCAGCAACAAGTATGGTTGAATTTTATTAAAAACACTGTCCGGCAAACCATATGTTTCTGCCACTTGCGACACTTTATAAAAGCCACCGAGCCGCTCACGGAAGTGTAAAATACGTCTTGTATATCCCGGTCCAATGCCGGGTAATTGCAGCCAATCCAAACTATCTGAGCGGTTAATATCAACCGGATCGATTGTTTTGATACGAGATTTTTTTTCGGATTGCCACCGGCTTTCTCTTGCCTTTGTTACTACTTCAATCTGCAAATAAGGTAATAGCTCCCGGTATAAACTAACGGGCATCCCGTATATCTTGCGTAAGTCTTCTTTCTTGTAAAAATGCCCGCCTTTTCCGGTATAATTCGTGATCCGCTGAGCCAACTTAGTTGGGAGTCCGAACGCAGATAGTTGTTCAAAGCTAATGGTATTGGGATTAAATGGCTTTAATCTTAACTTATTATATCTCTTTTCAAAACTGCTGCGTTTTTCTTCGGCTACGTTATTCACCTGCTGTAACTCAAGCATCGCTTTTTGCACGCGCATACTAAACGATGTATCGAATTCAACTGGCCCGGAGCTAAAATAACGCGGGATAAGATAAGGAAGTAAAATAATGGCGAAGCATATTATACATAATGATATCGCGGCTATGCGCTCCGCTTTGGAAAAATAAAAAGCTGCACGAAAAAGATTCCGTTTCATGGGTCAACAACAATGGTGAATCATTAAGTTAACTCAAGACACCGACGCTACCAATTAAAATCCTTGCAGCGATTATTTATTCAAAATGAACTTTGTACACCAGGAATCCTTTAGAAAAATTACCAGGATCATGCCTTACATCCAGGCGGATTCCAAAGTCCTTATGTATGTTAGCCGGATCGTTTATCATCGTATATGCTTGATCCAATTCAGGCCCTAGGGTGTTATTAGTTAATTTTAACGACAAGGTATCATTATAAAAAAATTGATCTCCTTTTTTCGATAATAAACAAAGTCTACCCCTCCACATTCCAGGTAATTGCAACGGTATAGAAAAAGTATCGACATTTGGGTATTTCTCTTTGCTAATTATCTTGATATTCTTGAATGCGAAGTCCGTAAAATACAATGGGCATAATGCAGGGTAAACCGCATCAAATAGTTCCGCTTTAACCTTGTAAGTATACCCTATTTCACGCCCCTCCATACCATATAACTCGATCCAATAATGTTGATTCTCAAAGTATGCTTGGGCATCTCGCCCGGCCGTATAATGATTAATAAACAGGGTTGCCACTTGTCCTACTTTGGGATTTTCGGGATCCAGGTATTCCGTTTTATCTTTTGAACAGGCTGATAATAGGGCGAAGATGGGTATTAACAATACGCAAGTATTTCTCATACATGTTGATTTTGGCGTCTAAATATATTTAGAAATTAAACGGCCCAGCCAGGCAAAAAGTTACAAGGAATTTAGCCCATTAATATGATCCCGGAATACTAACCTGCAAACCATCGTAAGCTAATGCCATACCATCCGGTAGCTCGGCATTTATTTCTTCATGCAAACCTAATTGGTGGCTAATATGGGTAAAATAAACTTCCGGTATTTCGAGCTCTTGCGCCAGGGCAACGGCTTCTGAAAGGGTGAAGTGCGAGATATGCTGTTCTTTTCGTAAGGCATTCAAGACTAATACCTTGGAACCGCGGATTTTTTCTTTTTCTTCCGCGGCGATGAAATTGGCATCCGTGATATAGGTAAAGTCATGGATACGGAAACCGGTGACAGGCATTTTGTGATGCAGCACGTTAATAGGTATCACCCTCAAGCCATTTACTAAAAACGGCTCATCGGCAATTGTTCTCAATTCTATTTCGGGAACGCCGGGGTATTTATAATCTGCGAAAGCGTAAGCAAATTCCCGGATGATTACGTTCTGGGAAAATTCTGTCGCGTAAATATCAATCGGTTCTTGTTGAAAATAATTAAAAGCCCGGATATCGTCCATCCCGGCGATATGATCTTTATGTGAATGTGTTATAAGAACGGCTGAAAGTTGTTTTACCTTGGCCCGTAACATTTGGTAACGGAAATCCGGGGTTGTGTCCACGACAATATTCCCCACTGCTGTTTCCAGCAAGATGCTGCTGCGTAAACGGTTATCCTTCGGGTTTTCAGAAGTACAAACGCGGCAATCACAAGCAATTACCGGCACCCCCTGGGAGGTCCCGGAACCGAGGAAAGTTACTTTTAAAGCTTTACTCAAGGCTTCCATCCTACTGTTTACGCTTCCTCCGTAGCTGTTTGGTCATCGCTTGCATCCGTTTCCGCGCTACTTTCGCCGGAAACGTTATTCAACCTATCTTCTAGCACTTGTTTGTACAATTTGTGACTTTCGGGGGAAAGCACGGAATCATCTAACTTCAACGTTGGTAAAATATCCAGCAAGGTATTGATCCGGCCTTCCAAGTTCAGGAATTTATTGACTACCACTACCTTTTTATGTTCTAATACACAATAGCCCGAATTGAATGTTCCTTTTTCAAACCTCAGGATATATTTCGCTTCTTCGAACAATTTCTCCAGCTTCGTTAAATTATTAGGCGTTGGTTTCAAAATCATGATGATCGGATTATTTATACCGCGATATGGAATTCTATTTCGCGTTACAAAAGTAATAAATCTGCATTAACTACTTGGACACCATACGGGCAACGGGTACGATCATTTCCTCAAGGGAAATACCGCCGTGCTGGAAGGTATTCTTATAATAATTCACGAAATAATTATAATTATTCGGGTAACAGAGGTAACCATCTTCCCTTGCAAAGATATATGAAGAATTAACATTCGGTCTTGGCAAACCCGCGTCCTTGGGGTCACGGAAAGCCAACACTTCCTTCGGATCGTAATTGAGGTTACGGCCATGTTTATAACGCAAGTTAGTGGTAGTTTGCTTATCGCCTATAACCTTTATCGGGGTCTTTACCCTTACGCTGCCGTGATCTGTTGCCAGGAAGAGGTTAATCTTTTTGTCTGAAATTTTCTTTAAAGCCTGGTGCAACGGGGAATGTTCAAACCAGCTGGTAATGATAGACCGGTACGATGTTTCATCACCCGCGAGTTCTTTTAATACTTCCATTTCGGTACGGGCGTGGCTGAGCATGTCAACAAAATTATACACGATGATATTAAGCTGGTAATTCATCATATTATGAATATTATTGACCAGGTGCTGCCCATCGTTATGGTTGAGTACCTTGGTATAAGAGAATTTCAAATCTTTTCTTGCCCGGGCCAACTGGTCTGCGAAAAAATGTTCTTCGTACATATTTTTCCCCCCTTCATCATCATCATTTTTCCATTCCTGCGGAAATTTAGCCTCGATATCCACCGGCAGCATTCCCGAGAATATCGCGTTCCTGCTATACTGTGTCGATGTCGGCAAAATGCTGTAAAAGCTATCTTCTTCTATCAACCTGAAAGATTCTGCGAAAATGGGCTGGATGGCTTTCCATTGGTCATATCTCAGGTTATCAATCAGGATGAAAAAATTGGGTATTTCAGGGTCGATATACGGGAAGACCTTATCCCTAAAGAGGGTATGCGATAACGTCGGCGCTTCATCACTATTCTTTATCCAGCTGGCGTAATTCCTGGAGATAAACTTGGCAAATTCGGTATTGGCTTCGGCTTTCTGGTTGTTAAATACTTCCATCATCTCGGGACTATCTGCTTTTTCCATCTCCATTTCCCAATAGACCAGCTTTTTATAGATATCCATCCATTCCTTGTGATCGGGGTTGGAGCTCAGCGCCATAAAAAGGGAGCGGAACTCCTGCTGGTAAGCGATGGTTGTTTTCTCGGCTACCAGCCTCTTGTTATCGATGATCTTTTTAAGACACAATAACACCTGGTTGGGGTTTACCGGTTTGATCAGGTAATCTGTGATTTGCGAACCGATGGCTTCATCCATCACGTTCTCAGCTTCATTCTTGGTAATCATCACAACCGGCACTTGCAGATCCTGTTCCTTGATTTTGGTCAAAGTTTCCAGGCCAGTAATACCCGGCATAGATTCATCCAAAAGCACAACATCCACAATTTGATCCTTCAGAAATTCCAACGCATCGTATCCATTCGTAAGAGCGGTTACATGGTAACCCCTATTTTCTAAGAACAAGATTTGCGATTTCAAGGATTCAATTTCATCATCTACCCAGAGTATATTTACTTGGCTCATATTTTATTTTTCGTGATACTGGTTTTGTTTCTCTTCGATATAGAAGACAGACTTCGTTTAAATTTAACACCTATTCAGCAATAATCATTCCCCCGAAAAGATTTAAATTGTTAAATAAACGACAAATCCGCTTGATTTATAGGGGTATAACCGGGATAAAACGTCTTATTACAGATTGCAAATTCTTACAAGATGGAACAAATTTTGAACTATAACGTGTTAACATATATTAAATTACATCAATATAGATCAAAATTCATTCAATTTTCCCGGAAAAAATCTGAAAAAAGCGGGTAGATCATTTTACTAATGTAGTTTTGCACAGTTGAAAAACAATTGAATGGTATTAAGTAACAGGAAAATTGTAAACGACCCGGTTTATGGCTTCATCACCATAGATCATCCATTAATATTCAAGATAATATCTCATCCGTATTATCAGCGATTGAGGCGGATTCACCAGATGGCTTTGGCACAGATGGTGTACCCGGGGGCCGTGCATACCCGGTTCCTACATAGTTTAGGCGCATATCACCTGATGTGTAACGCCTTGCAAGAAATTAAGGGAAAAGGCGTTCCTATTACTGATGAAGAAGAATTAGCCAGCAAGATTGCCATCTTGTTGCACGATATCGGTCACGGGCCGTATTCCCATGCTTTGGAACACAGCTTGGTGGACGTGGGGCATGAAGAAATTTCCCAGCTATTAATGCAAGCCTTGAACAAGGAATTTGAAGGCGAACTGGATTTAGCTATTGAAATTTTTAACGGCAGGTACCATAAAAACTTTTTACATCAATTGGTTTCCAGCCAATTAGATGTGGACAGGATGGATTACCTCAACCGCGATAGCTTCTTTACCGGTGTTTCAGAAGGGGTTATCGGTTACGATAGGATATTAAAGATGCTCACCGTGCGCAACGGGGAGTTGATGGTAGAAGAAAAGGGGATTTATTCAGTAGAAAAATTCATCGTAGCACGGCGTTTGATGTATTGGCAAGTATATTTGCACAAAGCGGTCTTGAGCGCCGAAAATATGCTCGTAAAGATCTTATCAAGGGCAAAAAAATTGGCCATGGAAGGAGCCGATTTGTTTGCTTCGCCGGCATTACACCATTTTTTATATAAAAAGATTGATAAACAATCGTTTATAGAGCAGCAGGACTGCTTGTCACAATTCTGCCTGCTGGACGATTATGATATTATGGGCGCCATCAAGGCCTGGACAATCCATAGTGACCCGGTGCTTAGTTTACTATGCAACTGGTTGATAAACAGGAAATTATTTAAAGTTCAATTGAGCAGTCAACCTATAGACCCGGCATTGATTGCGGGGATAAAAGAACAGGCTTCGGCAAAATTTGGTTTAACGGGAGAGGATTTGGATTACCTGGTATTTTCGGATGAAACGAGTGTTAGAGCGTATAATGTAAATGATGAAAAGATCAATATCTTATTCAAAAATGGTATTGTAAAGGATATTTCTTCTATCGACGATGCATTAGTTACTCATACTTTAGCGATACCGATAAAAAAATTCTACATTTGTCATCCAAAAATCTAGGCTAACAAGGTTTTATAAGAAAATAACATGTTAGAAAATTTATCTATATTGTCCGGTGAAGGCCTGGTGGTTAAAAATATAAATTACAATTATGCAGTTTAGCGCATTACAATTAGCGACCTTATTACAAGGTAAGCTAGAGGGGGATCCGGAAGTTAAAGTTCACAATATTGCAAAAATCGAGGAGGCAGGCGAAGGTATGTTGAGCTTCGTGGCCAATCCTAAATACGAGGATTTCATTTATTCTACGAATGCATCCATACTGATCGTGAACGAAAACCTTGTCCTAGAAGGGCCGGTGAAAGCAACTTTAATCCGTGTTAAGGATGCTTATAGTAGTTTCGCCGCGTTATTGGAACAATATGCACAATTGCAAGGCAATAAAGTAGGCATACAGCAGCCTAGTTTTATACCGGAATCAGTGAAAGTAGGTTCTAATGTATATATAGGCGCATTCGCCTACCTGGGCGAAAATGTATCGTTGGGGGATAATGTTAAGATCTATCCCGGTGTTTACCTGGGTGATAATGTACAGATCGGCGCCAATACCGTGCTTTTCCCAGGTGTGAAAGTCTACGATAATTGCGTACTAGGTGAAAGGGTGATCCTTCATGCGGGTTGCGTGATCGGTGGCGATGGCTTCGGTTTTGCCCCGCAGGCTGATGGAAAATATAAAAAAGTACCCCAAATCGGGAATGTATATATCCACGATGATGTGGAAATCGGTGCCAACACTACTATAGATCGCGCGACCATGGGATCTACCGTGATCAAAGCAGGGGTTAAATTGGATAACCTGATCCAAGTAGCCCATAATGTGGAAATTGGTGAAAATACCGTGATCGCCGCTCAAACGGGCGTTTCCGGTAGTACGAAGATCGGCGTTAACTGCGTGATCGGCGGACAGGTGGGAATAGTAGGTCACATCCAGATTGCTGATGGTACGAAGATCAACGCGCAAAGCGGCCTCAGTAAGTCCATCACCACTCCAAACGCCTCCCTAACCGGCTCCCCGGCTTACGATTACAAAAGTTCGCTGAAAAGTCAAGCAATTTTTAGAAATTTGCCAGACCTTGAAAAACGTGTGAAAGAATTAGAGGAGATGGTAAAACAACTTTTGTCGGAAAGGCAAGGAGTTTAAGCATTATTAGTAGGATAGAATTATAGAAATTATTATGATGGAACATCAACAGTTGCCTTACCAACAAACACTTAAGGCCCCAGTGACCGTATCTGGTGTTGGTTTGCATACGGGAGCCCACGTCAATATGACCCTTAAACCGGCTACCCCCGGCTTCGGGATCAAATTCCAAAGGATCGATTTACCCGATCAACCCATCGTGAAAGCCGATGTGGATTATGTCGTGGATACCTCCAGGGGCACTACCCTTGAATATAACGGCGCCCGCGTGAGTACCGTTGAACATTTATTAGCAGCCCTTGTTGGAATGGGAATCGATAATATCTTGATCGAACTCGATGGCCCCGAAATTCCAATCATGGACGGTAGCTCCCAACCATTTGTAGAACTGATCGAAAAAGTTGGCGCCCAAGCACAGGACGCACAAAAGATCTACTATTCCATCGATACCAACATTACTTATTACGATGAGGTGAAAAAGGTGGAGATGACCGCCACCCCTTCCGTGGATTACAGGATCACTTGCTTGATCGATTTTAATTCACAAGTATTGGGTACGCAGCATGCCAACCTTAAAGATATGTCGGAGTTCAAGCAGGAAATCGCCCCTTGCAGAACATTCTGCTTCTTGCACGAATTAGAATACCTGTTGGCCAACAACCTGATCAAGGGCGGTGACCTCAACAATGCTATCGTCGTGGTAGATAAGCCTATGACGGAAGACCAGCTGAAACCAATCGCCAAAGCTTTTGGCCGTGATAAAATCGCGGTGCAAAACGAAGGCATCCTCAACAACGTGGAGCTGCGTTTCCCCAACGAACCGGCCCGCCACAAGTTGCTGGATATCGTGGGTGATTTGGCATTGATCGGCTACCCTATTAAGGCGCATATCATCGCCAATAGGCCGGGTCATGCTTCCAACGTGGAGTTTGCCCGCAAGATCAAAGCTTATATCAAGAAAAATAAACACATGAAAGATGTTCCGGTGTACGATCCTAATCAACCACCGATCTACGATGTGCGTATGATGGAAAAATTCTTACCGCACCGTCATCCTTTCTTATTAGTTGATAAAATCATCGAATTATCTCACAAAAAAGTGATCGGTATTAAGAACGTTACCTTCACGGAATCGTTCTTCCAAGGTCACTTCCCTAATAACCCGGTGATGCCCGGTGTGCTGCAAATTGAAGCGCTGGCGCAAGTAGGCGGTATCTTAGCCCTAAGTCCTTTACCGGATGCGGAAATGTATGATACATACTTCTTGAAAATCGACAATTGTAAATTCAAACAAAAAGTATTACCAGGCGATACTATGATCCTGAAAATGGAGCTACTCAGCCCTATTCGCAGGGGAATCGTGGAAATGCGTGGTACGGTATTTATCGGAAACAAAGTGGCTACAGAAGCTGATCTGGTAGCTCAAATTATAAAACGAGAAGGCAAATAAGGAGCAATGATTCATCCGCTTACATACATTCACCCGGACGCTAAAGTAGCGCCTAATGTTAAGATTGATCCTTTTACAGTAATCCACAAAAACGTGGAGATCGGTGAAGGTACCTGGATCGGATCGAATGTTACCATCATGGAAGGGGCCCGCATCGGCAAAAATTGCCGCATTTTCCCGGGAGCCGTTATTTCCGCGATTCCTCAAGACCTCAAATTTGAAGGCGAGGATACGATCGTAGAAATCGGTGACAATACCACTATCCGCGAGTTCGTAACTATCAACAGGGGCACTAAGGATAAATTCAAAACCACCATCGGTAAAAATTGCTTGATCATGGCTTACTGCCATATCGCGCACGATTGCGAGGTGGGCGATAATTGTATTTTTTCCAATAACACCACCCTCGCCGGGCATATCAAAGTTGGTAACAACGTGGTACTCGCCGGGATGGTAGCCGTGCATCAATTCGTAAAAATCGGGGATCATGCCTTTATTACCGGCGGCTCCCTGGTAAGAAAAGATGTACCCCCGTATGTAAAGGCCGCCCGCGAGCCGTTAAGCTACGTAGGTGTTAACTCCGTAGGACTGAAACGCAGGGGTTTTAACTTGGAAAAAATCAACCACATCCTCGACATTTACAGGGTAATATTTGTTAAAGGTCATAATATTTCTAAAGCAACCCGCATCATCGAGGCCGAATTTCCGGCAACCGATGAAAGGGATGAAATACTTTCTTTCATCCGTGACTCCGGCCGCGGTATCATGAAAGGATACAGTACTAAATCGAATGACGATCTCGCTTAACCAAGTAGGAAAGCGCTATAATTACGACTGGATCTTCCGGAATGTAAGTTTATCATTCAGCGGAAACGGTCATTATGCTATCCTCGGGCCAAACGGTTCCGGGAAATCGACCTTACTCCAGGTAATTAGCGGTCATCATCAACAAAGCGAAGGAAAGGTCCTGTACCAAATTGATTCAAAATCTTTGGACCAGGACCGGTTCTTTCACCACTTCTCCATCGCGGCGCCCTACCTCGAGCTCATCGAGGAATTTTCCTTGCAGGAATGTTTTGATTTTCACACCCGTTTTAAATCCTGGCTCCCGGGATTATCTTCCCAAGAGATTATGCAAATCGTAGGTTTACAAAAAGCCAGGCATAAGCAGATCCGTTATTTTTCATCGGGTATGAAACAGCGGGCTAAATTAGCGCTGGCAATTTTTTCAGATGTTCCTATTGTATTGCTGGATGAACCATGCACCAACCTCGATGCTGCCGGTATTCAATTGTACCGTGAATTAATAGAAAGATATTGTAAGAACAGGATGGTTATCGTAAGTTCGAACGATATCCAGGAATACGGCTTTTGTGAAACGTTGATCGAGATTGCCCAGTATAAATAAGCCTGCCCTATTTATTAATATTAACACCGGATGCAACCGGTTATTTCTCATCATATTTCGACTATTGTATGGCAACACCTATGAATAAGGAACAAAAGAAAGTAATCAACGGCTGGGCTATGTACGACTGGGCCAATTCCGTATATAACCTCGTTATTACCACGACCTTTTTCCCGGTATATTTCCTGGCTCAAACGGGAAATAAAGTTACCGGCAGCGACCAGGTAAGCTTCTTCGGATGGCAGCTCAAAAATTCATCCCTGTACGATTACTCCGTCGCCTTCGCCTTTTTACTGGTAGCCATATTAACTCCCATTCTTTCTTCTATAGCAGATAACCGGGGCAATAAAAAACAATTTTTACGGTTCTTTTGCTATATAGGCGCTACTGCCTGTGCCGCATTGTTTTTCTTTAATATGGAAAGCCCGGCAGAATACGGGGTCATTTGCTTTATCCTGGCAACCATTGGTTATTGTGGGGGGCTGGTATTCTATAATGCCTATTTACCCGATATTGCGCCGGTAGAGCTTAGGGACCGCGTTAGCGCCAGGGGATTTTCCTTGGGTTATATAGGGAGCGTCATCTTGCAATTAATTGGTTTCGCCTTGGTGGCATTAGAGCCATTTGGAATGAAAGGTGAAATGCCCGTATTGGTAACATTCCTTTTGGTTGGAATTTGGTGGTGGGCCTTCGCGCAATTTTACACTTTCCCGAGACTACCTAAATCAGAACCTATTGGTAACCAAGATGGTAACATATTTAAAGACGGGTTTATCGAATTAAAAAAGGTCTATGCACAGGTTCGGAAGCTCCCGGTGCTGAAACGTTTCTTGCGGGCATTTTTCTTCTATAGCATGGGCGTGCAAACCGTAATGCTGGCAGCCACCATCTTCGGAAGTAAGGAGCTAAAATTAGAAGATCAGAAGTTGATCATGACAGTGGTGTTGATACAATTAGTAGCTGTTTTGGGAGCTTGGGGGATGGCGCGTTTGTCGGAGCGGTTCGGGAACTTCAAAATATTGATTCTCACGGTAATATTCTGGGCGGCAGTATGCGTCATAGCTTATTTTACATACAACGAATACCAATTTTACGGTTTGGCCGTAATGGTTGGATTGGTGATGGGTGGCATTCAATCATTGAGCCGTTCCACTTATTCCAAGTTGATTCCCCCAACAAAAGATACCACCTCATTTTTCAGTTACTTCGATGTTACAGAAAAGATAGGTATCGTACTGGGGATGGCAAGTTTCGGGGTAATAGATCATATGTACAACATGCGCCAAGCGGTATTGATATTAATTGTTTACTTTGCCATCGGTTTAATTTTCCTGTTTTCTGCCTTGTTAAAAGAGAGTAAATTAGCTGTACCAAACAATCGGTAACGGTAAATTAAAATTATGAAACTACATACTATCAATACGGGAATGTTTAAGCTGGACGGCGGCGCCATGTTTGGTGTAGTTCCGAAAACGATGTGGAACAAGTTGAACCCGGCAGATGAAAACAACCTTTGCTCTTGGGCAATGCGTTGTTTATTAATTGAAGATGATAATAGGTTGATATTAGTTGATAACGGTATCGGGGATAAACAAGATGCCAAGTTTTTTAGCCATTATTATTTACATGGAGATGATTCCCTCGATAAATCTTTAAAAGCCGCGGGCTTCCATAGAGATGATATAACCGACGTATTTTTAACCCATTTGCACTTCGATCATTGCGGTGGTAGTATTGTGCGTGAAGGGGATAAATTAGTCCCGGCGTTCAAAAATGCCACTTACTGGAGCAATGAAAAGCATTGGCATTGGGCTACCGTTCCAAACGCCCGTGAGAAAGCATCTTTCCTGGTGGAAAATATTATGCCTATACAGGAAAGCGGGCAATTGAAATTTGTAGATACCAACGATGGCGCTTCTTTTAGCAAACATTTTAAAACCAGGTATGCCAATGGTCATACAGATGCAATGATGTTACCGCAATTGGAATATAAAGGCCAAACAATTTTGTATATGGCGGATTTGATTCCTTCCGTGGCACATATCCCCATTCCATACGTCATGGCATATGATATGTTTCCATTAACTACCTTGCAGGAGAAAAAAAGCTATTTGGACGAGGCCTTGGCCAATGAATATATTTTATTCTTCGAGCACGACCCCAACGTTGAATGCGGCGTATTGCAAGCAACGGAAAAAGGAGCTAGGATTAAAGAAACTTTTAAATTAAGTGATATTTAAGTGTAAAGAAATCTAGTGAATATGCATATCACAACAGACAACAAACTGAAAAAATTGATCGTCGTGGGCGACCGGGTGTTGATTAAGCCAACATCTGCCAACGAAAGAACGGAAAGCGGCTTGTACTTGCCGCCCGGCGTAGCAGAAAAAGAGAAAGTGCAGCAGGGTTACGTTATTAAAACAGGACCCGGTTATGCTATCCCCATTCCTACGGAAGATGAACCTTGGAAACAGGATGATGAAAAGGTGAAATATATCCCCTTGCAAGCGCATGAAGGAGATCTAGCGATTTTCCTGGTAAGCGGCGCAACAGAAGTCGTGTATCAAGGTGATAAATATTTCATCGTACCGCAAAGCGCCATCTTAATGTTGGAGCGGGAAGAAGAACTATAATAAATAACTCCTATTATCCAACTTATAGAAATTTCATCCAACAATTGGAAGGATACTTATCCATCCGTACTAAAACAATGCATTATGCTTAGAAAAAAATTAGGGGTATTATCAACATCAACATTGGCCATTGGCCTACTTTTATCGGCTTGCCAATCCGGCGGGAACCAGGCCGCGGAAAAATCTAAAATAGCGGATAGCGTGAAAATGTTGAACAAAGAAGTAATGGAGATCCACGATGCCGCCATGGGAAAGATGATTACCATCCGCAACTTGAAACAAGAGCTCGGTCAAAATAGCGACAGCTTGCAGAAGTTGAAACAACCCGTTCCCCCAACCTTACTCCAGGCCATGAATCAACTCGATTCCGCCAATGCCGCGATGAATACATGGATGGAAGAGTTCGACTTCGATATGGAAGGCAAAACCGATGCTGAAAAATTATCTTACCTGAAAGAAGAACTGGTAAAAGTTACGAACGTAAAACTGATGATGGAAAATAGCATCGAACAAGCGAAACCCATCGAAAAATAATCACGTTTTTTACCGGGAAGTTAGCGATTAACTTTCCGGTAATTCTCTCCCCTCTGCTACTTTTTGAGTATGCGATATCGGCAATTATTAATAACTTCAAGGAAATAATTTCGATATGGCAAACCAGGAAGCATTTCTTCAATCCATTCAAAACGGCTATACTTTCAAAGGCGAATCTTTTAAACTTGGCTGTGCCATGCTGGAGGGCCAGGTAATTCCGGGCGCAACCGTGAACCTACCATTACGGATGATGAACCGTCACGGTCTTGTTGCAGGCGCAACAGGGACGGGCAAAACTAAAACGATCCAAATTATTGCCGAAGGATTAAGTGATGCCAGCGTTCCCGTATTATTGATGGATATTAAAGGAGATCTGAGTGGTATCGCTGCCAAAGGTTCCGATAACCCGAAAATCCAGGAAAGATATCAAAAAATCGGCGGCGAATTTGTGCCCCAATCATTCCCTACCGAGCTATTAAGCCTCAGTAATGAAAAAGGTGTTCGTTTGCGCGCAACCGTTAGTGAATTTGGCCCCGTACTACTGTCGAAAATATTGGAATTAAACGATACACAGGCAGGGCTTGTAGCAATGCTGTTTAAATTTTGTGATGATGAGCAATTGCCATTACTGGATTTAAAAGACTTTAAGAAAGTATTGCAATTTGCCAGTGATGAAGGTAAAGCCACGCTCGAAAAAGATTATGGTAAAATATCTACCAGTTCCACCGGCACGATCCTAAGGAAAGTAATCGAATTAGAACAACAGGGAGCCGACTTATTTTTCGGTGAAAAATCATTCGAGGTAGATGACCTGATGCGGATTAATGAAGATGGTCGCGGGATGATATCCATCTTGCGCGTTACAGATATCCAGGACAGGCCTAAGTTATTTTCAACTTTCATGTTGAGTTTACTAGCAGAATTATACGCCACGATGCCGGAAGAAGGTGATATGGACAAGCCTAAATTGGTCATGTTTATTGATGAAGCGCACCTGATCTTCCAAGAAGCCAGCGACGCATTGCTACAGCAAATTGAAACCATCGTTAAATTGATCCGCTCAAAGGGAGTTGGCATCTTCTTCTGTACGCAGAACCCGATGGATGTTCCCGCCGCGGTGCTGGGGCAGTTAGGCTTAAAAGTGCAACATGCCTTGCGCGCCTTCACTGCAAAAGACCGGAAAACCATCAAGGAAACAGCAGAGAATTACCCTTTATCAGATTTTTATGATACCGCGACCTTATTGACCCAAATAGGAACCGGGGAAGCATTGATCACCTGTTTGAATGAAAAAGGCATCCCTACTCCATTAGCAGCCACGATGCTGGTGGCACCCCGTTCCCGGATGGACATCCTTTCGGAACAAGAAATCGATGCATTGATTTCCAAATCCAAACTTACTCAGAAATACAATCAAACTATTGATAACGAAAGCGCTTACGAGATACTTTCCGAAAAGCTGGCAGTTGCTGCCAAGGAGGAAGCTCCTGCAACTAAAGAAAGACGGAGCAGCGGAAGAAAAAAAGAAGAGAAAAGTTTATTGGATTCCATCCTGTCAAGTTCCGCAGCCCGCCAGGCTACGAGAACGGCGACTAATATGATTACCCGGAGTATCTTGGGCGCACTGGGCTTAGGGGGAAAAAGCAGTAAAAAAAGTAGCTGGTTTTAGGAAACGCTACATCAAGCACCAGTTTTTGTTGAATTGAAATAAATTTTATAAAAGATGTCACAACCTATTAAAACCGGGGTATGTTCATTCGGTCATAGCGGATCCGTTTTCCACGCACCATTTTTGCATGTCAATCCCGGCTTTGAATTTACCGCGATCGTAGAAAGAAGCAAGGATTTAGCACGGAAAATTTACCCGTATGTAAAAGTTTACAGGTCCATCGAAGAATTGATGGCAGATGAAACCTTGGAGCTAATCGTGGTAAATACGCCGAATACTACGCATTATTCATATACGAAGATGGCGCTGGAAGCCGGTAAAAATGTAGTCGTAGAAAAACCGTTTACGGTTACTGTAGCAGAAGGGCATGAGCTGATAGAGTTAGCAAAATCTAAGAACCTGATGATTAGCGTCTATCAAAACAGGCGGTATGACAGCGATTACAAGATGATCAAACAGGTTGTGCAGCAGGGATTATTAGGTGATATACTGGAAGTGGAGTTTCATTACGACAGGTTCAAAGAAGAGTTAAGTCATAAAAAGCATAAAGAAGTAGCACAGAAGGGAACAGGTGTGTTATATGATTTGGGATCTCATATCATCGACCAGGCGCTTAGCCTCTTCGGGATGCCGCAAGCAGTGTTTGGAGATGTACGTATGATCAGGAACAACTCCGTGATTGACGATTATTTCGAACTATTATTGTATTATCCCAACATGAGAGCAAGGATCAAATCCAGCTATCTTGTCCGGGAAGCGCTGCCGGCTTATATTTTACATGGCCGTAAAGGTTCATTCATCAAGCATAAAGCCGATATCCAGGAAACACTTTTACTAAAAGGCTTGATGCCTGTTGGTGAAGATTGGGGGGCCGAATCTCCACATGAATGGGGTTTATTGCATACCGAGATCGATGGGCAAATTGTTAAAGAATATTTACCATCAGGAAAGGGAAATTATATGGAATACTACCAAGGTGTTTATGAACATTTAAGAGAGGGTAAACTCAACCCGGTACCGCCCGAAGAAGGATTAAATGTTATTAAAATCATCGAGGCAGGATTCCTGAGCAGTGAAACCAGGCATGTTGTAGAATTGTAATTTGGATGTGCAATATGTTGGGGATTCCCCGATATGCTGGGGATTTGCAATATACCGGGATTTACAATATGCCGGGAATCCCCCAATATGCGGGGTGGATTTGCAATATACCGGGATTTACAATATGCCTGGGATCCCCCAATATGCTGGGGATTTGCAATATACCGGGATTTACAATATGCCGGGAATCCCCCAATATGCGGGGTGGATTCGCAATATACCGGGATTTACAATATGCCAGGGATCCCCCAATATGCGGGGTGGATTTGCAATATACCGGGATTTACAATATGCCGGGAATCCCCCAATATGCGGGGTGGATTCGCGAATCCACCCTGCAAGGGGAGAATCCCGGGGCTGCAGGATGTGTCCTATTTTTTTTTCATCACACCCATTTCATCCCTTTCTATAAATCCTTCTGCGACTAGGAACATCAATGTATGATGCAAATGATCTTCAATTTCTACCTGTACTTTGGACTTCAGTTGTTCAAAGGTATGCGGCTCCGCTAGGTGAGTTAATATCTCTTTAGATAGTTCTTCAACATTTCCCGGTGTTAATTGTGCATGTTTCTTTGCAATACAAACATCGCAAACGCCACAGGGGGCGGCGGATTCTTCGCCAAAGTAAGCGACCAATGCCTGGGTGCGGCATTCATCCTGGTTTTGGGCATAATCAATTATTGCAGCAACACGCTCTTCATATGATTGCTTCAATAATTGTATCCTCACTGCATCGATCGATAATTGTTCTGTTGGCACCCGTGGTTGTAAAAAGCACAATTGCGGCTCATCCTTCTTCGGCATATAATGAATGATACCCAATTGATGTAATTGTTGTAACTGCTGTACAACAACTTTATCCGTAGTGCGTAAAATTCTCGCCAGTTGCCTTTCGAACACCTTGGTTGACTGGTCAAAGATACCTTCATATGCACGTAGTAATGCCTTGGTCAGCGGTTCTAATTGCGGGTTTTGCTCTTCGAAGTCATATAAAGCGTCCTTGTTGACGATGAATTCCGCCCGCGAAGGCAACAAGATGCTTTCGCTTAACTGTATCACTCCTTCTTGCTCCAATATGCGGATAGCGCTATATGCAAGGGTAATATTAATCCCAAATTTTTTAACGAAATCATTGATATCGAAATCAAAATACAAACCTTCCGCACTACCAACCGGTACTTGCAAATAGTTCACTATACCTTGGTAAACTTCCTTTATTTCCACGTTGGAAGGGAATTGTAGAGGAATACGATCCGTCATTTCGGATAGGTCATCCGGAGTGAACAATAATACGGCAAATGCTTTCTGTTCATCACGCCCTGCTCTCCCAGCTTCCTGGTAATATGCTTCCAGGCTATCCGGCACATCGGCGTGCACGACGAGCCTTACGTCAGGCTTATCGATTCCCATCCCGAAAGCGTTGGTACATACCATCACCCTGATCCTGTTACCGATCCAGGCCTCTTGCTTGTGATTGCGTTCCGCGGTGGTAAGACCGGCATGGTAATAATCAGCAGAAACACCATTAGCAGCGAGCGCCTGGGCAATTTCCTTGGTATGCCTGCGGTTACGGCAGTATATTACCGCCGTTCCCTTCACCCTTTCCAACATGACGCGGATCTTGTTGATCTTGGCGGCTTCCTCCAAAACGCTGTACGATAAATTGGAGCGAACGAAACTCTTTGTAAATACCTGCGGATCTGCCATTTCCAACTTCTCACAGATATCCTTTCTCACTTTCTTGGTCGCGGTAGCTGTCAACGCCAATATGGGCGTACCGGGGAAATAACTTCGTATCGAAGCTATTTTCAAGTATGCAGGCCTGAAATCATAGCCCCATTGCGAAATACAATGCGCTTCATCGACAGCAATTAACTTCACCGGCAAGTCCTCGCAATATTCAAGGAAACGCTTGCTTTGCAACCTTTCCGGAGAAACGTAGAGAAATTTGAACTTTCCGTTCCGGGCTTGGTTCATCAACTTTTCGACCTCGTTGAAGGGCATCCCGGCATAGATATGTGCTGCGCTGATATTTTTCTTACGCAGGTTCTCTACCTGGTCCTTCATCAAAGCAATCAAAGGCGAAACGACCAAGCACATGCCTTTGAGCATCATGGTAGGAACCTGGAAGCAAATAGATTTGCCTCCGCCTGTGGGTAATAAGGCCAATGTATCCTTTCCTGCTAATATCGCTTGTACAATGTCTTCCTGTAACGGTCGAAATTTCGGATGGCCCCAATACTGTTTTAATATGGTTACGGGTGTAATCAATCCTATCTCCTTGTTTAAGACTCGCGAATAATTCCTTTCCCTTGGAGTTTTCACTCCAAGGCTTCTTATAAATATAATTTTTTTAGTCGAGATAACCTTGAAACGCACCCATTAAGCCTTTAAATACCGGTCTATTTTAACAGTATTTTTTTATTTACGGGCCTTTTCTAAGTAAGGTAATGACCAACCTTTTCTTAATGAGAATAAACGGATGCTGATAATCAAGATAATACCAATGATCGTATTGATATTCGGGTCAATCCCTGTATATCCTAATAGTATGTATAACGTGGCGCCGGCAAGACAGGCCGTTGCATATATTTGACGTGAAAATATTAGCGGTATCTCATTGACCAGCGTATCGCGGATTACCCCTCCAAAAATCGCCGACATCATGCCCATGATAACGGCAGCCCATGGGTTTACACCGAAAGCCAAGGACTTTTGTACACCGAGAATCGTGTAAAAACCGATCCCGATCGTATCAAATAAAAAGAGAGAACGCCTGTAGCGCAGCAAATATCTCCTGAAAAGTACGGTTACCAATACACCGCAGGCAATCGCAATAATATAGGATTGATCCTTGACCCATACGATCGGGTGAATGCCCAGGATTACATCGCGCAAGGTACCTCCACCGATGGCGGTTACAAAGGCTGTAAACGAAACCCCGAAAATATCGTGGTACATCTTTTTGTCCCAGGCTGCCAAAGCCCCAGATATAGCGAACATGAACGTTCCGATCATGTCAATCCAATAATATATCATGAAGGTGAAGATAATAATATGCCCCGTATGTTCACGGATTTATAAGGATTTTCGGATGACACGTATTCTTTTTTATTTTTTGGATTCGTCTGTATGCGCCTTTTTATCAGTTCTTACGCTCATATTACTTTTTTATAGCGTAAGCGGATGGAGTTAATAGCTAGCACAATATCTGATACCGCCATTACTGCTGCACCCAATATTGGGTTCAGGAAACCGAGGGCTGCTACCGGTATGGCCACTACATTGTAAGAGAAGGCCCAAAACAAGTTTTGCTTAATGGTTAAGTAAGTATGTTTCCCTAATCCCATGGCAAGGGGTAAAGATGCTAAATCATTTTTTAGAAGTACCACGTTGGCACTTTGCATGGCCACTTGGGTGGCATCACTCAAAGAAATACCAATACTGGCTTTCGACAATGCAGGGGCATCGTTGATACCATCGCCAACCATGGCTGTCGGGGCCAACGCCATGATTTCGTTTACTTTTTGCAGTTTTTCAGCCGGGCTATGTTCCGAATATACTTTTTCAATGCCCAATTTTGTAGCCAGTTCTTGACATTTACGCTTTGTATCGCCGCTCAGTAAGATCGGTTCAATGCCTTGGGCTTTGAGCGCGCTGACTGCATTTCTCGCTCCTGGTCTCAGTTCATCTTTAAAATTAAGCCACCCTACCCATGCATCATTCTTTAATAAGTATACTTCATGGCTATCATCGCCGGTCAGATGTTGCGCTATTTTATATGAGCCTAGTTGCCATTGATTTCCAGCTTCGTCTTTTCCTAACATCCCGATGCCTTTCTGTTCCCTTACTTGCTTTAGCGTGATAGTGGGCGTTCCTTGCCAAATTTGAGTAATGGACTTGGCAATTGGGTGCGATGAATATTTTTCCAAGCTGAAGATGATAGATCTGAACGCCTGTTCATCCATCCCCTCGAAATACATATCCCCTATACTTAATTTCCCGGTGGTAAGCGTGCCCGTTTTATCAAATATTACTTGCCGTATGTTCTTGAATTCTTCCAGCGTATGCCCGCCTTTGATTAGGATCCCGTTCTTAGCAGCGCGACCCAAACCTACCATCACCGCCGCAGGTGTAGCCAGGCCCATAGCACAGGGGCAGGCAATTACCAAAACAGCTACACTGTGCATGATAGCATTAGAAACAGCTACACCTGCAATAAAATACCAACCAATAAAAGTCAACAAAGAAATACCCAGCACTACCGGCACAAAAATGCTGCTGATCTTATCGGCCAACCTTTGCATCGGCGGTTTATTACCTTGCGCCTGTTTTACCAACTCGATAATATAAGAAAGCACCGTATCTTTCCCGGTGGCGGTTATGTACATTTTGATGTTGCCATCTTCCAGGATCGTTCCGCCGATTACTTTGTCCTTTCCTTTTTTGGATACGGGCTGGCTTTCCCCGGTTATCATCGACTCATTGACCAACGCATCTCCCCAATAAATGGTCCCGTCCATCGGGATTTTGTCGCCGGTATTGACCAATACCCTATCTCCAACTTTAAGGTGACGGTTATCTACTTCATGAACATGTTCCTCTTCCCCGGGAGCGTGGCTATCCAACTTTTTTGCCGTGGTCACCTGCATCTTGGCAAGTTCACTAATGGCGGTAGTAGTTTGTTTAACAGAGCGTTCTTCCAGGAGGTTTCCGAGGAAAACCAAGGTAATTATAGCAGCAGCGGTTTCATAAAACAAATAATTTTCACCCAGGTGACGCAAAGTCCCGGTTAAACTATACCCATAAGCCGCGATGGCCCCGATGGTGATGAGCACATCCATATTAGCGGTGCCGTTCTTTAAACTACGGAAAGCGCTGGTGCCGAAATGAAACATACCAACGATAAAAACAGGAGTGGCAAGCGCCAACTGAACATAGGGGTTATGCAACCAGGGCCAGTTTACCCACATATGCAACAATAGCGGCAACGTAAAAACCAGGCAGCAATAAAACTTAAATCGGAGTTCTTTATAAAAAGGTACCTGTTGTTGTTCCTCTCCGGGCAATATCACTTCATAGCCCAGGTCATTGATCCCTTCCAAGATTTGCGACGGGGTTTCATCGCCATTGGGAAGGGTAAAACTCAATTCTTCCGTAGCAAAGCTCAGGTTTACATCTTGCATCCCCTTTTTTTCCAAATATTTAGAGATGGTTAATGCGCAACTTGAGCAATTCATTCCCTTTACTTTACAACTAATCGTTTCCATACTTTTGATTCCTGTATAGTAAGATAATTCAATTGGCAGCCCGGCGGCGGATGGGTCTTTAAGGTGCGGCAACTATTTTATTCCTCCCGGGCTAGTTATTGCCAACCCTTATACAAAATTATTAATTGCTTTTTAGAGCAACAGATTTATTAATGCAACTAGATTGCTAATTTTGACATATGGAATTCATATTTTTATTAGAAGAAATCGATGCCATAGCCGGCAAATTCTGGCAAGAAATGCCGGGACAGCAGGTATTTGCTCTACATGGCAAAATGGGCGCCGGGAAAACAACCCTGGTGAAGGCACTTTGCGCCGCCAAAGGGGTGCAAGACAATACGGGAAGTCCCACATTTTCTATTATTAATGAATATATTTTCAAGGATGATAATGGTAAAGATCAATCCCTGTTCCATTTAGACCTGTACCGCCTCCGAAACTTCCAGGAAGCGATGGATGCCGGGGTGGAAGACACCCTCTATTCCGGGTCTATTTGTTTCGTAGAATGGCCTGATGTAGTGGAAGAGCTACTGCCTTCTGAAACCATCCATTTATACCTGGAGGCGCTACCCGACCAAAAAAGGCGGTTGAAAGCGGCTACAAATAGCGTATCTTTGAAAAATATGTAATACATCGATAAATCCAATAAACTGTTATGGATCAAAGGCAAAAACCTGTAGTGACTGCTGGATTTACATACGCGCCACTGGAAGAAACACTAGATATTCCACAGAAAAACACCCGTTTGTTCATAGGGATTCCAAAAGAACAGTCATTCCAAGAAAATCGTATCGCGTTGACTCCCGATGCTGTCAGTATCCTGACAAATAATGGTCATCATATTGCCGTGGAACATAAAGCCGGAGACGGTTCCCACTTTTACGATACCGATTATTCGGAAGCCGGAGCAGAGATTTTATATGACAAGAAAGATGTTTTCAAAGCCGAGATCATCGTCAAATCTGCCCCGTTAACAGATGAGGAGATCGAACTATTACATCCGCACCAGATCGTTATCTCACCCATTCACTTGTCGGTTTTAAAGGCACACCAGGTTCAAAAGATGATGGAAAAGCGCATCACGCTGCTATCTTTTGAAAATTTGAAGGACGATGCCGGTACTTACCCTATCGTCCGGGCGATGAGCGAAATAGCAGGTAGCGCGGTGATGTTGATTGCAGGACAGTATTTGAGTAATAGCAACAAGGGTAAAGGTATTTTACTCGGAGGCATTACCGGGATTCCTCCAACCAAGGTAGTAATCATCGGGGCCGGGATAGTAGGTGAATTTGCCGCCAGGGCCGCTATTGCGCTTGGTTCCAGTGTAAAAATATTTGATAATAATATTTATAAATTGAAAAGGTTGCAAAATAATATCGGGGTGCGTTTATTCACCTCGGTTATCCAACCTAAAGTACTTGCAGAGCAGCTTAGCAATGCAGATGTAGTTGTGGGGGCGCTGTCTTCACAAAACGGTCGTACGCCGATCGTTGTGACGGAGGCGATGGTGAGTAATATGAAAGCCGGTTCCGTAATTTTAGACGTGAGCATTGATCGCGGGGGTTGTTTTGAAACATCCGAAGTGACCACGCATGAAAACCCGGTTTTCAAGAAGTACGACGTGGTCCATTATTGCGTACCAAACATACCTTCAGGATTTGCCGGCACTGCCTCGCAGGCGATTAGCAATGTTTTGACGCCATTATTATTGGAAGCAGCAGACGACGGTGGATTCGAGAATTTAGTTTGGATAAAAAGAGGCGTTCGCAACGGGATCTACCTGTATAAAGGCGCGCTTACCAACTATCATTTAAGCGAAAAATTCAAATTGAAATACACGGATTTGGAGTTGTTGTTAGCGGTGAAAGGTTAATCCAATATTTACAATATCAATCGAATTAATTTTAAGATGCCAGGTTTTAAAGAAGCGGATATAATATAAAATATTATTTATGTATAAATAATATTAAATAAGCAACTTAGAGTTAAAATAAGTAATTATTCCCAAAATAAAATAGGGTTCTACAAGAACCCTTTTCATATCTTTACTTGGTTACGTTTCATAAAGAAAGAGGCTTTACCAAGTCTACGCAAAGAAGGTACGAAAATTAGCTTAAAAGCAATCATGCGGATATCATTGGATATCATTAAGGAATAGTTATTTATCAAAACCCAGGTACAAAAGATATTTGATCAACTAATTATTGCGCGCAAGCGAAGAGGTTATACTATGCAAATATTAGGTTAAGCCAAGCATTTCATCCCTTGCTTAGTCAATTTGAAGTAGTATTCAGAAATAGTTTGAATATAGTTTTAATTGAACATTTTAGAGATCAAGATTGGATCATTAATCAGAAAAATGGTTTTATGGGTTCAGATGTATAGAAACTTATGATAACATCTATAAGCTTATTAGCTGGATTAATCCGGGTCCTATTTCATTTTTCGATAGAATAGACAACGTAAAAAATAAATCAACCTTAATAGAAACAATCATGAAATAAAATATTCTACTCCTCTATTATGAATAACTATTTCCCCTACACGCTCAAATTCCAATTCATAAATATGGCTGCCAAAATCACCACCCCGACAATAATCCTATAATATCCCCACATCTTGAATCCATATTTCTGTAATGCGCTGATAAAAAACTTGATCGCGAACATAGCCACTATAAATGCCACGACATTCCCGATAATGAATAGTTTCATGTTTTCGGAGTTATTCATGATCAGATCATGATGTTTCAACAGTTTATAACCGGTTGCGGCGGCCATCGTCGGCACAGCTAAGAAAAAGGAAAATTCCGCGGCTACTTTACGGGTTAACTTCTGCTGCATACCACCTATAATACTGGCTGCACTGCGGCTCACACCGGGAATCATCGCTATACATTGATAAAAACCAATCCTAATCGCTTGGAAATAATTGATCTTTTCTTCGGTATCAACAACAGGATTATTGAACCACTTATCCACGAACAATAACACGATCCCACCCAAAATAAGTGAAACGGCCACCGTGGTAGGACTTTCCAGCAATGCATCAATTTTATCTGCAAACAGGTATCCCAATATTAAAGCCGGGATAACGGCTAAAAACAGTTTAAAGTAGAACTTCCAATTTTTAAAGTTGAAAAATTTCCTCCAGTACAATACTACAACCGCCAGGATAGCACCTAGTTGAATACATACCTCGAACATCTTGGTAAACTCATCTTCATTAATTCCTAACAAACTGCTCACGATGATCATATGGCCTGTTGACGACACCGGCAAGAACTCCGTTAAACCTTCTACTATCGCCAAGATGATGGCTTCAAATATATTCATGTTGCTATTGATTATCTACTGAATGGAAAGCTGGTAAATAGGTAAGAAAGAAAAAGCGATGTGATGGCATCGCTTTTCTAAAAATATTTTATCATAAAGGATTATATACTATGCCTTGTTTTTAGGCTTACGCATAATGGCGTAGGCTTCGATTCCCAGGCCAATTAAAATCGTCAGCGGCGCCCAGGTGATCCTGCGGGCGCTATACACATCATCCATACTGAAATGGTTAGGATCAGGACTTTCGCCTCCCATCATTAATAAAAACCCGATAATAATGATGACTACCCCTATAATCACTAATACGTAATTGTCCTTGTGAAATAATCCACCACTTTCTTCCGATACTTGTTTTACTTCTTTAGCCATAAAATATGCTATAAAAATTTATTTATACTATTATATAAATCAATATTTTAATACAAATCGTCTAATTTCATCTTCAGGTATTTCATTACGGCGCGGTGGGCGCTGAAAAGTGAAATCCCCATCCCGATCAACACGACCCCGACAAAAAGCAAGCCTATCAGGAAATAACTTCTGAGGTTTGCTAACCCGGGTAATTGCTTGTCTGCAAAATACATTAAAACAATTAAACCTAAGATAGCTAATATTCCGCTGATAGCCCCATTTATCAAACTCCTGATGTCAAAAGGTTTCACGATAAACCATCTCGTTGCCCCAACCATTTGCATGTTCTTGATCAGGAAACGGTTGGAGAACATGGCCAGCTTTATCGTATTATCAATCAATACTATTACTACCACGGCCATTAATGCACTTAAAACCAAGATCACCAAGCCGATGCGTTTCATATTATCGATGACAGAATTAACAACGGTCCGTTGGTAGTACACTTCCCGCACATTGCTATACCGTTGTAAAGTTTCTTCGATCACTTTCAAGCTATCCTGCTCTACATATTGCGCCTTCGGAATCAGAACAATACTAGCATATAGCGGATTATAACCCAATAATGATTCAAAATCTTCATTCATCTCCTTCTTCATCGTTTCAGCAGCTTGTGCTTTACTCACATATTCCGCTGATTTGGCAAAGGGTGCCGCAGCTATTGAATCCCGCAAGGCAAGGGCGTCATTTTCTTCCGCCGTATCTCTCAGGATAACCTGCAACTCCACGCTTTCCTTGAAATAATCGCTCAATTGTTTTGCATGGATCACGATCAGCCCCAAGATGCCTAAAAGGAATAGCACCAGGGCGGTTCCCAAGATGGAGTAAATATATGTAGGTTTCGATCTTTTTGCTGATGATTTTCCGGGTTGAGCCATTAATCGCTAGTTTATGGGCGAAAATAATAAAAATAAGTAGTTATGTTTACTTTTGCCTTCCCAAACGATATTTTAACATTTTTATTTCATACATATCCAGGTACTTACATACTACCTATGGGAAGGTGAAAATTTTATACGATTTTTGCTAAATTATTCAGATTTAGCGTCAGGTAAACTTCCCTGGTGGAAGAAACAAATAATATATGGAATACAATTTCAGAGCGATTGAGAAAAAATGGCAAGCTCATTGGCAATCAACAGAGGTTTACAAGGTCAATAACAACAGCGATAAACCCAAGTGCTACGTATTAGACATGTTTCCCTACCCTTCAGGGGCCGGGCTGCATGTTGGGCATCCCTTGGGGTATATTGCGTCCGACATTTACGCCCGTTTTAAAAGGTTAAAAGGTTTTAATGTATTGCACCCCATGGGCTTCGACGCTTTCGGTTTACCTGCCGAGCAATACGCCCTGGAAACAGGCCAACACCCGGCTGTTACTACCGATATCAACATCAAATCTTTCCGTAATCAACTTGATAATATAGGATTTTGCTTCGACTGGAGCCGCGAATTCCGCACCAGCGACCCATCATTCTACAAATGGACACAATGGATTTTCTTGCAGCTCTTCAATTCCTGGTTTAACCGCCTTGAACAAAAAGCGATGCCCATCAGCGAATTAATTCAAATATTCGAAAAAGAAGGCAACCGAAGCCATGTTTGTCCCGGCGATCGTAAACTGGGCTTTACCGCAGCAGAATGGTCAGCTATGGACGAAGTGCAGCAAAGGGATGTGCTGATGCATTACCGCCTGGCTTACCTGGCCCATGCAGAAGTGAACTGGTGTGCAGAACTGGGAACGGTCCTGGCCAATGACGAGGTAGTTAACGGCGTCAGTGAAAGGGGTGGCTACCCGGTTGTCAAGAAAAAGATGCGCCAATGGTTCCTCCGGATCACCGAATATGCCGACAGGTTGCTGACAGGGCTAGATACTATCGATTTCAGCGATGCCATGAAGGATATGCAACGCAACTGGATCGGTAGGAGCCAAGGAGCGGAAGTTACTTTTAAAGTTGAAAACAGGGCCCAAGAAATCACGGTTTATACTACCAGACCCGACACCATTTTCGGGGTGGATTTCATGGTACTAGCTCCCGAACATGAGCTGGTAGCCGCTTTGACGACAGCAGAGCAGCAGGCCGATGTAAATAAATATCAAGAATACGTGGCCAGCCGATCCGAGAGAGAGCGTTTAGCAGAGGTAAAACAAATTACCGGCGCCTTTACCGGGGCTTATGCTATCAACCCTTTTAATAACAATAAAATTCCTATCTGGATATCTGAATACGTGCTGGCAGGCTATGGAACTGGCGCCGTGATGGCCGTGCCTTGCGGCGACCAACGCGATTTTAATTTTGCCCGCCATTTTAATATTCCGATCACGAACATCATTGGCGATGCGTTTAACGGTGAAGAGGCCAATCCTACCAAGAACGCGGTGCTTTCAAACAGCGGTGCTTACACGGGCATGCCTATGAAAGAAGCCATGGATGCCATTAATGATGAGATAGAAAAAATGGGCATCGGCAAACGCCAGGTAAATTATAAAATGAGGGATGCCGGGTTCAGCCGCCAAAGGTATTGGGGTGAGCCTTTCCCTATCTACTATAAAAACGGGCTTGCATATCCTTTACCGGAAGATCAGCTCCCGGTAGAACTGCCCCACGTTGAAAATTATAAACCGGGACAAGACGGGGAAGGCCCATTGTCGAATGTAAAAGAATGGGTCAACCTTGCTGAAGGCGAGATCCGTGAAACGAATACAATGCCGGGCTACGCCGGCAGTAGCTGGTACTTCCTCCGTTATATGGACCCGCACAACAATGAGGTTTTCTGTAATAGAAAAGCTTCTGATTATTGGGGACAGGTTGATTTGTACATCGGTGGAACGGAACACGCCGTAGGTCACTTGCTTTATTCCCGCATGTGGACGAAGTTCTTATATGATGTAGATTTGATCGGTTTCGACGAGCCGTATAAGAAATTAGTAAACCAGGGAATGATCGGCGGAAGCTCCAGGCTAGTTTACAGGGTGAAAAATACCAATACGTTCGTGTCGCAGGGTTTAAAATCCGGCTATGACACTACGGAACTGTATGTGGATGTTAATATTGTGGATGGATTAGAACTCGATATCGAAGCTTTCAAGGCTTGGAGAGAAGAATATGCCTCAGCAGAATTCATCTTGGAAGATGGTAAATACATCTGCGGATCGCTGACCGAAAAGATGAGTAAAAGGCTCTTCAACACTGTAAATCCTGATACCGTGGTAGAGAAATTCGGTGCAGATACCTTCCGTATGTATGAAATGTTCCTGGGTCCTTTAGAACAAAGTAAACCTTGGGAAACGAAAGGCATTGAAGGCGTTCACCGTTTCTTGAAGAAGCTATGGAGATTATTTGCCGATGAGCAAAAAGGTTGGCAAGTGACCGATGCAGCGCCTACCAACGAAGAATTGAAAACTTTACATAAAACAATCCGTAAGATTGATGATGATTGCGAACGTTTATCATTCAATACGGCAGTGAGTAGCTTCATGGTTTGTGTTAATGAGCTTACAGATTTAAAATGCCATAAGAGAGCCATTTTAGAACCTTTGCTTATTTTGCTGACACCATACGCACCGCACGTTTGCGAAGAATTGTGGCATCAACTCGGTCATGATAGTACAATTCTCGATGCCCCGTATCCTGTTTTCGAAGAAAAATATGTAGTGGAAACTTCTAAGGAATACCCGGTATCGATTAACGGTAAAACCCGTACCACCATGATGCTACCTTTGGATCTTTCGCAAGCAGAGATTGAGAAGCTGGCTTTAGAAAATGAAACTGTTCAGAAATGGTTAGATGGAAAAGAACCTAAAAAGATCATTTACGTGAAAGGCAGGATGATTAATGTAGTAGTATAATTTTTACTATAAATCTTTTGGAAAAACACCCGGCATCTTACCGGGTGTTTTTTATATGATAGATTTAGCATCTCCTATTCAACATGTACCCTATCCTGAATATTCTACCATTAAGCATAGCAATTCTAAGTATAATGAATCCGTAAACATTGATGCGCGGTAATGAAAAAGACATCTTGAATGTATATATTTACCCTCAAACTTTTGATGTTTATGAGAAAAGCATTTAGCATATTGACTTTTTTACTGATGACAATGTTAGGCGCACAAGCGCAGGATGCATCCTTAGAAGTAATGACTTTCAACATTAGGATGAATACCCCGCATGATAGTAGCAATGCATGGCCCAACAGGAAAGATTTAGTTGCGAGCCAAATACTTTATCACCAAGCTGATCTTATCGGTGTGCAGGAAGCGCTGTGGCAACAGATGGTCGATTTACAAGATCGTTTACCCGGTTATAAATATCTCGGCGTAGGCCGTGAAGATGGTAAACAGAAGGGAGAATTTTCCGCTTTGTTTTATAATACAAAAAGGTTGGAACTGCTAGAGTCTAACACATTCTGGTTATCCGAAACGCCAACAGTAGCGGGTAGTAAAGGTTGGGATGCTGCCATCACCCGTATCGTGAGCTGGGGAAAATTCAAGGATAAAAAAACGAAGAAAATATTCTACCATTTTAATACGCACTTCGATCATATCGGTAAAATTGCCCGCCGCGAATCGGCTAAATTCTTATTGGAACAAGTTGCCAAAATTGCCGGGAAATATCCCGCGCTCGTTACGGGGGATTTCAATGCAGAACCTACAGATGAACCCATCCAAGTGATAGTTGACACTAAAAACCCTTTACATCTTACAGATTCGAAAGAGATTAGCCAAACTCCTCACTATGGTCCTACGGGCACATTCAACGGCTTTAAATCGCATGAAAGGAATGACCAACCGATCGATTACATCTTTGTAAAAAACGGTATCAAAGTATTGCAACATGCTTCTATTTCCGAAACATGGAAAGGGAGATTTGCATCAGATCATTTCTCGGTGATTGCAAGGGTTTTATTGCCATAATGTGGTGTTGAAATATTTAAAAAGGGCAATTGGATTTAAAATCCAATTGCCCTTTTTTTAAATCTCCTATAATCTGGCTGATCCTGCGGGTAGGGCGGATAATCCTGCGGGTAGGGCTCGCGAGCCCTACCCTGCAAAAGCCCTACACTGCAAAAATCCCTACACTGCAAAATTTCCTACATCGGATCAATCCTTGCCGGTGTATCAACACCATCCACAATTGATCTTGCACTGGTGGCAATGGCATTGATAATATCCGTGATGTTCTGAATGTCTAATGTGCTGACTTCATCACCTACACTATGATACAATTTATCTTTATCAATTTGAGTGGTGGAAATAGTGTGCGCCGGAACACCCAACTTTGCTAAAGTTGCATTGTCTGATCTATAGAAAAGATTCTGTTCCGGGTAAGGATCAGGGTGAAATTCGAATTGGGAACCTTTCAAATTTTCCTGCAATATCTTTCCGAAATCAGAACGTTCGTAGCCTGTTATAAACGCGCTATTCCGACCGAACTTCGATTCTTTACCAATCATTTCTATATTAAACATCGCTACTACTTTAGCAGGATCTAATTGCATAGAAAAATATTTTGAGCCGAATCCGCCGATCTCCTCCGCGGTGAATGCTACAAATACCAGGGTTCTTGCCGGATTTGTATTTTTATAATAATTAGCTAAAGTAACTACTGCCGTTACACCGGAGGCATCATCGTCAGCCCCGTTAGCAATACTGTCTTTGGAGTCTTTACTTTTCACGATACCGAGGTGGTCGTAATGGCCGGAAAACACGACCATCTCGTTTGCTTTGCTCGTACCTGGAATAATCCCGACTACATTATTTAAGGCTTTCCGCTCTTTTTCTTGTTGCAGGCTAATGGACCAATTCTCAACATCATCACCACTTTGCAAGATCATGAATGCAGAAGGTTTTTCTACCGGTTGATTCGTTTCCATTTCCATTTTACCACTCATATGAGCCAGGTAACCTTTCAATTGTTTGAAAGTAGCAGCATATTTATCACCCACCCAGATTACCGTATTACTATCGCTGTTCATCGCGGTAAATAAGCCTCTCGGTGAGTTTTCACCATCATATACCATTACTTTAACTGGTGATGCATCTGTCCAATTAACCGATTCAGAATAACTAGACATAATCACCTTATCAGCTGCAACGGCTTGTCCATTTACTTTTACATCCAATGGGCCGGGTTTCCAAACTGCCATATGAAATTCCTGCCTATAACCGGTTGCGCCGGGCAAAGGCTGTAAACCAGCTTTTTTGAACTCGGTTTCCAGAAATTCAGATGCTTTGGCTATGCCGGGTTCAAAAGTTTTCCTTCCTTCCATATCATCCGCGGCCAATGTTTGGATGATCCTTTTAACCTCCCTAGCCTTGATCTTCGATTGAGAATAAGATATTTGGGTTAATGCCAACAACAATAAAGGCAATAATCCCTTTAACCAAGAAATTTTCATGCTGTAAATCATTTAGGCTAATGTAATAAATTGCCTTGTTAAATAGACAGAAAATTTGACTAAAGGGCTTGCCATTAATACCTTTCCCTTCATTTATACCAACTTACATTCTTTATAATTTCTCCTTTCCTATTGATAAATTGTAACAAGATGTTCCGCGGAAGTATTGAGAAGGTCACGAATCCCTGGATGGGCGCAAAGAAGTCGACCTCCGATCTGGGCTTAAGCGATTCATTTGCTTCAGAACCCGCCCCGGAAATGATATGATGTGTAAATTTCTCTCCAGGATGATAGTATTGCAAATGATGTTCATGCCCTGATAAGTATATATCTACCTTATATTTTTCTAACATATTCTCCAGGGCATACCGGATATAAGGCTTACGCAACGCCCTGTTTCCCGCCGTATAACAGGGATGATGCCCTATCACGATCTTCCATTGCACATCTGCCCCGGGGTTGGACAAGATGGAATCCAACCAGAGTAGTTGTTTCGTACTGTCTTGTTCCCTTAATTCTTCAGCATAAGTTGCGCCATATGATTCGGGATCCAAGGTATTCGTATCTATGAAAACAAAAAGAGCTCTTGCTGAATCATTGATACTTTTTTTGATCGCATAATACCGGGCAGGCATGTTCCACCTTTGGCTAGTACCGGAATAATCAACCTGCGCCTGGGCATTTCCATGATAATCATGATTACCCAAAACTGCGTACCACGGCCTATGCAACGGATATTGATAGAAAACGTCTTCAAATGACAGCCTCCAAAGCGGATCATTTACACTAGCAACCCCATCAGGATAAATATTATCGCCAGTTGATATAATAAAGCTTGCATTGATGCCGGTAACTGCTTTCGCCAAGTTGGCCGCTACATCCTTTTGAAAATATTCTCCGCCCCTACCAAAATCGCCGATAGCCACAAATTCTAAAGCTCCATCCCGGCTTTGTTGACCTTTAATATAACCACCCCTATAGCCTTTCGCATATTCAGCGAGGTAATCGTGCGTTTGCCCTTTTATGTTTATTGATATGCATCCCAAGATGATGATTAACAGATATTTCATTTTATGATAAAATCTATGCTGGTTGAGCTCCTGAACCCAACCAGCAATCAAATAATTAATACCCGTCATTCTGATCCAAATTCCCGTTCAATGTGATTTCTGTTGCAGGGATTGGATAAATTCTCTTGTCGGGATCAGCATCGGTTTTAAATCCCCAGCTTGCTTCGTATGCTCCGAAACGGATCAAATCGTTCCTGCGCCATGCTTCCCAAGCCATTTCACGGGCGCGTTCTTCCAACAATTCATTCAAGCCTATGTTATTTACCGGGTCAGTTTTGGCGCGGCTCCTGATTTTATTGACGAGAACATCTGCTGTTTGTAATTCACCATTTACAGATGTAGCATTGGCGCCGCGCAATATCGCTTCGGCTTTCATTAACAATACATCGGCCAGCCTGAATACCGGAACATCGTTGTTGGAGTTCCTCGTTGTCGGATGCGTATTTTTATCTGGATAATACTTGATCGATCTTACTCCCCTCGCTTTACCCAGTTCATCGTTCCCAACATCCATTGTTTCTACTTTCTTCAATGGCATTGCAGGGGTAAACTCCAGTTGCCATTCTATCTCCGCGGATGGATCAGGCCCGTTATACGTATCGTCTAAACCCTTGTTCGTAGTTTTGATCATGATCGGTGTACCGTCAAAGTTATATTGTTTACCGGCTAACCAGGTGCTATTCCTCACATCATTCGGCAGGTTGAATTTCTCATAAAACAACTGGATGGTGCTGAGCGCGATGCTCGGCCGGAAAGGCAAACTGTACTTTTCTTGCAAACCGGTGTGTAAGCCGAACCTGGCAAACATACAACCTTGGATCACGTTGGCATCGTATGGGATGGCAAAGATCGTTTCCAATATTTGCGGCCCATTGTCCGGTGCAAAAATGGATACATAGTCGGCTGATAATGAAAACCGGTTGCCTACTAAAATACTATCGGCCATAGCAACAGATTCCTGGTAACGGTTCTGCCCGATATAAACTTCCGCATTTAGGTACAACTTCTGCAATAAGGCAAATGCGAACCATTTCGTGGGACGGGAATAAGTGATTTGCCCTGTTTGCGTACTCAATAATGGCAGCGCTGCTTTCAATTCTGTTTCGATGAATGCAAAAATTTCTGCCCGGGATTTTTGTTCCGGTAATACGGTTGCATTAAAATCCGTCATCAATGGAATGTTGGCAAACAAGTCCATCATAAAGAAATAATACAATGCTCTCATTGCCCTTATCTCTGCCAGGGCTTTGGGCTTACTTTCGCTCTCCGGGGCTTGTTCAAATAGCTTATATATCCTGTTACATGCATTGATGCCACCGAAACCCCATTGCCAAACACTTCTAACCGTGGGGTGATCCTTGGTATAAGTATGTAAATGTAGGAAACGGTATTGCCCCCCGTCATCATAGTTACCGTCGCGGGCAGGGATAATCGCTTCATCAGTCGACAATTCCTGTAAGCGCCAATAATCGATCGCGTATTTCGTGGCCAATTGTGAATAAATAGGACCGGATGCTGCAATAAACCCTTCCTCGGTGGTAGGAAAGTTCTCGTTCGTATATTCTGATTCTACGGTAACATCTAAATCGGTACAAGCCGAACACATAATAATAGCGGACAAAGCACCTGCAATTAAAAATTTCTTCATACTTCGTGTTTTTAGCTCGTTAGAATGATGCGTTCAATCCCAAAAGGAAAGAACGGGTTTTAGGATAGAAATTGTTGTTATCAATACCGGGTGTAAGTCCGCCCATATTGATTTCCGGGTCGATACCGCGGTATTTCGTAATGACAAATACATTGTTTACAGAGGCATACAATCGGATATTCTTGATATATGTGCTTTTAAGCGGTACGGTATATCCCAATGTCGCGTTATCTAACCTCAAGTAAGATCCGTTCTCGATATAGCGGTCACTTAAAAGATAAGCACGGTCATCATTTGCTGATTCGCCTAAACTGAACACTGGTAAATTCGTTGCCGTGGATCCGTAAGGCACGTTCAAGTTGGCCAATGTTGCATTCAGGATTTGGTTTCCATATACTCCCCTGACAAAAAAGTTAACATCAAATTGTTTATAAGTAAATGTATTACTCCAACCGTACAATAAATCAGGCTGCGCATTACCGGTTTGAACAAGGTAACTACTGTTGTATTCACGGGTAAAGCTGCCATCGGGTTTGATGAATTGCGACAAGCCATCTTTATCTTTTCCACCGTATTTCATTGTGTAAAATGTGCCCAATGGCGTACCTTCTAACAGCCTTTGTGAATAATTACCCGACTGTCCTCTCCCTCCAAGATCAGCAGTTTCTATATAGTCAACCTTAAATATGTCATTGGATAGCGAAACGATCTCGTTCTTGTTATGAGCTAAATTTGCGCTGGTAGTCCATGTAAAATCCCTGGTACTAACCGGGGTGGCATTCACTTGTAATTCGAAGCCGGTATTCTTCATCTTTCCTACATTTGCCAACATTGTTGGTACCACGCTGGTGCTGGGAACGTTGTAAGAATAGATTAGATCATTAGTTTGTTTACTATAAAAATCTAAGCTTACACTTAATTTATTCTTCAGCACTGCCATGTCAATGCCAACATTAAACATACCGGTACTTTCCCATTTCAAATCAGGATTGTCGTTCTGTACCGGGGCAATACTACTCAGGATTTGCCCATTGTAATAAAACTTACCGGATAGGTCATAACGCAGGATCGCAATTAGGGGATCAAAACCTAAAGAGTTACCGGATACACCGTAACCAACTCTTAATTTCAGCACATTTAACCAATTAATATCTTGCATAAAGGACTCGCTGCTAATTTTCCAAGCCCCGGAAAATGCAGGGAACAAGGCCCAACGGTTGTTCTTACCAAATGCGGAAGATCCATCTTGCCGCAAACTAGCTTGCAGTAAGTACTTATCTTTATAAGCATAATTCACCCTTCCGTAAAAAGAAATAAACCGAAGTGTTGATATCCTCGTAGTACCATAATTGGGAATGTAGCCGGATAAAGGACTACCAAAGCCCAAGTTATTCCCTTTTGTAGCATCGGAAACGAAGTTCTGATTGGATGTTTGGAAACCATCGCCTTTCCGGTCTTCCTGCCAAGAATAACCCAACAAGAATTTGAGGTTATTTTGCCCCAGGTGTAAATTATAGTTGAAATAATTTTCCAATAATTTCCGGGTATTCGTAAACGAACTACGGATAGACTCCCCATTCAATCCCTGCGCGATGCCCGATTCACGGCCATGGTATATATCACGGTTGATTTGTTCATCCTGGTAGGATACGTTCAGGTTATAGGTCAAGCCTTCGGCCAACTTCAACTCTGCACGCATATTTCCTAATAATGTCTTCGTCTTGGCACGATCGCTGTTATTGACAATCAAAGAAACGGGGTTGAGGTAATTCCTTGTCCTTGACCAGTCTTCTTTATAAGAACCATCAGCATTCTTAATGTTACTGGTTGGCAGGTAAGTCAGCATATTAAGAAATACCAAATCCGGGATACGATCCTGGGAGCTAATGCTATTGCTGATTGCAAGGCTCACTTTCAGCCGATCGTTGAATGCCCGCTGCTCCAGGTTGGCCCTGATATTCATCCTTTCCAGGGCCGAACCTTTCATAATACCTTCGTTCTGCAAGTAGTTCAAGTTACCGTCAAACACGGTTTTCCCGTTTCCGCCGCCGAAGGAAAGGTTGTGGTTATGTGAAAAGCCGGTTCTTGTAACCGCATCCTGCCAATCGGTATTGGCGCCATCTTCATCGCTAGGATTTAGGGAGTTGCCGTTATCCGCAAGAAATTTACGTAGCTCATCGCCGGTCAACATATCAATACTATTTGATATTTTCTCAGCGGCGCCATAACCGTTGTAAGCAATCCAACTTTGTCCTTCCTTGGCATGCCTGGTGGTAATCATGATAACACCGTTTGCCGCCCTCGCCCCGTAAATGGCGGTGGAAGCGGCATCTTTCAGTACATCCACGGAAACAATGTCCGCGGGCGCTACCAACTGTATAGATGCACCGGGGACACCATCGATTACGTAAAATGGTTGTTGCGCCTCGCCTTCCCTGAAGGTCGAGGGACCTCTCAAAATCACGGCGGGCGAGCCATTAGGGTCGCCACTCCTGGTAATGTTCAAGCCAGGGACTTTCCCTTGCAATAGTTGGTCGGGAGAACTAAATACGCCTGAATTAAAATCCTTGGAATCTAAATGTGAAATGGCACCTGTCAATTCACTTTTTGTCGTTTGCCCGTAACCAACTACCACGACACTATTTAGTGTACTGGCGCTGGATTGCATGATGACGGATACATTTGTCCTGCCTTGCAAAGCGATCTTTTGTGATTGGTAACCAATGTAGCTGAACAATAGTGTATCATTTTCAGCATCCGCCAGCAAATTAAACTTGCCTTCGGCGTTGGTGGCTGCACCGGTGCTTGTTCCCAGCACCTTTATATTCACGCCGGGCAAGGCCGTGCCAGAACCATGCTCAGTTACATGGCCATTTACAGTTACTTTGGGAGCAGCTTTCTTTATCACGAAAACGCCTTCATTCACTGAGTAAGTGAAACCACTTCCTTCTAATAATTTTTGCAAGATTGATTCAACACTTGCGTTTTTAATATCAACCGTTCCAACCTGGATGCCCTTTAAGGCAGTTGATTCAAACAATATATCTACCCCTGCTTCCATCTGCAAGGATTTCAAGGCAACGGGTAAAGAGCCTGCATCAATATGAAGTTCTTTCACCATCTTGCTTCGCTGCTGCGACCATGCCTCCCCGCAAATGCTGAGCGAGAGCATGGCAATAAGAATCCCTTTACCAAATGCACGGGCACTTGGCTTGTTTAAAATTTCAATCATAAAAAGCCGGTTAGGTTTATGTATAGGTTTAGTTCATTATTCAACTAAGTATTGTCCTTCGGACAATTTTGTAAACTTGATATCCTTCGGTACTAATTCTTGCAGTACGCGGATAACTTGCCCTATCTTCAAATTGGCACTCAATGAGCCCGTAATACGCACTTCCGATCTTTCGTGGGAACTAAACGTGACCGGATAATATTTTCCTAATAATACGAGCGCATCATTTAGCGGCATATCTTCAAAATTGATCTTATTATTGACCAATGATTCTATATCAACATTTGATATGCTTTTACTAACTACCTGGTATTTTTCCTTATTAATTTTCAATAAATTTTCAGCCGTAACAATACCGAGAACTTGATCATATTTTCTTACCTGGACCTTACCGGAGCTCACACCTACTGCCCAATATTGGTATTCTTCATATGCAGTTATTTGGAATGAAGTTCCCAATACATCTACGGTTAAACTATCAATATCCACCTGGAATGGATGATCAGGCAATGACTGCACATCAAAAAAAGCGGCCCCGTTTTTAAGTACAATTTTCCGGTGATCCAAAAATTTCTCGGCATACGACAATTCGGTTCCGGGTCCCATCCACACCACACTTTGATCCGGTAATGTAATTTTCTTCCGTTCCCCGGTACCAGTTTTCAGGCTAATGAAATGAACAGGCTCATTCTTGAATAACAGCCCCAATCCCAGGGATACAAATACAAGTATTGCCGCGGCCGCGGCCCACCGTATCCATTGAAGTTTTCTCCCGGGTTTAATCCTCTGCCTGATTTCAGAAAACAATTGCGCCTTCAACAATTCTTTCTTATTACCTTTCGGCATAATACCTGGAAATCGGCCAGCACGAGCCATTTCATTCAGCACCTGGTCTAATTGATCCGCCTCCTCGGCAGATAACTGTCCCGATAAGTATTTGTCTATTTGCTCCAGTAATTCCTGTCGATCCAATTCGAGATGTTTTGCTATAAAGTTTCACAAAGAGCATTTTTTAACTACCGGATTTCGTGGCTTAACATTATGGTAATATAAAAGGGAAGAAAAGCGGTAAATTAGTTTTAAAAGCTCCTTTAGCTAAATGAAGAATAATAACTTATGAAGTAATGGTTTTGCTTTACGGTAAGCATTGCTAAGCTGGTTGCGGACGGTCTGCTCGGCAGTCCCGGATTTCTGGGCAATTTCGCGGATACTGAGTTCATCGAAATGGTACCATTCAAAAACCTGCCTTTCCTTAACAGGCAGTTGCTGTAAATCTTTCTGAAAATGCTGAATAATATCTTTTTGTTCAATTCTAAGTAAAGAAAACTCGGAGCGTAATTCACTAAAGTGGATGAACTTCTCCAGGTGTTTTTCCTTTAATCCATCATCCCGGAATTTTCTAAGGATGAGCTTCCTGGTAGCACTGAATAAATATTGCCTGATATTCGTTTGAATATCCAGGTGTGTCCTTCTTTCCCAAAGACTAACAAACAAATCTTGAATGATATCGCGTGCATTTTCTTCGCTATCCAAAATTTTAGCAGCATACAGGTATAGGGACTCCCAATAAGTATTGAAAATAGCTTCAAATACTTTAAAATCGCCCTTTTTCAGATGATTCGTGTATATTATGTCAATATCTTGCTCCATCAAGAATACCAGCTAATTTATAGCAGACAACCAATTGAAAAAATAGCAACAGCAAAAGATATCGAAGTCTTAACATAGCCTGGCAAAAAAAATCCGTTTCATCCTCACAATCCGTAATAATCCCTGAACATTTTACGCGCAAAAAGAGCTAATTTGCACAGACCACCAGATATTATTATTATTCCATGATGCCGAATCCAAATATCCGCCCCGATGAAACGCGGTTAAGTGCTGCCGATAAGGAGTTTGAAAATAGCATCCGTCCAAAGGAGATCGTTGATTTTTCCGGGCAAGACCAAATTATTGAGAATCTTAAGATCTTTATCAAAGCAGCCAAGATGCGCGGTGAAGCCCTTGATCATATCTTGTTTCATGGCCCCCCGGGCTTGGGTAAAACAACACTATCCAGGATCGTTGCCAACGAATTAGGTGTGAACATCAAGGAAACATCCGGACCGGTTATTGAAAAACCGGGAGATTTGGCAGGTTTATTAACGAACCTCGGAGAGAAGGATGTGCTTTTTATAGATGAGATCCACCGCCTAAGTACAGTAGTGGAAGAATATTTGTATTCCGCCATGGAGGATTACCGCATCGATATCATGATCGACAGCGGACCGAATGCCCGGTCTATTCAAATTAACTTGTCGCCGTTTACCTTGGTAGGCGCTACTACACGTTCCGGTTTATTAACAGCCCCTTTACTGTCCCGCTTCGGGATCAAGTCGAGGTTAGAATATTATACGGCAGATACCTTGCAGAAAATCATTTGGAGAGCATCGGGCCTGTTGAACACTAAAATAACTTCGGAAGCGGCCATGGAAATTGCGCGCCGCTCCAGGGGAACACCGAGGATTGCCAACGGCTTATTGCGCCGTGTCCGGGACTTTGCACAAGTAATGGGAAACGGTGTTATAGATTTGGAGATCGCCCAATTCAGTTTGAAAGCATTGAATGTGGATGAATACGGGCTAGATGAAATGGATAACCGTATATTAACGATCATCATTGAAAACTTCAAAGGTGGTCCTGTAGGTATCAGCACGATTGCAACGGCAGTGGGAGAAGAGCCCGGGACCTTGGAAGAAGTGTACGAACCATTTTTAATCCAGGAAGGATTCATGAAACGCACACCGCGCGGCAGGGAAGTAACAGAAAAGGCTTATATGCACCTCGGCAAAAAGCCTCCGTATCAAGGTGGCACCTTGCTGTTTTAAGATAAAGGGGCGGGTTTCATAAGAAGCCCGCCCCAAGTATTTTAGTCCTTTACGACTAACCGGAAACCATTCCCGTGAATGTTCACGATCTCGATGTTAGGATCATCTTTCAAATATTTACGCAACTTCGCTATATACACATCCATACTGCGACCATTGAAATAAGTATCGCTACCCCAGATCTTCTTCAAGGCCACTTCCCTCGGTAAAAGATCGTTCTTATGCTCGCATAGCATATGTAATAATTCATTTTCTTTGGGAGAAAGCGTATGACTTTCACCACCATGCGTTAAAGTACGCAACCTGGAATTAAAATCATAGAACCCGATTTTGAACTCGTGCACTTCTTCTTCCTTCTGGTTCAATTCGGCATTCCTTTTCAGGATGGCCTTTATTTTCAGCAATAACAACTCGCTATCAAAAGGTTTGGAAATGTAATCGTCGGCGCCCAGTTTATAACCTTGGATGATATCTTCTTTCATGGTTTTGGCAGAAAGGAAGAATAAGGGAATATCGGGATCCACATCCCTGATTTCCTCCGCTAATTGGAAGCCATCCATATTAGGCATCATGATATCCAGTAAGCAGATATCGAATTTATCCCTGCGGAATGCAGCCAGAGCCAAGATACCATCCCTACATAGTTCAACATCATAATCATTCAGCTCCAAGTAATTCTTCAACACCATGCCTAGGTTCGTATCATCTTCTGCTAACAGTATTTTGGGTTTACGTTCTTCCATAATAAAGGGTATTAATGTGTCTATAACAAATATACAAGGAATTAGGTTGATTTTAGGCAACCTAGCCTTTCAATGGCACAGCAACCGGGGCTCTTCTTATCTGGAATATGAAGTTTCGCGGGTATTTGGCGGGGGTGTGAAAGTTTTGTTAAACGGCTGTAGAAAGCGTTTACAAGCATTCAAAGCCTCTTATTTCGCCTTTAATAACGAGGAAAAAGGATGTCGCAGGTTCGAGTATTCTACCATATCAACCACGACGCTTCCTACTGATATGGGACTTTCTATACGCAGGGGAATCTTATTGGCATCATCACTTACCCAAACATTCATCTTTTCACCGCCTTCGAACAAGGTGCCTTTAATCAGCAGCGGTTTAAACTTGATTGCCCGGAATTTACCAAATTTCGTATTAACTTCTTCCTTACCAATGTAGCGGATGTAAATATTGTAGACCTCGTCATCCAAAAACATGGAGAACGGGATGCGGTCGCCGGGATTGTATTTCGAAAAGTCGATGTTACGCGCGTAATAAATAGAACTGATTACATCTTGTACGCAATTAGGGACATCAAATATTCCCGTTGTGCTGGTTGCCTTGTTAGTTTCCCTGTCAAAAGAAACGTTATTGTAAATTTTATAACCGCCTTCGTTCACGTTCCTGATAAACCGCAAGGGTTTGAGGGTAGCTGTATCGATATAACTTTCGTACTTATCGCGAACTTTGAATATCCAGTCATATGCCCTGAAGGTTCTGCCATCGCCAACAACGTGGTAAACGTCTTTATTGTTATATTTTTCCAGCTTGCAGTTAAATACTGCCTGTCCGGCGCCAACATATACTTTGGCTAATTTATAATAAACTTTGAACGTAATACTTTCCCCTGCTTTGAAACTGGTATTGTGGATACCGCAGAAATCTTCGCGGGTAGATTGTTTTGCTGGCGGGGGCATCGGGGCAGGATCGATGACCCTGGGTGCACCCGTGACAGTCAATCCTAAAAACATTAGTACTAAATACTTCATTGAACGGAGGCTATTTATCCTTAAAAATTTTGACGCCTAATAATAAAATACATCCTATTACAGCCGGCAATACGAGGTTAATCAACCATAATCCCACCGTAGCCGCGATAATACCCGCCATATTTTTACTCAATAAACCAAGGAAATACAAACTCACTTGTCCCCTCAACCCTAACTCGGCTATCGCGATAGTAGGTACAATGGCCATCACTAGATATATCGTGCTAATCATCAAAAATCCCTGCCACCAAACCACGGTTACTCCTAATGCGTACAACAAAATCAAATACTGTGCCGAGAAGACCATATAACGCAGTGTAGACAAGAGCAACAGTTTCCTTAAATCCTTTGCTGAATACCGGGCTATGATCAAAACAAATATCTTGGCTTTTCTCAGTATAGGTACCTTATCAAAGATAGCAACGATTATTTGTAGTCTAAAATATAATAGAATGATTAACACACAAATCATAATTAACACGCCTAGTAGTATTTTCTCCCAAAAATTCGGGGCAAAATATTGACTGGACTTAATGATTTCGAAGTTGTTAATATAAAAAATCATCCCGCAAAGACCCATTACGATGGTCACGATCAATTGGCTATAACTACCTACGATCGTGGCTGCAATTGCTTTCAGCTTATGCCTGTTGGCCAGGTAAAGTACGCGGCCTCCATATTCCCCGACACGGTTGGGTGTACTCACCGAAACCGAGACGCCCGAGAATACCGCCATAAATGCGCGCTTAAAAGGTACATATTCTAAAGGTCGCACCAGCAGTTGCCACTTCCTTGCTTCCAATCCCCAGTTGACCATCATCATGATACCCATCAGCAATAAAATTAGTATTCCCTGCTCCGCAACCAATGTTTGCATCTCCGCGAGGGTGCTCTTCAAATTTTGCTGGTGGCTCAATTGACGGTAGATGGAATAGCTTAACCAAGCAAACAGTCCACCACCGAAAAGATAATTGAGGATTATTTTGGTATTTTTGTTCAGAATTCTAAAGATTTTGGCAAAAATAACCTTAGGTTGGCAAACAATTCAAAAATAATTCTCGGGATCGACCCAGGCACCCTGGTAATGGGCTATGGCATTATCGAAATAAAGGCCCAGCAGCCCAATATTATCGTAATGGGGGTCCTGAAATTATCCAAGCATAAAGATCATTACCATAGATTACAACAAATTCACCACCGTGTTCATGAACTAATTTTGCAATATAACCCACATGCCTGCGCCATCGAAGCACCTTTTTTCGGTAAAAATGTTCAAAGTATGCTTAAATTGGGGAGGGCGCAGGGTGTTGCGATTGCTACGGCCATGCAGCAAGGGGTGGATGTGACCGAATATTCCCCTAAAAAAGTGAAGCAATCCATTACCGGGAACGGTAATGCTAATAAGGAACAAGTTTGGCAAATGTTGCAACATATCCTTAAATTCGATGAAAGACCGGAATATTTAGATGCTACTGATGCCTTGGCCGTGGCGGTTTGTCATCATTTTCAAGATAAATTGCCGGTACCGGACCCTGGCCCGAAAACGATCAAGAAGGGTAAGAAGTCGAGCTGGCAACAATTTATGAATGAAAATCCGGGCCGGGTGGTGCGTTAGTAGAAAATGAATAAGAATGAATAATAAAAGGCTATTTTTAAATTGAGAAAATGTGCTTATTTTGAATTGCAAATCCACAACTGGTAAGTGATTATAATGGATACACCTAACATGATCATTTATTGCTAATTTTACACTAAACCCTCAAGAGTATCATAAATGGATACGAAAGCCAAAATATTACTAGTTGAAGATGATTTCAATCTTGGCGCGGTTACGAAAAAAAGATTAGAGGAGGCCGGATTTTTTGTTGAACACTGCATTGACGGAGACACCGCCTGGAAAGAATTTCAAAGGACCATGTATGATATCTGCCTGTTGGACGTTGTCATGCCTAAAAAAGATGGTTTTACCCTCGCTCAACTGATTCGTCGGAAAAACGATTTTGTCCCCATATTATTCCTGACTTCTAAATCCCTGGACGAGGATAAGATCACCGGGTTTAAGCATGGCGCTGATGACTACGTTACCAAGCCGTTCAGTATGCAGGAATTGTTATACCGAATCGAAGTTTTCTTAAAGAGAACCCGCCCGTTAAATGCTGATAAAAAAGCAATTTATAAACTGGGTAACCTCATCTTTGATTACGGTGAATTGAAGATCGTGAACCCCGACGCCAAGAAAAAAGTAAAGATCTTAACCCAAAAGGAAGCGGACTTATTGAAATTCCTTTGTGAAAACGCCAATAAGACCTTGAAACGTGAAGAAATACTTTACCATGTTTGGGGAAAAGACGATTATTTCTTGGGGCGGAGCATGGACGTGTTCATTACTAAAATAAGGAAAAACTTCCCGGCTGAGTCCCCAGTAAAATTGGAAACGCTACATGGCATCGGGTTCAAATTTCATATGCCGAAAGATGAATTGCCCCAGGACTTTAATCTAAACGAATACATCGCGAGCTTACAGGAAAACGAGAGCACGGAGTAAAACAATTTACCCCGCGTGTGTCTCTATCCGGTTTAGTGCAATAGATTGCTATACTTGGCTATTTAAAGCTTCCACAATTTTTTCTTGCACCGCTATAAACGCGGCAGGTTCCATTTTTAATTTAGGCCTGGTAAAATTCACATCATCCGCTGAATTAATAGGCACCAAGTGCATATGTGCATGGGGTACTTCCAATCCCATAACGGTAATACCTACCCTATCACAAGGTACAACAGCCTCTATCGCCCTAGCTATTGGCTTAGCAAAAGCCAGCCAATTTTGTAGAAACACATCCGGCACATCAAAAAACCGGTCTATTTCAACCTTTGGTACAATCAAAGTATGCCCGGGCATCATCGGATTAATATCCAGGAAAGCAAAAAACTGATCATTCTCCGCAATCTTGTAACTCGGTATCTCTCCCTTAATAATCTTAGAAAATATTGTCATAATCATCAATTTACCCCAGCAAAATAATATAAATAGCGCTAATCCCCACAAAGAAAGAAAAGCCCCCCCAATCCGTGCAATCTCAAAATCCCTAAGAATCCGTGAACAAAATTCTTGAAAAGAAAATGCTTCCCGGGCTGAGTAGGGAAGCATTCCTAGCTTAAAAAATTAAGGCCCGCTATTGTAGCGAGCCTTTAATAATAAATTTGTCGCTATTTTAAATTGCTATTTCATCAACTTTAAATTTCAATACACCGTTCGGTGCAATCACATCTGCCACCTCTCCGACTTTCTTTCCTAATAGACCTTTACCGATGGGTGAAGTAACAGAGATCTTACCGGCTTTCAAATCGGCCTCCTTTTCAGAGACCAGCTGGTAAGTAACCGTTTTCTTGTTGGCCATATTGGTAATAGTAACCTTACATAAGATGGAAACTTTGGAGGTATCAATATCTTCGGCATCTAAAATCCTGGCAGTGGCGATAGCGTTCTCTAAAGATGCTACTTTGGCCTCATGGAGGCCTTGAGCCTCTTTAGCCGCATCGTATTCAGCATTTTCTTTCAGATCACCTTTTTCACGCGCTTCAGCAATAGCTTTTGCAATCTCAGCCCTTCCCTTGGTTTTCAGGAAAGTTAACTCTTCCTTCATTTGTTCAAGGGTTTCCTTTGTAACATAATTTACGCCAGACATAACCGTTTGAATTTTAATTTATTACAATAAAAAATCAACGCTCTCATTTGCACAAGAGCGTTGTTACTATGTATATAAGCAAATATAATTTTTTTTTACTTCATTCCCACCTAAATCATCATATATATTATTGGGATATGTTTAACTTTTTCAACACATATTCAGCCATCTTGATACTTGCTTCATGCGAATACCCTGCGATATGCGGCGTGAGTACCACTTTAGGACTATGGGCCAAATAATGCAATTGTGACTTTTCCTGCTCATTGTAGGAAGCTACTTTTTCATTTTCCAAAACATCCAGGCAAGCCCCCGCAAGAACTTCCGTTTCCAAGGCTTCGATCAAGTCGGTGGTATTTACAACTTTGCCCCTAGAGGTATTCATATATATGATTGGCCTGGCAAATGATTTAAAAAAAGCCATATTTACCATATGCCGAGTTTCTTCCGTCAATGGTAAATGGGTGCTAACAATATCGGCATCGGCAAAAATATCATCGAGGCTGGCTTCACGGATGTAGTTATTGCCGAAACCTGATTTATACTTATCATATGCCAAGATATTAACATCGAAGCCCCTTAACTTTCGAGCAAAAGCACTGCCCGTATGACCTAAGCCAATGATTCCCACGGTTTTGCCTCCTATTTCAAAGCCACGGTTCTTTTCCCGCTCCCAAATTCCATCGCGGAGCTCCAAATTACTCTTGATAATATTGTTGGTTAATGCCAGCAGCATCCCCAGGGCTTGTTCTCCTACAGCTTCTGCATTTCCTTCGGGGCTGCTGACGCATTTAACTCCCTTGGAGGCGGCATAAGCAACATCTATCAGCTCCATCCCGGAGCCTAGGCGACCGATCCATTCCAATTGGGTGGCATTGTCGATAACGGCTTTATCAATTTTAATCCGTGTTGTAACAATCAAACCGGTATAACTATGTATGGAATTTCGAACCTCTTCGTAAGTAATAGAAGGTTTATAGTCTACATCGAACCCTGCAATTTCCAATTTATCGATCAGGTAAGGATGCACCTTGGCGGTAATTAAAACTAACGGTCTCATAACATTTTGTGTGAAAGCGCAACGAAGTCGGCAACACTTAATTGCTCGGCCCTTTTGCTAAATATCTCGTCTTGTAAAGTTTCCTTGTCAAACAAAGCCTTCAAGGGGTTGCGCAATTGTTTACGCCTTTGATTGAAAGCTGTTTTAACCAGTGTAAATAATTTCTTTTCGTTGGCAATATCATACGGCACCCTGAGTTTGGTGCATCGAATTACGCCGGATTTCACCTTCGGAGGGGGATTAAATGCATGCTCGTCCACATCGAAGAGATATTCTACATCGTAGTATGCTTGGAATAAAACACTTAAAATTCCGTATTCTTTGTTGCCATGGTCTGCGGCTATACGCCTGGCCACTTCCTTTTGAAACATCCCGACCACTACGGGCACCTTGTCTTTCCATTCCAAGATTCTAAACATGATTTGAGTAGAAATATTATACGGGAAGTTGCCGATCACATGAAAAATACCATCGAAAGGGGCCGGGGCCAACAAGAAATCTACATTGAGAATCTTTCCCCGGATAGCAGGATAAGTTTGCTCCAAGTAAGCAACTTTCTCCCTATCAAGTTCAATGGCTTTAAATGATATATTAGGAATTTCTAAAAGATATTTAGTGATGGCGCCGCCGCCCGGTCCCACTTCTAACAGCTGCATCCCATCTAATACCGGCATCGCTGCCACGATATCCTGGCAAATGCGTTCATCTTTTAAAAAGTGTTGTCCTAGCGACTTCTTCAGTGTGTACTTATCCATATGAAAACACAAAAGTAGGAAATAAATATGGCTGTTAGGCCGCAGCGATGAATCAAGCTGTAGCAAGCCGCAACTATTTCTTATATTTGTTCGTCATTTAGCGATAAAGATTATGAGCCAGCATTATGTAAACCACGAAAAACCCGTAATCGGGATTACTATCGGTGATATCAACAGCATCGGTACGGAAATTATTATCAAAACATTCCTGGATAGCAGGATGTTGGATTTATGCACGCCGATAATCTTCGCATCTAACAAAACGATCAACTTCTACCGTAAACAATTGGGCGAATCCAACTTTAATTATCAAAGTATCAAGGATTTTAGCAAGATTAATCCTAAGCAAGTCAGTGTTTTCAATTGCTGGGAAGAAGAAGTTCAGATTAACCCGGGGCAGCTCAATGACATCGGCGGAAAATATGCCGCCCGCTCCCTCGAAGTAGCGCTGCAATGCCTGCGTAATAATGAAATTCATGGCATCGTGACCGCACCCATTCATAAAAACAATATCCAACAACATAATTTTGCTTATACCGGGCATACGCCTTGGTTGAAGGAATCTTTCAACGCTAAGGATGTGCTGATGCTGATGACGGCGGAGAATATGCGCGTAGGATTACTAACTGAACATGTCCCCGTTTCGGAAATCAGTAAATACGTAACTGTCGATAATATCCTGAGCAAGCTGCAATTAATGAAAGAAAGCTTGATCAAGGATTTCGGTATAGATAAGCCGAGAATAGCCGTTCTAGGATTAAATCCACATGCCGGTGACGATGGACTGATCGGTGACGAAGAGCAAAAAACGATCATCCCGGCGATCCAACAAGCTAAACAGCAAGGCATATTATGCTTTGGACCATATAGCGCCGATGCATTCTTCGCACGCGGTATGTATCAACAATTTGACGGTATTTTAGCGATGTACCACGACCAGGGATTGATTCCATTTAAATCCTTGGCCAATGGAGAAGGCATTAATTATACTGCCGGTTTGCCGATCGTGCGCACTTCTCCGGATCACGGTACCGCCTTCGATATAGCAGGTAAAAACCTCGCTAACCCCGAATCATTCCGTGAAGCGGTATTTTATTGCATTGATATTATTAACCAAAGGAATCGATACGCAGAAAATACAGCCAACCCCTTGAAGAAAACGGAATTGGCATCGGAGCATTTGGCATAAGAATGTATAAATTTTCCTACCGGGTTTATTTATCGGGAAACGATTGGGTCTTTTCTACAGATCTGCTATTATTCTATGGAAGCATCGTAAGCCTTACTTGCCAATATTCAAATAAGACTGTATCGCATTTACATAACTCTCAAATGCCTTGATACCTTTCGAAGTAATTTTGCAGATGGTTTGGGGATAATTATTCTTGAAAGATTTTATTACTTCCACGTAATCGGCTTCCTTTAACTTGTTGATCTGAACACTTAGGTTACCGGCAGTAGCATTCGTCTTCTCTTTCAAGAAAGTAAATTCTGCTTCCTTGACACTAATCAAGATACTCATTATTGCCAATCTTAATTGCGAATGTAAAACCGGGTCCAGATCCTTAAAATTCATTATCTACATTTTCCTATTAATACGGATTGTTCTTCCATGCTTTCTTCAAATTATAACCGGGAATAATAAATCCTACAATAATTGCTCCCGCCGATATCAACATCAAGTAAGCGGTACTCTTTAAATATAATCCTACCAAGCAACCGGCCCATGTAACGATAGCGCCGGTAATCAAGGGATTGAATTTGATGGAATAACCTACCACGTACATCAATAATCCGTAAAGCATCAATAACATCGAAAAGCCTGTCAATACGTTCATCACGTCTAAATTCATAGCCGCAACGATGATTACCAGGCAAATATAAAACCCTGTCGAAAAACCTTTCAACAATTCATCCATATACGTTTTTACTTTACCCGGAGCGGGTTCCTTGAATATATTTACAACGATGGCTATAATACCGCCAATTGTTAATATCGACCAAGGTAGTAAAGGATATTTAAAATGCACCATGAAAAGAATATACGTGGATAAACATGCTGCGGCTAATATCCATCCCCAGGTGATAAATCCTTTACCATTAGCTTTCACACCTTGCTTCGCTGTGGCTATCATCGATTGTATTAACGCAAGACTCTCTTGTTCTTGCATCGGCTTGTCTTGCATTTTTACGCTTTTTTATTGTTGTAGGAATATCTTAATAAATGCCCGGGAACCACGTACCCTAAAATTGCAGCGATAGCTAAAGCTAACAATGAATTGGGAATATCGAGGTACATGACTACTATAAATCCTGCAATCCAATTTATGATTGCCCCGGCGATCATTGGCCAAAACCTTATAATATTACCGCAAACAAATAACATGAAACCATAAAACACGAGGGAAATGCCCATACCTGTAATCGGTCCTATCTTGTGCATCATGGAAATCAATATTAGCACGGATATGCTAAAGCCTAGTATTACCGACAAGAATATGTTCGTCACCGTTAACTGGTAGGTTTGTTTTTTAAATCTCCGGAGGGTGCGGTAAATCGTGACAATCATACCCATGGGCATAAAAACGGCCCAAGTCAGCCAGCTTCTAGGGTAATCTAATTGAATCAACAGGTATTGCACGATGGCTGCAATCGCTACTAACCATCCCCACATTAGAAATTCTACGCCATTCGTTGAGAATTTAAACTTAGCATCGTGAATGATTTGCTGTATGATTGCCATACTTTGCTCCCCGCTCATATGCTGCGTTTGTTCTCTTTGTTCCATAATTCTAATTTTAAAGGGTAAGCTCACCGGCGGTTTACCGGTGAGCTCAAAAGGTTAATTATTATTAAAATTTAAGTGTTTTTACCAAGCCTTTTACATATTCTTCTCCCCAATGCGGATGAATCTTACTCTCCGGTTTGAATGTCTCGAACTTTTCCAGTGATAATTCATATAGTTGCTTTGCTTTTGCCTTATCGCCACCGAAGGCTTCCGGTGTGTAATATAAACTTTGTCCCAAGAGAAAATATACCCTCGGATTTCCTGGGTCTTCCGCTTTGGCAGATGCTAAGTATTCAGCCGACTTGGGTCCGTATACTTGTCCCCTGGTCATCGGATCCACACCGATCCTCGCGCTTGCAATCATTGACCTCAGGCAATTCACTTCGGAGTTTCCCGGTTTTACCAGCTCTGCTTTGTCAAGATTTAATTCCGCCGCATCCGATAAAGCATCGATTTTTTCAGGATCTTTTTCGCTGAAAGCCAGCATTATCCTGCAATAAGCAGCGTAATAATTGGGTAACCATTCGCCTTGTTCCGCAGCGGCGATACGATCAAAGGTATTGGCCATCTGCAAATATTGTTCACCCGACATCTTGGTGGTATCTAGCTGGGTCACCAGTTTTTCCATCGTGGACTGGTAATTATTTTGTGCATATACTGCTTGAAGACCTAATAAGGAAAAGCAAATTGCGAAAATGAACTTTCTCATATGACACTATTTAATTGAGGTTTTATGAATGTTAATTATTATCAATAATATCTTTACTTCGATCAATTCCGAAACTCATAAACATACCCAGGAAGAAAAAGCGCGGCGCTAATGGCCCCACTGCATCCCTGCGTAATCCATCTGAAGAATAACGGTAGCCGTAAACCTGTTCAGTACCTAAAACATTCGTCACGGAAGCAACTAAAACAGTAAAAGCTTTTCCTATTGACGTAGTATGAATTACGCTCAAGCCCATCGTATTGAAGGCTTTCGTACGATCTTTCAAAAATTCCGACTCCGGTTTATTCGGGTCATAATACGGTCTCCCGGTAGCAAAACTATAAGTCATGCCCAAGTAGGTCGTAATAGAGGGAATAAATTGTTTATATACTAATGAAGCGGTATGGTTTGCCGCAAAATCGGGTTGTACTTCAGCCGGATAATTCAAATAATCACGTTTCGTATTTAAATATGAATACGATATCCAAAAATCGCCATTGTGAATAGTTTTCTTATCGCGGTAAAAAAGTTCTACACCGCTCGCGTAACCTTTCCCGTCATTGTTCAAATCGGGAACAGTCTTCACGAGGTCATGGTATTTCTTATAAAACGCTTCTACCCGGAAAGTATGCAGGCTGGCTACTTTCTGATAGCTCGCAATGTAATGCGTTGCCCTCATATAATCCATGTTCGGATTAAAGCGGATATACTGTGGTTCCGGCTTCTGGTAGTATTCTCCATACGCCAGTGAAACTTGTCCATCGCCACTCAAGCGGTAAGCCAATGAAACCCTCGGCGCGATATTGGTTTTTGCCAAGATGGAAGAATACTCGAACCTCGCTCCCATCCTGCTCACGAGCCTGGGAGTAATATATACATCCCCCTCGGCAAAAGCCGCGGTATATTGATCGTGATAAGTAAGCTCATCGCCGTTATACACCACTTTCTCCGTAGCATATTGGTACTCCATTCCCAGGCGCAAGGTTGTAAACCCGATATTACGGCTGATCATTGGCCGGAACTGAAGTAACTGGGAATTATTATGAACTTTAGTAGTAGGAATTTCATTGGCAAAAGTATCCATCTTAATATTATCATTGTTGGTGCTGTAGGAAACACCCATATCAAGCTTCCAATTTTCGTTTAACCGTTCACGGTATGACATATTCGTATATACATTCCCGTTTTTTAGACTAAACTCCTCCTTTGCCTTGGGATATTCAATACTATTCTTGATATATCCAAATGTGTTATACGCATAAGTTCCGTAGAATTTAAGGATGCCCGATTTAGAAGTTTTTACACGGAAGTTCGCCGTGGTATTTAAGCCGGAAGGATAAGTGCTGGGTTCATTTTTCTGCGGTACAATCTTGTAATATGGAGTTAGGTTAAAATAATCAGCTTCTAAACCATAAGATGATTTTTTGTTCTTGGCCAGCTTGGAAATGCCGCCACCAATACCAACCGTCGATAAATTCAAAGTAGATGAAGAACGATCCGGCAGATCCTCCGTTTCCAAGATTAAGGCAGATGATAAACCTTGACCATATTGAGCGGAATACCCCCCGCTGCTAAAGGTGGTTCCCTTGAATAGAAAGGGAGAAAACCGGCCCCTAGTAGCAAGATCAGGCATCCCGGAATAGAATGGGTTCCTCACCAGCATCCCATCGATAAAAGTCTGTGTTTCATAACCGGTACCGCCCCGCACGAACAATCCTGTCTGCTCCCCCACTTGCTGCGTTCCCGGTAAAGTCTTGAGCGCCCCAACGATATCGGCGTTGGCTCCCGCGGTAGATACGATGTCCAATGGCGTCAGCACAGGATTCTTCTTTTTATCTCCCGCTTCGAAAGAGCTGGCCGAGATAGTAACCATTTTTAATTCATTGGCACCTTTCTTTAACACGATCGGTTGCACTAAAGGAGCACCGGTTAATTCCAGCTCCAGTTCTATCGACTGGTAATCTTGGAATGATGCCACCAATATTACTTTTCCATTTTCGGTAGTTGTAAATCCGTATTTACCATCCTTTCCGGAGGTTGCACCATCATAAGCCCCCTTGATATAAATATTCGCACCGGCCAAAGGCTGTTTCCTATTATTGGTAACAGTGCCGGAAATTTTGGTTTGAGCCGATAAAATTACCGGTAGACATAGGCATAAACACAAGCAAATGTAAGCTTTCAACATAGTGGTTTGGGATCAATTTGACACAAACATAAACTAGTTTATATTATAAACCAAATTTTCAAATAAAGAAAAATGGGTCTAAATAGCATATTGATATTTATTTATATGAATATCAATATTTTGCATAAAAAAATAAAAAGAGGTACTGCTTAAGCCGATCATGACTTAAAACACAAAAGCCATCCCCTGTATGGGAATGGCTTTTGAAATATTTCAACAGAAACTAAGATTAAACGAATCTAGGTTTCAGTTCATTCGCTAATTGAATCATGCGTTTCAAGCTTTCTTCGTTCAATTGACCTTTCTTAAACTCGGCCAATACATCCGGCAACCTTACATCCATCTCGTTCAAGAATGCATCTTCAAACGCCTTGATATTCTTAACAGGAACTTCATTCAACAAACCGTTTGTACCCAGGTAGATAATCGCTACTTGTTTCTCTACTGTAAACGGGGAGAACTGCGGCTGTTTCAAAATTTCCACGTTACGCGCACCTTTATCCAGTACCGCTTTCGTAGCAGCATCCAAGTCACCGCCGAATTTGGAAAAGGCTTCCATCTCGCGGTACAAGGCCTGGTCTAACTTCAAGGTACCGGCCACTTTCTTCATGGATTTGATCTGTGCGTTACCACCTACGCGGCTTACAGAGATACCCACGTTGATAGCGGGACGGATACCGGCGTTGAACAAGTTACTTTCCAAGAAGATCTGGCCATCGGTGATGGAGATCACGTTCGTCGGAATGTAAGCAGAAACGTCACCCGCCTGTGTTTCAATGATCGGCAAAGCGGTCAAAGAACCACCACCTTTTACAAGGTGCTTGATAGAATCAGGTAAATCGTTCATCTGTTGCGCGATTTCATCCTTGGAGATGATTTTAGCGGCACGTTCCAACAGGCGGCTGTGCAAGTAGAACACGTCACCAGGATAGGCTTCACGACCAGGAGGGCGTTTCAACAGCAATGACACCTCGCGGTAGGCCACGGCTTGTTTAGAAAGATCATCGTAGATAATCAATGCAGGGCGACCTGTATCGCGGAAGAATTCACCGATCGCAGCGCCCGCAAATGGAGCGTAGAACTGCAATGGAGCCGGTTCAGAAGCAGAAGCAGCCACGATGGTAGTATAAGCCATTGCGCCATTGTCTTGTAATGTTTTCATTACACCGGCAATAGTAGAAGCTTTCTGACCAATCGCAACATATATACAATACACTGGTTGACCAGCGTCGTAAAATTCTTTTTGGTTAATGATGGTATCAACGCAGATAGCAGTTTTACCGGTTTGACGGTCACCGATTACCAATTCACGTTGACCACGACCCACCGGGATCATGGCATCGATCGATTTGATACCTGTTTGTAAAGGTTCTTTTACTGGTTCACGGTACAATACACCGGGGGCTTTACGCTCGATAGGCATTTCATACAATTCACCAGCGATCGGGCCTTTACCATCGATAGGTTCACCGAGCGTGTTGATTACGCGACCAACAACACCTTCGCCCACTTTGATAGAAGCGATTTGACCGGTGCGACGAACGGTGTCCCCTTCACGGATACCGGCAGATTCACCCATCAATACCACACCCACGTTATCTTCTTCAAGGTTCAAGGCGATTGCTTTCGTACCGTTAGCAAATTCGACCAATTCCCCGGAACGAACATTATTCAAACCGTAAATACGGGCGATACCGTCACCCACGGACAATACTGTACCCACTTCTTCCAACTCCGCAGAGGCGTTGAAGTTGCTTAATTGCTGGCGTAATATTGCTGAAATTTCATCAGGTTTAATACCAACCATAGTTATGTTTTTTAAAAAAAGTCGTTAAAATAAAATGTATAACGACAACAGCTTTGCGGTTACGCAGCGGCTGCTGTATAAATTACTTAATATTAGGAACGTAGATATTTTGCATGAACTGCTTGCGGATATCTTTAAGATCGCGCATAACAGAAGCATCGAACAATTGATCTCCCGTTTCAAGAACAAAACCACCGATCAAACGGGGGTTTACAGCTGTTTCCAATACCACTTGGCGGCTGGTCGCAGCTTCAACTTTCTGCTTGATAGCAGCCAGGATGTTACCATCGATATCAACCGCGGTAGTGATTTTCACGGTACCGATATTCTTGATAACATTATATTGCTTGATAAATTCTCCGGCCATTTCCGGCAATACGCTTTCACGGCCTTTGAAAGTCACCAAGCGGATAAAAGCAGTCGTTAACTCACTTACTTTACCTTCCAGGATAGCGTTCAAAATCTTCACCTTCTTATCAGCTTTGATAATCGGGCTTCTCAACAAGGCAACGAAATCAGTATTAGATTTGGTGATAGCCTTCAACAGCAACATATCTTGCTGCACGGCTTCCAAAACATTTTGTTCGATAGCCAGATCGATGAGTGATTTTGCGTACCTAGATGCTAAACGAGGATTCTGCATGATGATGTATAATTACTTTGAGCGGTTTACTTGCATGTACAAGAAAACCAGCTTAGTTCAATTTAATTTCTTCCGCTAATGTTTTGATATAATCTTCCTGGGCTCCTTTAGAAGACAATTCTTTTCTTAAAACCTTTTCAGCTACTTCCAACACGAGGTTACCCACTTGATTTTTCACATCGGTCAATGCAGCCATCTTTTGGTTTTCGATAGCGGCATAAGCTTCCCCGATGATTTTCTTAGCTTCAGTTTGAGCCTGGCTCTTAGCTTCGGAAATGATTTGATCTTTCGCCTCTTTAGCTTCTTTCAGGATTTGACTTCTTTCAGCTTTCGCTTCAGCAAGCACGTGTTCATGCTCTGCCTTCATTTGAGCCATCTCTTCTTTAACCCTTTCAGCAGAAGCGATAGATTCGGCGATAGAAGTTTCCCTTTCTTTCAAAGCGCCTAAGATTGGTTTCCAGGCAAATTTTTTCAAGATCAGGAAAACGATCACGAAAATCAAAAACGAGATTGTAAATAAGCCTAACGCGGGATTCAACAGATCCATAATGCTTTATTTATATTGATATTTTGAATGGTTTCAAAAGAAGTTTACTGCACCTTTTGCCCTGTGCTCCGGGTGCAGTAAAGAATTTGTTATTAGAGTACTACCGCCAACAAACCTGCGATTACACCGAAAAGGGCAACACCCTCTACCAATGCAGCAGCAAGGATCATGTTTGCGCGGATGTCGTTAGCAGCTTCTGGCTGACGAGCGATTGATTCCAACGCGCTCTTACCAATGTTACCAACACCGATACCTGCAGCGATAGCAGCGATACCAGCACCAACAGCACCACCAGCAGCAGCAACTCCGTCTAATAAAACAGTTAAAAGTGCCATAATAAATATGTATTTGTGAATTTTAAGAAAAAACTTCAATAATTTATTTACCTGTAATTGATCTCGCAATTACTCATGATACGTTTCATTAGTGATGAGCATCATGCCCTTCCATCGCCTGGCCGATAAATACCGCGGTCAGATTTGCAAAGATGAAAGCCTGGATGAAGGCTACCAACAATTCCAACAACATCATCACGATGTTGAAAATGATGGTTATTGGTAAGAAACCGTAACCCGCTGCCTTATTTAACCCACCGAAGATGAATACCAAGGAAATGATACTCAAGATGATAATGTGACCTGCCAAGATATTGGCAAACAACCTGATCATCAAGGATACCGGCTTCGTAAATACACCGATCAACTCTACAGGCGCCAAGATGAATTTAACACCAACCGGTACCGGCGGGTTAAAGATATGCGCCCAGAAATGCTTGTTAGAGCTAAACAGGATAGCGATGAAACTGATAATCGCCAAAGCTGCTGTTACTGCAAGGTTACCTGTTACGTTGGCAGAACCCGGTAACAAGCCCAACAAGTTATTGATTAATATAAAGAAGAAAATTGTTAAGATAAACGGCACATAACGCTCGTAGTGTTTACCGGGAATATTCGGCTTTACCACTTCATCGCGGATGAAAATAATCACCGGCTCCATCAGGCTTTGGAAACCTTTAGGTGCTTGCTTGGCTCCCCTTTTCTTGTACGCATTCGCAACACTCATCATTAACAACACTAACAAGATTGCCGCGATCAGCATAGAAGTGATGTTCTTCGTCAAGGACAAATCGTAAATCTTAGCACCGGTTGGTAACCCGGCTTCGTTTACTTCGATAATGCTACCATCCATCAAACCGGCTTCATCCAAGTGGTTTTCATGGATATAATGCTGGTTTACAATACGATAGCCATCATGAGCTTCATGACCATGATGGAATTTTGATGAAGAAAACACAGAAACGCCTCTTTCCGGGTTATATATAATCACCGGTAAAGGAACAGTTACGTGCGTTTCGCCAAAACTGAACAAGTGCCAGTCATGAGCATCTTTCACGTGACCCAGGATTACTTCTTTTGCATCGAATCCTTTTTTCGCTTCTTCATGTTGAGCTTCACCATGTTGTGCTTCTTCCATAGCAGCATGCGCTTCCCCGTGTTGTGCATTTACAGGATTGTTGAAAATCACCATGCTCAACGCTGTGAAGATTGCTACTAGGCTAATTTTGATCTGTCTAAAAGAAATCACCGCTTTCTGAAATTTTGCGCAAAGATAGTAGATTTTACATCAAAACGAAGCCCGTAATCCAAAAATATAGTTTGGAATATTAAAATATTGGGAAGCTATTGTGAAACAATGGCTTATATGGGTTAATTATCTATAAATCCAGCGTGTTAAACTGATAAAAATCATATAAATTATCTGTCCCGTTAAACCGCCCCTTCCTTCTTGAATTGCATTGTATATAATTTATAATAATATCCTTCTTTCTTTAATAATTCCTCGTGATTCCCCATCTCGCGGATTTCTCCTTTATCCAGCACGATGATCTGGTCGGCCTTACTAATAGTGGAAAGCCTGTGCGCGATAACAATCGCCGTACGATCAGAAATTAACTTGTCGATCGCCTGTTGTATCAATAATTCCGATTCCGTATCGACTGATGAAGTTGCTTCGTCTAACACCAGGATGGCCGGGTCGTACAACAGGGCCCTAACAAATGAAATCAATTGCCTTTGCCCAAGTGACAAAGTCGTACCACGTTCCATTACGGGGTAGTCATAGCCTCCGGGTAATTGCATAATGAAATCATGCATACCGATCAGCCTGGCAGCTTCTTCAACCTGCTCCCTCGAAATGGCTTCATTACGCAGGGTGATATTTTCATATATGGAGCCGGCAAACAAGAATACATCCTGCAACACGACCCCGATCTTTCCACGAACCGCATCCAGTTTATAATCCGGCAGCGGAACATCATCTATCTTGATGGTACCTTTCTGGATATCATATAACCGGTTCAAGATGCTGATAATGGTAGTCTTGCCGGAACCTGTATGTCCCACGATAGCGATCGTTTGACCGGGCTTTGCATGGAAACTGATATTTTTTAGTACATACCGGTCAGGAACGTACGAGAAGCTAACATCCTCAAACTTGATATCACCTTTCATGCCTTCACCGCCAACTTTCCCTTTATCATCTATATAGTCATTGCTATCCAGCAGTTTGAAAACTCTCTCACTTGCTACCATCCCCATTTGCAGCGTATTAAATTTATCTGCCAAGATCCTTAAGGGCCTGAATAACATATTGAGGTACATGATAAATGCAATCATCACCCCTTGCGTTACTTCATAATTCAATACCTTGTTGGCGCCGTACCAAACCATTAGCCCCAGCGAAGTGGCCAAGATAATTTCCACGACGGGGAAGAATATTGAGTACGCAAAAATGGCATCCACATTAGCCTTCCTATGATCCCGGTTAATGTTGCGGAACTTTTCGTTTTCCCTTTTCTCGGCTGCAAATGCCTGCACAACCACCATCCCGGTGATATGCTCCTGCACGAAAGCATTCAAGGCCGATACAGCATTCCGTACCCTGTGAAAGGATTTATTTACACTTTCCTTGAACCAATATGTTGCCAAGATCAATACCGGGAAGGGAGACAAGCTAACAAGCGTAAGTCGCCAATCTTGTGCAAACATCACTCCCAGTATCGCTAGAATCATCAAAACATCCGCAACGATCGAAATAATACCTTCGGAGAAGATATCGTTAATCGCTTCAATGTCGTTGATGGTTCTAGTTGTTAATGTACCGATGGGGGTCTTGTCGAAGAATGATAAATTGAGATGGATCACCTTTTTGAAGACGGTCACCCGGAGATCTTTAATCACCGATTGCCCTAGCCAGTTGGTGAGATAAGTAAACGAAAACCTTACAACGGTTTCCAATAACAATAAAACAATTTGCACGATCGTGATCGTAACGATCATCTGCACCATCGCATTGGCGATGTATTTATCAACGGTTAATTGGATCAGGTAGGGGCGCAGCGGGGAAATTACAGCCAAAACTACGGTCAAAAACATCGATAAGATGAATGATTTCCGGTATGGTCTTGCAAATGTAAATACCCTATTTAACAGGCTAAAATTAAATACTTTCTTGGCTGCTGTGTTTTCCAATTCGACCTATTTTCTCTTCCAAATATCTACAAACCTAATATTTTTTTTTAAGATTCTGGTTGTGGCAGTGGCTGTTGCGGCAGTGGCTGTTGCGGCAGTGGCTGTTGCGGCAGTGGCTCGCGAGCCACTGCTATCAGATCCACTGCTATCTGTCAGATTTCATAATCTGTTTATATGCCTTGATAAATATCGCCCCTAAATTTTTATGTGGAGGTACATAATCATCAAACAACTGCTTATTTCTGCCATCACCGGCAAATTTAGCCCCTAGGCTGCTCCACATCTTGATCCAATCAACATTATTTCCCCCTCTCAAGGTTTCTTCCAAATTGCGGATAATCGGTTCATTCACAAAGCGGGTTCCTACTTGCTTGGACGAAATGATATGTGCTTCAGGTGATTTTTCAAGCACGGTAGCCAAGTTGTGGTAACCTCCACATGAACCTAATACCACGATCTTTGCCGTACTTTGTAAATTGTCCAAGGTAGTATTCACATGGTAACTGTGCCCACGGTGTATGAATACAGTCGGGTGAATATCTTTCTCTTCCAGGTATTCGCCCAACTTTTCAATAGCTGTTTTATCCTCCGGTTCATCGATCGGAAGATTCGCAAAAACAGTAATAGGCTTACCTTTTGTGGATGTTATGGTAACCCAATAATTATTCTTGCTAATATTCCATTCGCTACGGGGGAAGTTGCCTAAGAAACTAGCATAAGAATCCTGCCCATCTTTATCTCCATAGAAAAACACCTGCTGGTACACCATGCCGCTGTCGCTTTGCAGATCGGTAAAATTCACGTGGTTGATCGGTGGGAGGTGCAGTTTTTGCGCCATCTGGCTCGCCCAGGTAGAATCGTTATTCTTATCGTCATGTGCGAACAAACTACCGAGCAATGAATAAATCACCTCTCCCCTTTTATCTCCTTTTTTCCTGACGAAGTTGTAATTAATGCGTACTTCGTTTCTTAAGAAATCCAACAATTTGGGATCACGGATACTTCCGAAAGAGTTTGCCACATCTACCGCATCTTCCAAGTCCTCGGTTTTTTCAAGACTACTTACGAATTTTCTCATGAGATAGCTGGAATTTGCAGGCTCCATGGACTTAAGGAAGTTATCCAACGTATTAAAACCCGCCGCCATGGCTAGGAATTTCTTAAACCTGTCAAAGCTGACCAACATCAGCAAACTGTCTCCACGCGGAGGCTTCATCCTCGACATCATCTGGTCATAAAACCCTGCGCCGGAATGATTGGTGTAACTGGAGGTATATAACTCTTCCTGGCCGTTGATGATCAGGTAATACAATTCTTCCGGTGTAAAGTTCTTCACGATCGCGAAACGCACATTCGCACCTTCCTCATGTAAATCATTTACATTCCTGATATATTTTAAAGACTTCGCCTTCAGGTTTTCATTCATCGGCTTAATGCCTAACAATTGCTGACCCGCTGCTTTCTTCTTATTCAGTTCGATGAGTGACTTGACCATTAATTTATAATAATGATCATCGTCGGCCACTTCCTTTTCCAATTCCGATATGGTGGTGGAGCCATCCAACAACAGGTCGATAAAAGGTAAAATCTTGGTCGATTGACTGGAGCGACCAATCTGTACGATCTGCTGCACCAAGGGATCCGGATTTTTCCTGATAGCGCTGGCCGTGGGGGTGTAAGAAGTAGCATAGGTCAATACCTGGTTGGGATAGACACGGGCCACTTTGGCAATAATTTCTTGCGTCACGGGGTAATCGAGGTAATTACCTACCAAGGGCATGATAGTTTCGAGGTTCTTGTCGGCATATTTTCCGAATAAGATTCCCCGGGCTTCGGTATAACCGGGATTATCATTAAAAACTTCGACCAACTTTTCCGCGCCTTCAAATGACAAATTATTGATATACGGCAATATAGATTTTCCTTCTATATCGGCATGCATCATATTTTCATATGCCTGGATAACCGCCCCGATTTCCTCGGGGTTATTCTTGCCATAGCTTCTTTTCTGGTTGTAATCTTTCAATACAGCCGCAATTCCGGTGAGATATTTAACTTTCAGGCGGTGATCGAGATCATTATTCAGTTCAATTTCCTTTTGCAAGGCATCTACTTGGCTCAATATCGCGTTGGTGGCTTGTAAATTGATGTTCCTGTCATCGGAAACCTTTACAAATTTATCGGCCTTGCCATCGAATTTCTCTGCCGCAGCTTGTTCCTTATCTATGTTGTCATGGAAGATTTGCCGACCTATCGGGATTTGAAGGTTGTTACTTTGAGCAAAAATTGCATTACAACAGAACATTCCCAATACGACAAACAGTAAAAATTTTCTCATTATCAATGATTTCTCCAGTCTATATACAAATTTACGACCAAAATATGATTCTCCCCGTAAGCCGAGAATCACGATCCACGGCTACGTAATAATCATCTAATTATACATATTATTTTCATGAAATATCACCGTATACTTTCAATTTCGTAATTTCATAATAAATATCCGGGAATCAAAACGGCCAAATTAACAATTTCATAATGTTATCATTCCATTAATCACGGGTCTAGATGTATAATTTTGTGCCGTCTTTTATATAAATCTCAAAGATTATGATGATGGATCAAGCTGTTGCAGGGAAAATCCTGGTGGTAGACGATGAAACGGATATCTTGGAAATTATTAGCTATAATTTGAAGAGCGCCGGATACGACACCGTTACTGCCAAAGACGGCGATGAAGCTTTGCAAAAAGCAAAAATCTTCCGACCAGATTTGATTATGCTTGATATCATGATGCCGAATAAAAACGGGATTGATACATGCAAGGAAATCAGGAGAATACCGGATTTTAAAGATACCATGGTATTATTCCTAACAGCATTAAATGATGAAAAATCCGAAATCGAAGGATTAAACATGGGCGCCGATGATTACATCGCAAAACCCATCAAACCAAAATTGTTGGTTAGCCGTATTAACGCACTTTTCCGCAGGTTGAATAAACAGGAAGAAACCCAAATGCACCTGGGAGACCTTATTATTGACCGCGAAAAGTTTACAGTTACTTACAAAGGACAAGAAATTATCCTGGCCAAGAAAGAGTTTGAGTTGCTGCAATTACTTGCTTCCAAACCCGGAAGAGTGTTCTTGCGCAACGAAATCTTAAACCAAGTTTGGGGTACGGAGGTAATCGTTGGAGATCGTACCATCGATGTACACATCCGTAAGATCCGCCAAAAAATTGGTGTGGATCTTATTACCACTGTAAAAGGTGTCGGCTACAAGTTCGAATTGTAATCTCCCCGGTTCGGTAATTCATTAAAATTCGCAGGGAAACTTTCCCGGCGATATTGAATGGCATGGCACTTATTCAGCCCAATAAGCGCCGGGCTTTGTTTACGCTATTACTATTCCCTTCCCTCTATAATCCATAGGCATTTTTGGAATCGGGCGGCATGAAAATTGAAGCGACTTATGGCAAATAAGAAAAATGAACTAATTTCCAATTATTACAAAAATTATTCTCTTTGGAGTATGTTCAAAGCCAAAAACCTTAGCCCGCAAAAATTAGCGGGTTTCACAGCGCTGATCCTTTCAATAATAAGCGCTATCGGTATATATATCATCGAACAGAAATGGCAATTCGCACTCGGCGCATTTATTGTCACGTTCCTGGTATCTTATTATCTATACCTTTACACCTTGCAAAATTTCATTTATAGAAAGATAAAATTGATCTATAAATTTATTTACCAAACGAAGGCGACCAAACGGGAAGATTTTTTTAACAAGAAAATCCTTCCATCCAAAACGATCGAGGAGGTAAGCGAAGATGTTGAAAAATGGGCCAGCCAGAAAAGGGAAGAGTTGGAAAATCTCCGTAAAAATGAAGCTTTCAGAAAGGAATTTTTACTGAACCTTTCCCACGAATTAAAAACTCCCATCTTCGCGGTTCAAGGGTATATCCACACCTTGCTCGATGGCGCCATCGATGATCCCGGTGTCAACAGGATGTTCCTTAAAAATGCTACCAAAAATATTGATCGGCTCTGTAGGCTTTTAGATGACCTGGACGAAATATCCAAATTGGAAATCGGTGAGATGTCCGTCGCGCCGGATGATTTTATTATCCAGGATCTTATCAAGGATGTTTTTGATACCCTTTCGCTCAAAGCAAACCAGAAAAATATCAAGTTCCAGATTAAAAAAGGTTGCGAAGCACCGATCCGGGTTTGGGCTGATAAAGAAAAAATAAGGCAGGTTTTAATTAACCTGATTGACAATTCTATTAAATACGGTAAACAAGATGGTAGCACCATCGCGAGCATCTATAACCTCGATGACAAAACCGTCTTAATTGAAATCTCCGATGATGGCCACGGTATGGCCGAGGAGCATCTACCCAGGGTTTTCGAACGTTTTTATAGAACTGATAAGGCGCGTAGCCGGGATATTGGCGGTACGGGATTAGGATTGGCCATCGTGAAACATATCGTGGAAGCGCATGGTCAAAACATTACCGTGCGTAGTAAGCTGGAGATCGGATCCACGTTCGGGTTTACATTGCAAACGGCAAAAGATTGATGCGATCGATCGCGGGACGCTAGTAGAGACAAGAAAAACCTTGTCTCTACCCCGTACAAGATAGGCGGTACGATCCATCAAAATTGAAATTGCAACCTGCACGTAAATACATTATCCTTTAAATCCTCCGTATACCCGGGCAGCGCGGTATCCTCATTTTTCACCATATCGTAATAGAATGTCGCTTTTAGATGTTCATCGAAGTAATAAACATATCCAAATCCGAACGTGTCATACCTGATATCTGCCGGTGTAGTATTCGTATTCGGTGCACCTATTTCTGTTCCTTTCACTCTTTTATTCGGATCATACCAATCGTATTTTAACACGAATTGGTGTTTCTTGCTCCCAAGGTTTTGTAAAAAGTAGAAGTACGCTCCATCAAAACGGCGGATATACAAAGGCTGGTAATTCCCGTCTATATCAATGGGTATGATGCCGGGGGTTTCAGACTCCTTTGCTGTAGCAGTTTGCGTACCAGCCAAGTATTCGGCCCTGAACTCCGTTTTGCCATAAGGATGTAAAAACCTTAGTTGGGCATCCGCACCGAAATAATGCCTCGGGGCAATCTCCCCGATATTTGAAGAATCTGAATTTTCTTTAAAAGCGTAATGTCCGTCGCCAGTAGCCTGCATTTTGTAAACCCGGTTCGTAAACTGCTCGATTCCTCCATACCACATTGATGCCCCGGCAGAAAGCTGTACATCATTGGCTATTAATTTTGGTTTTAGCGCTATCCTGGTGCCGATATCCTTGTGGCTGTCATAATCCCCGCTGCCTGATAAACCTTGTCCATTAAAGAACCCCAGGTCCACTTTGAAGTTGCGCAATGGATGATCCGCTTGCCTTGGTTCAAAAGAAAACATCACCCCTAAATCCCGCTCTGTTTTCATCAGGATTTGTGACATACGGCCCCTTTCGGGCGTTTCACGTACGCTGGATGAATAATTCACTTCCCAACCGATAGGTCTTGCAAACACACCAATTGTCATAGAGAAATAATTCAATTTATTCTCAAAAAAACGACCGAAGAAATCGCGTATGTTCACCCCGCGTTCTGTTCCATCAAACTGGAAGGCAAACTGCATAACCGGGTACCCTTCCTTATTGAAACGCTCGTAATCTACCTTGATACGGCCGCGGCGTAACATGAAGCGATTATCAACATGTTCTTTAAAATCTCCGCCGGCAAAGGATTCGGCGCCTCTTGTTTGGATATATTGAAATTGGGGCTGCATATAACCACTTAACCTAACGGCATCAAATTTCTTGTACATGGAAAACATACCCTTTCCCAAGCTGGTAGTAGTATCAATCATATCCATCAGAAACTGGGCCTTTGATGTCTTCCCCATACAAAGGGTGAGCACAAATACCACGATGCAAACCTTACTTTTCATCCTAGAAAAAAATTTCCGCAAAAATAAGGTTCTGTTCGCACAATACATAAAAAGCCCCCGGTTTGCCGGGGGGCTCCATACAGCATTATGCCAATCTATGTTATATCTTATTTCGTGATTTTTTACCTGTTCCAAACAGTCCAAGTATCTTTTGTCCAATCGCTAGCTGGATCGATAGCACCGCGGTAAGTAACCTTGGTGAAGAAACCATCCGCTAATTGATCGGTAAACGCAGCACCGGTTAATGCAGGAGAACCTGTAGCAGGAGCTAAGTTCGGAGCAGCATTATTGAAGGCGTCAGTTAATTTAACATCAGCAGGACTTGTGAAAGAAACCGTGTTATCACGAGTTTCTACCAAAGCTTTCAAACCGGCTGCATCTAATAAACCTGTGTTAGTTAACAAGTCAACTTTATAAGTCTCGGTAACTGAGCTGATCAAGCTATTTCTTAGACCGCTTTCACCATCGATATAGTTCTGAACTGTCAAGTCATTATCCAAATCTAAACCCGCTTTTTGACCACCTAATACAACCGAGTTACCCAGTACGAATTTAGTTCCTCTCCTAATACGCATGTTATAACCGTAACCATCTACAGTACCAGCAGCATTGTTAGGACCGATCAAAGTAAAGTTTGATAAAATAGGATAAGTGAATGGAGTAATATCAAATGGTTTTTTACCATTAGAGTTATCGAACTCAAAGTTGTTAGAGTAATCACCACCGGATTTGTTATCTACAAATTTCGGATCCTTGATAGAAACCGCGAACTGGATTTTACCGTGGAAACCATCATCGAAATCGAAATCGTCATCAGCAGTATTGTAAGCGATCAAATATTTCGCTTCTACGGCGCCACCGAAAAATTCATAAGCATCGTCCAAACCGCGAACTACCTGGATGTGATCGATCGTTGTACCACTACCAACACCATATAAAGAAAGACCGTTTACTTCATCATCAGCAGCAACTGCTTTACCAGCATACTCAATCCTTACATATTGTAAATAACCGGAGTTGTCGGCATCATTATTACCTCCGAAAGCACCGTATTTAGAATCAACAGAACCCTCGATAGCGCTATGGTTTCCGTTAGTTGTAGCATCACCGGCAATGATGATACCACCTAAATCACCTGCAACTGGTTCTTTCTCGCCACTGGTAAATACGATAGGCTTTGCAGCAGTACCCCGGGCATCGATAGTTGCTCCTTTAGCGATCAATAATACACCCGCAGAGTCCTTGGTACTTAAGATCGTAGTACCAGCTTCGATCGTTAATGTTGAACCGGAAGGAACGTATACGTAACCCCTTAATTTATAAACCTTGCTGGCTTCCAATTTAGTTTCACCTGTTAAAACACCTCGGATACTAACTGTATCACCGGATGGGTCAGGTCCTGGATTCGGTGTACCATTATTGTCATCATCTGAACAAGATGCCATGATAGCTGCGATGGCAAAACTTGCAAAAAGTAATTTTCTCATGAAATTGTGTTTGTTTTTAACGACAATGTAAAGTTGTGAAATACTATTTATAAGGGTTTTAAGCCAGTGTTAACATTATATTTATTTAATGTTAACACCGGTATCAAAACTATTTTTTGTCAAACTTGTATTTGAACGATAAAGAGATGGTAGATCCCGGTTTCCATTGGTTAATCACGCGATCAACTGAAGGATCGTATGCCGTTTTCCCTTCTGCATCATAGTTATAATAATAACGGATCGGTTGCGCCAAAATATCGCTGACATTCAACTTGATTTCACCTCTTTGGTTCAGGATCGATTTGCTCAACTGTAAATCGATCACATCCCTGGCTTTCTCGAATACATCTACGCCACCTTGTTCTCCACGGAACTTCAACCTTTCTCCTACCTTGTTATACAAGATGTTGAATGCAAATCCTTCCGGCGCTGCATAGGTTAAACCACTATTAATCAGGTAAGGTGATTGCCCTTGCATCGGGCTGGAAAGGTTTCCGCGGTTTTGCAAGGTGATATCGCCATTGATTAAAGATGCATTTACGTAGAAAGTCATATTTTTTAAGAAACTATTGCTAGCAAGGAATGCGAGGTTTTTACGCACTTCCAACTCGGCGCCGATCGTCGTAGCTGAAACGGCATTTTGATAAGTCAATATTTTATTACCCAAGTTGATTTGCTCGATCGGGTCAGTAAATTTTTTATAGAATACTGATGCGGAAATGATCTCACCGATGCCGCTGTAAAATTCATAGCGCATATCGGCATTCAAACTGGTACTACGTTTCAACTCCGTTTCACCCCTGATAATGAAATCATTCTCATAATCATATTGTGAATAGGCTGCCAACTCGCGGAACTCAGGCCTGTTTACAGCCATGAAGAACGAACCTCTCAAATTGGATTTTTCGGTAAGGTTGTAAGTCAAGTTTACGGAAGGCAATACATCTGTATTCGTATATTTTTGATTCGCTTTTCCCGGTGATTTTAATTCTTGCACATAGTTTTCGATACGTGCGCCCCACACCATGCGCAAGTTTTTCAACAGGCGGTTATCCAACATCAGGTAACCGGCGTTTAAATCGGAGGTACCTTTATAATCGGTAGAGTTCAAATCCAATTTCGATAATACGATATTGTATTTCTCCAAATTCTCGGGGGAGAAGATGTTGGATTCGTTCAATCCTTTATCTAAAGTGATATTTTGCCCGTACCTAACATCTGTATAACCTAATGCAGTTACACCGAAATCGCGGCTACGGTAGTTTTTCAAGGCACCGGCTTTGAACTTCGCATTTTCATTGAATAATTTAAACGGCACGGTTACGTTCAATCCACCACCGTAAATATTTTCCGTAAGGTTGGAATAGATACGGCCTAAAGAGTTAGGTTGAGGACTATTCACGTTACTGATGATTACATAGTACGGTTGTTGAGGATCATTATTATTAAATGAAGAGAAGATTCTTTGATCAGGTTGGTTGCGGTAAGCGCGGCCATATGAAGCATTCCAATCCACGATGATGTGCTGGTTACCTAACTGGTGCGTACCTTCTACAACTGAATTGAATAAGCCGTTTTGTGTTGTCTCGGCAGAAGAACCGTTCACCAACATGGTATCGCCGGCGCTACGGAAATTCCAACCGTTACGGGTTAAATAATTCAGATCAAAATCGTTGTTGAAAAAGTTCTTCCACGCGATTTTGCTTTTATTATAAGAATACGCGAGATTCAACAATGCACCGAGGTTGCGGGATTCTTCAAAATTATCGGTAGCGCTGAAGTTCATTTGATTTTTCTCGATGTCAAAATCACTTCTTTCCCCTTGCGTAAGTCTGCGGGAAGTACCGTAATTTACCGCTAATAAATACCCCAGGCGGTGACCATTCTCCATTTGCATAGTGCTTCCGGTAGAGAACTGCAAACCGATATTAGGTAAGCTTTTGCTGTTGCGGATATCCCCGAAAGTATTCGGGAACTGCTGCGTAATCGTTTTACGATCGGCAGAAGGCAAATTTGAATATTGATCTTGTACGCTAGTATACGCGCTAGGTAAATCTTTTGAATTGTCGAGGAAACCAGCCCAATCCAATTTACCTTTCGGACCAGCGGCAGAAAAATCTTTGAAGGTTGTAAGGGTATGATAACCCAAGCTCAATGACAATTCTGTAAACGGCTGATTTGGTAAGTCCTTGGTATTGACCTTTACGGCCCCACCGGCAAAATCACCGGGTAAATCAGGAGATGCCGTTTTATAAATTATAATATTATCTATCAATGAAGATGGAATAATATTAAAAGAGAAGGCTTTTTTATCAGGTTCTGTACTAGGCAGCAGGTTGCTATTCATCAAGGTCGTATTGTAACGTTCGGCCAAGCCGCGTACAACAACGAATTTGTTATCAGTTATACTGGTACCGCTCACCCTTTTTAAAACATCACCGGTATTACGATCTGGTGATTTTTTAATAAGATCGGCAGAGATACCATCGGATACAACTGCATTATTCTTTTGTGCAACATAAATTGCATTAATCGTTTCCTGTTTGAAAGTACCCCTGATCACGACCTCCTTCAAATTCTGCGAAGCAGGTTCATCCATGATAATATTTAAAGTAATCGGCACTTGACCTTCTACTTTTACATCACCGATGGATTTGGTAGCGTATCCGATATACTTGAAATCAACGGTATAAACACCGGAGGTAACCGGCAGGGAATAATTACCTTCAACATCAGTTACGGTGCCGTTAGCAGTACCATGAATCAATACTGTAACACCAATTAACGCCTCACCGGACTTCTTATCGGTTACTTTACCAACAATGCGGCCGGATTTAGTCGCGTTTTGAGCAGAGGCCCAAATGGAACTGAATAGGAATAAAATGAACAGGTTTGTTTGAAATATGCGTTTCACTTTTGCTTGAATTTGATTGCAAAGCTAGACGCTTGCCATTACCGTAATGTTAACCCAATATTACCAGGATGTTAAATGTTAAGGAATCATTAAAGAATAGTTAACTACGAACCTAATGGCCGCATTCGGGTTAACGGGGGAAGCTACTTCTCACCTTTCCTCTGCTATACATTATTATATAATGTTAGGTTGCGCACTATTAGGTGGAAGTAGGCGGGCTAAAAAATCGAATCCCAGGTCTAAAGGGTTATTATTGTTTTGGGATGTATTTTTCAACATGGCGGGCAACTGGAACAAGCGAAGACTTTTATTGGTAAAAGGTTTCCAATCATTATTACAAATTTCCATGCTAATGTTAAACTGATCTTCCAAGACTTCTTCAAACTCCCTGAGGCTCAATGTTTCGTCTATCGGGTGTTCTACAAGCGCCGCCTCGATGAAACCTACATCACGTAGCACGTCCTGTTCATCGGCAGACGAATGACGGGCATATACCACAACATTGCAGTGCAACAATCGTTGAAATTGCATTTGTAATAATGCAACGGTCATGTACGGGTGTAATTTTAATACTTTCATCTCATTGATTATCAATCATCACAAACTTACATCTAATACATTAAGGAAATATTAATGTGATGTTATGTAATTGTAAAGCTAGGTGAATAAAACGAGTGCTTTTGTTGGCATTTATATTATTATGTAGACGTGGGGAAAGTGATCGTCTTGGCTATTTCCCATTCCATCACAGATTCATCCTCCTCTTCTGTTGCCGGTAATTGTTGTCCCGCCGAAGTAACGGGGTGTTGATACAACTCCCATTTTCCATTGGAATATTCGAGTGCGGTTAGGCTTTCAACCCAATCACCGGAGTTGATATATAATATATCCTTGTTATCAAAAGTCATATTTTTTATTACAGGCTGGTGGATATGTCCGCAGCAAACTACGTCGAAAGATTTGTCGGCAGCAATTTCCGCCACGGTATCTTCAAAGTTTGAGACAAAGCTCACGGCGCTTTTCACACTTTGTTTCACTTTTTTTGAAAACGACATCTTTTCGCGGCCCATTTTTTCCAAGATATGATTTACCAACCTGTTAATGATGATCAGCAGATCGTAGCCCTTTCCCCCTAATTTTGCCAACCACTTGGAATGTTGCATGGTCACATCGTACACGTCGCCATGGAAAAACCAATGTTTTTTGCCATCCACTTCGAGGATCAACTTATTATCTATATAAAAATTACTGAGTTCGAAGCCGGCATATTTCCTGAGCGACTCATCATGGTTACCCGTCAGGTAATACACATCAACGCCTTTCCCGATCATTTTCAGGATTTTGCGGATCACCTTGGTATGTGATTTGGGGAAATAGCGCTTGGAAAACTGCCAAATATCGATAATATCGCCATTGAGAATGAGTATTTTAGGTTCGATTTCATCCAGGTACTTGACGAGTTCCTTAGCATGGCAGCCGTAAATCCCCAGGTGAACATCAGAAATAACTACGATATCTAATTGACGCTTATTGGACATAAAATTTTTTAATATAACCCTTATAAATCCTGTTAAAATTGAACCAAATGCCACACTAGATTGTATTTAAAGGCACCGATCTTGAACATTGAAAGGGCATAATTTTATATATGCAAAGAAAATTTCGCTATATTACTTTTATATTATCCCAGTGTTAAGGAATTATTAAGTCTTACCAGGTGTTGGGGATGCTGGGATCTACGAGCTATTTTTGCGGGCAAATATTTGAAACTAATACACGACATATGGGAGGCTTCAATTCGATTGTTAAGCTATTTATGCCAAAAGACCGCGTTTTTTATTCATTATTTGAAGACGTGGCCGCTAACTTAGAGGAAATGGGTAAGGTGCTGACAGAGCTTGTAGCTGCCAGCGACCCTGCTGTTCGCAAGGATAAGGTGAACCTGATCGAGCGTTTAGAACACAAGAATGACGACCTAACACACAGGATTTTCGTGGAATTAGGCCAAAACTTCATTACCCCCTTCGACCGTGAAGACATCCACTACCTGGCGGCAACTTTGGACGATGTAGCTGATTACATTCACGGTTCCGCTAAAAGAATTGACATTTATAAGGTTACGGAAATCAATGATAATATCCGCAAACTGGCGGATTTGATCCTTCAAGGCGTTCAAGAGCTGGGACGCGCCATCCCCGAATTGCGCAACATGCAAAACATGCGCGTAATTACGGATGCCTGCGTTCGGATCAATAGCCTAGAAAACCGTGCTGATGATATCTATGACAGGGCCATCGCAGATTTGTTTGACAGGGAGAGTAACGCGGCAGAACTGATCAAGATGCGCGAAATCTACCAAGCATTGGAAATCGCAACCGACAAATGCGAAGATTCTGCCAATGTAATAGAAACCATCATTATTAAATACGCCTAAGCGTAATATTGCTGCGTTTGATTGGCATAATTTATCATCAACATGACTTTTCTAGTTATCATTATCATACTGGCTTTTATATTTGATTATATAAACGGTTTCCATGATGCGGCTAACTCGATCGCTACGATTGTTTCTACCAAGGTACTCACACCGTTTCAAGCTGTACTTTGGGCCGCGGTTTTCAACTTCGCAGCATTCTTTATCTCCAAATATGTTTACGGTGAATTCAAGGTTGGTAACACGATCGCGAAATCCGTATTCGAGGAGTTCATTACCCTCAAGGTAATTTTCTCCGGCCTAGTTGCTGCCATTTTATGGAACTTGCTAACCTGGTGGTATGGCATTCCTTCCAGCTCTTCCCATACCTTGATCGGTGGATTTATCGGCGCGGCCGTGGCAAATGCCCATGGTAGTTTCGCCGTGGTCAACTTTGACAAGGTATTACCGATTGTTTATTTTATCGTATTGGCGCCATTCATAGGTATGGTCATAGCCTTTATCATAACGATTCTCATTGTAAATATCTGTAAAAAGGCCAACCCTTACCGGGCTGAAAACTGGTTCAAACGTTTGCAGTTGGTTTCTTCCGCCGCATTGAGCTTGGGCCACGGTGGCAACGATGCGCAAAAGGTAATGGGTATCATTGCCGCAGCGATGGTGGCACATGGGCTCATCCCAAGTATCAAGGACGTGCCGGACTGGGTTCCTTTCTCCTGCTTTGCCGCGATAGCGCTAGGTACCATGAGTGGTGGTTGGAAGATCGTTAAAACCATGGGTACACGTATCACGAAAGTAACCCCCTTGGAAGGTGTAAGTGCTGAAACGGCCGGTGCTATTACCTTGTACCTTACCGAAAGCTTCGGTATCCCGGTAAGTACCACGCATACCATTACCGGTTCTATCATCGGTGTTGGAGCCACCAAAAGGCTTTCAGCGGTGCGCTGGGGTGTTACGGTGAGTCTCTTATGGGCATGGATCCTTACCATTCCCATCAGTGGAATTTTCGCTGCTGCCGTGTTTTATGTCGTGAACATATTCATATAACATATTATTTTTATTATAAAAAAGCGGTTACTTCCGATACGGGGTAACCGCTTTTTTATGCCGCCCCGTGAGGAAATCACAAGTATTGTAAACACTTATAGATGGATATATAATTCTAATAGATTAACTTACGGGCGCTAATTTTTTAATAAAATTTATGTCAATTTCAATATTGACGCTATTTTTGTGCGATTTTATCGCGTTAAAGAAATAAAACCTAAGTTCAGAAAACCATGAAAGGAATTATCCTGGCTGGTGGATCAGGCACCCGATTACACCCCATAACATATGCTATCAGTAAGCAGATCATGCCGGTATATGATAAGCCGATGATTTATTATCCAATGTCCACGCTCATGTTAGCAGGGATCAAGGACATCCTGATCATCAGTACCCCGCATGATTTACCAGGATTCCAGCGGTTATTCGGAGACGGCAGCCAATTGGGATTGAACCTTAAATACGCGGAACAAGCCGTTCCAAACGGTTTAGCCCAGGCATTTGTCATTGGCGAGGAATTTATTGGAAATGACAAGGTGGCATTGGTTTTAGGCGACAACATTTTTTACGGCTCGGGACTAGGTACCCAATTAGCCGGGAATGTTGATCCCGATGGTGGTATCGTGTATGCTTACCAGGTGTCGGATCCTGAAAGGTACGGCGTTGTTGAATTTGATGGGAATATGAATGCCATATCTATCGAGGAAAAGCCTGAAAAACCAAAATCGAATTACGCTGTTCCAGGATTATATTTTTATGATAACGAGGTAGTGGCAATTGCCAAATCTTTGCAGCCTAGTCCCAGGGGAGAATACGAAATTACCGACATCAACAAGGAATACCTACGTCGCGGCAAATTGAAAGTTTCCGTATTGCCACGTGGCACCGCCTGGTTAGATACAGGCACATTCGATTCGCTGATGCAGGCATCACAATTTGTACAGGTAATCGAACAAAGGCAGGGCATAAAAATCGCTTGCATCGAAGAAATCGCTTACAGGAAAGGATTTATATCGAAAGAACAATTAAAAGAATTGGCGAAACCACTGGTTAAAAGTGGCTACGGTCAATATTTAGTAAACTTAATACAATAAACTTTTATTCTTAATCCCAAAAGTATTATTTAGCAGTCAACACAAATTTTAATTCATCAGCTCTATGCAAAAAGTTCTTGTAACCGGGGGATGTGGGTATATCGGGGCCCATACTATCGTGGATCTAATCAACAATGGTTTCGAGGTTGTTTCCGTAGATAGCAACATCAGGAGTACGACACAATTATTAGACGGGATCGAAAAAATCACCGGGAAAAAAGTGCGTAACTATAAAGTAGACCTTTGCAACTTGGAAGATACACATGCAGTGTTCCACGAAAACAGGGATATTGTAGGTGTGATCCACTTTGCAGCTTTGAAAACAGTACCGGAATCAGTAGCGAACCCTTTATACTATTTCCAAAATAACTTGTCATCCCTGGTCAACATACTTAAATGCGTGAAAGAGTTTAATGTACCGAACCTGGTATTCTCTTCCAGTTGCTCGGTATATGGCAATACGAAAGCGCTCCCGGTAGTTGAAGAAACGCCGATAGGAGAAGCGCAATCTCCCTATGCCCGTACAAAGCAAATGGGAGAACAAATTATTGAAGATTATGCCAGGGTGAACGACACGCAGTGTATATTGCTGCGCTATTTCAACCCGGTAGGCGCCCACCCGTCCGCGTTGATCGGTGAACTGCCCCTTGGCAAACCGGATAACCTGGTGCCCGTCATCACGCAAACCGCTATCGGGAAAATCCCTAAAATGGTCGTGTACGGTCATGATTTCGATACACGGGATGGCTCTTGTATCCGTGATTATATTCACGTGACCGACATCGCCGCCGCCCACACCAAGGCATTGCAATACTTGATAGATCATAAAAATGAATCTAATTGCGAAATATTCAACCTCGGTACCGGGAATGGCGTAACTGTATTGGAAGCGATCAAGGCATTCGAGAAAATTTCCGGATTAAAATTGAATTACGAACTAGGCCCCGGTCGCCCAGGGGACGTAATCGCAATTTACGCCAACAATAACAAGGCCAAGGAGAAATTAGGTTGGGAACCCAAAATGGGCATTGAAGATATGATGCGCACCGCATGGCAGTGGGAAGTATCCTTGAGAGATAAAGTAAGAAATAATTAATTTTAAGCGTTGCCAATGATTGGCATATGAAATATACCCGGCAAGGTAAATCTGCGTAGCATTTTATACCTTTGCCATTCAAAAATCCAGGCTCATGGTAAAAGATATTCAAGCGTTAAATGAAAAAGAAACCCGCGCAGGTTTCGGTGAAGGCATCTTGGAAGCTGCCCGCCAAAACCCGGAAGTGGTAGCTCTCACCGCGGATCTATTAGGATCAATGAAATTGCAAGCCTTCATAAAAGAATTTCCCGAACGTTTTATTCAATGCGGTATCGCGGAAGCTAATATGATCGGTGTGGCTGCCGGTTTAACCATCGGGGGCAAAATTCCTTATACAACTACCTTCGCGAATTTCTCTACCGGCCGGGTGTACGATCAAATCCGTCAATCCGTAGCTTATTCCGGTAAAAACGTAAAAATATGCGCTTCCCACGCCGGGTTAACCCTCGGGGAAGACGGTGCAACCCACCAAATCCTGGAAGATATCGGTTTAATGAAGATGTTGCCCGGGATGACAGTGATCGTGCCTTGCGATTTCAACCAAACGAAAGCCGCTACTATTGCGATCGCTAACCATGAAGGTCCGGTTTACTTGCGTTTTGGAAGACCGAAATGGCCAAACTTTACCGCGGAAGATCAAAAATTCGAGATCGGTAAAGCACAAATCTTAAATGAAGGTACCGACATTACCCTCTTCGCCTGCGGCCACTTGGTATGGAAAGCTGTTGAAGCCGGTAAAATACTTGAAGAAAAAGGTTATAGCGTGGAGTTAATTAATATCCACACGATCAAGCCATTAGATGAAGAGGCCGTATTGCGTTCTATCCAAAAAACAGGTTGCGCCGTTACTGCGGAAGAACATAATGTTTTAGGCGGTTTAGGCGATAGCATTGCCCAAGTAGCTGCAAGACATTTCCCGATCCCGATCGAGTATGTAGGTACTAATGATACTTTCGGGGAAAGCGGCAAGCCTGAAGAGCTTTTAAAGAAATATGGTTTAGACACACCTAATATCGTTGAAGCGGCAGAAAAAGCTTTGGCACGTAAGAAAAAATAAGGTTGTATTCCTTTTAAATATCTTAAAACCCATCTCCGGATGGGTTTTTTTTTTGGAAAACCTTAATAATCATCCTATGGCACTATAGCCAATCCTTTTACCTCAACTTCCGCACCCTGCCAAACATAATGTAAGTCAGCAATGATTAACTTCTGAAAAGCTGCATGTGATTTTCCATTTCGCAAATTGCAAAATGCGAAATGTACGGTTGAATAAATCCTTCAAGGTTGCGCACAAATTCTTATATTGAGCTTATCCTTAACCGGTATAATATGGAATATTTATTGATATATATGTTCCGTAAAGCATCAACAAATTAGATCAATCTTATGCCCGAATCTTTTACTGACAAAGAACTCTTGGTTCTATACCGGCAAGAGGATACCAAGGAGAAGGCTTTCACCATGATCGTGGAGAAATATCAAGAGCGGTTGTATTGGCATATACGCCGCTTATTAATCAGCCATGAAGACACCAATGATGTATTACAAAACGTATTCATCAAGGTTTGGCGTAACTTGGCCAGTTTCAGGGAAGATGCCCAGTTATATACCTGGCTTTACCGGATCGCAACCAATGAATCTCTAAGCTATATCGAACAGCAAAAAAGGAAATCAGCCATTTCTTTAGATGATATGGACTTAGCCCTCGATAATAAATTGCACTCCGAACCGGGTTTCGATGGCAACAGTCTCGCTTGGAAACTCCAAAAAGCGATACTGCAACTACCTCAGAAACAGAAGATTGTGTTCAACCTTAGGTATTTTGAAGAAATGCCGTACGAGGAAATGAGCCAAATTCTTGATACGAGTATCGGTGCGCTGAAAGCATCCTATCATCATGCCGTGAAGAAGGTCGAAGAATTTCTTAAAAATGAAGTTTAAATTTAATTAAACTCTTTAACCTTTTAAGGGTCTAAGTATTGAAATTACCATGGAAAAAGATAAAGACATACAACGTGAATTAGAAGGTATTTCCCCCGGTTTGAACTTACCCAGGGAAGAACTAAACCTATCGCTGCCGAAGGATTATTTTGCAAATTTACCTTCTGACCTGCTCGCGAAAGCAAAGCTGATGGATGCCGATACAGCAGAAAATGTGGAAAGTGAATTTTTATCGGAACTGAAATTGCTCTCCCCATTCTTGGCCAATCAAGTTCGGAAAGAAAATCCATTCACGGTACCTGCAAACTATTTTACCGGATTAGCATCCTCGCTCGCGGAGGCCAGGAAGAACAGCGCTCCCATATATAAATTATCAAACAAAATCTTTACTTTCCGCCGCTGTGTAATCGCTGCCACCGTGGCCATTGCTATCAGTTTATCCGCGGTATACCTCGCTAAAGACCATTCTTCTAATAAGTCATTCTCCCAACAATTGGCTGAATTGAGTATTCCAGAAATGGAAGAGTACCTTGCCGAACATACCAGCTATATGGAGCCAAGCATGCACCTGGAAGATCTTCCTGTTAGCATCGATGAGCAAGATATTGATAACTTATTGGAAGATAATACTTTAAAAGAAATTCCTTTTAATCCGGACACACCATGAAGATAAAATTACTCTCCTTAATCATATTGATTTGTTCCTGTCAACTAATACTGCATCAAGATGCTTTTGGTCAAGATAGTACCAAGAATACCGCTGCACCTGCTGCTAAAAGACAACAAAAACTAAAATCCCTTGAAATTTTATACATCGGCCGGGAGCTCGATCTTACCGCCGAAGAGGCAAAGTTATTCTGGCCTGTTTTCGATCAATACACCGAAGAGACAGAAGCTTTGATCAATAGAAGAAGGAAGGCACGCAAGGAAGTGAGAAATATACAATTACAGGATAAAGATGCCGCGGCCCAGAAAGATATGACCAACGAATTTCGGTTTGAAAAAGAGTTGATTAACATTAAAATGAAATACCGCGATGAGTTTATGAAAATCTTACCCCCTCAAAAGGTATCCCAATTTTTTAAGGCGGAAAGGGAATTTAGAACCCTTATTTATAAACAGTTACGTGAACGCAGGGAACAAAGAAATAAACAAAGGATATCCACGAAATAGTGCCATATTACTACATTTCCATGGAATAAATCTTTTCTAATCCTAACTTACTGAATATTAGTACCATACTAATTGACAAATCAATTTTTATAATTTCAGCTTGAATTATTAAGTTATTATTCCTAATTTAATAATTAGAAACATTGTTTTATTCATTATCCCGAATATTAATTTCCTTGACTATCGTGTAACCCGGTTTTGTTGTACCCTTATTGCCACGTTTATGAATATAATAATGTTATCCCGTTGTGTCGAACTTATCGATTTCATATACACACATTTAAAATCTATCTATGAAACATCTTTACTTTACCACCCTATTGTTAATCTGTTGCGCCTGTACCCTGGGCAGTTTCGCACAAGTTCGTACCAAGATATTTAAAGATGGGATTCCTTCCAAGATGCTCAGTATTGACAGCCGGAACATCGGGGAAACAAAAGTCAATGCGCCAAGTATATTCAATTCCTTGTTGAATAAGGCACCGGATGATAGTTATCCCCTTGAGTATATCAATAAATTTGCCGTACCCGTTGCTGTAAATATTGATATGCTTTCGCAAGCGAAGTCACAAAACAAGGGAGATACATTGGTGTATATCCTGAAGCTCAATGCAGCGGATGCCCGGAACACCTCCCTTCGATTCGGCAAATTCCATCTTTCGGAGCATGCAATACTGAGTATCAACAGCTCTTTTGAGCTTACGGACAGCATCACCGCTTCCGAAAACAGCCGTTCCCAAATTTGGGCAACCCGCGTGTACCAAGGCAGTCACCTCGATATCATCTTGCGATTTCCCGCCGCAGAAAAAGAACAGAATAGCCTGGTCATTGAAAAAATAAACTTCGGTTTTAAGAAATTCGGCCATGAATATTTCGGTGATGAAGGCGCCTCGGCAACCTGTAATATCAACGTTGTTTGCCCGGAAGCTACCGGTTGGGAAGAAGAACGCAATTCCGTTGCGCTGATCGTTGCAGATGGTAGCGAGGCTTGTACCGGTGCATTGATTATGAATACCGCTAATACCAATACACCTTATTTACTCACGGCAAACCATTGCCTCGCCGCGGGCAACGTAGAAGATTGGGTATTCCAATTTCAATATTGGAGCGCGACATGTGCAACCAACTCCGGTTGGACCGAAGATATTCAATTTAACGGGTGCACCTTGAGAGCTAATTATGCCCCTACCGATTTTGCCTTGCTAGAATTAGATGATACCCCCTCGCAATGCTCAGGCATCTTTTATTCCGGTTGGAACAGGAGCTCAAGCACACCCAGCAGTAGCTTTGCTTTGCATCATCCTGCCGGGGATCTAATGAAATTCAGCCATGACGATGATGCACTCACTTCAAGTAGCTGGGGCGGCACTAACAATCACTGGGTTACTGTTTTCGAAGATGGTACCGTGCAACCCGGCTCATCCGGTTCGCCCCTATATGATATGTATCACAGGATCGTGGGACAACTTCATGGCGATCAGAATAACATGGGGAATTATTGCGCGCAAAGACGGGGAGAATACGGGAAATTCAACCTCTCCTGGACCGGCGGAGGTACCAATTCAACCCGTTTGAGTAACTGGTTAGATCCCATAAATTCCGGAACGTATTCCATCAATACGGAAAATATTAGCGACCTAGTACCGCCGCTAACAATCTCCGGTCCCAGTTATATCTGTTCTTCCGGAACTTATTCGATCAGCACTTCTTTACCTGTTTCCTCCTGGGTGGTGTACCCGGTAGGTTACGCTACCATTTCCGGCAGCGGAAGCTCCGTTACGGTTACACGTACCAACGTAGGTACGGTTTCCTTGGAAGCAACCGTTACACATCCATGCGGTGATCAGTCCGTAATATCAAGAACGATTGATTTATCCGGTCCCGCCGTAACAGCGTACGGAACCCAGGGTAGTTGCAGTGGCAGCTCCCAAACATGGTATTTATATGCGAATACGCCTTCAAACGGATCTAATTGGAATTGGTATGTTGATTATCTCGGCACAGGTTCCAGTATATACATAAGTTCTCCGAGTTCTTCAAGCACTTATGTAACCGTTACCGGGGGCGGCGTAGTGAAGATGACTTACAAGGACCTGTGCGGTGTTACCCGCAATGGTGGCGGTATTACCGTTTACTCCATGTGTTCTTCCTTCTCGGTAAGTCCAAACCCAGCCCGCAGCTCCATCCAAATAACACTTGATGAGGAAAATAAACAAAGTGCAGCGGCTACTGCTAAAAGTCAAGAAACAAGTGCGGAAAATATGCAATTGATCAGGGACAAAGTGCCGCAGAAAGTCCAAACGATCCGCTTCGTGAAGATTATTTCGCTGGATGGTAAAGTCATAAAACAGCAGCGTTTTAACGGCGATCAACTCAAACAAACGCAAATGGATATCAGTGGAATACCGGCAGGCGTATATATTATCGAGATTTCTGATGGTATAAACAGTCAAAGCAGCAAATTGATGATACAATAGTCGAATACCTGTAGAATATAAATAGCAATGGCTGACCTGTAAAGAGGTCAGCCATTGTTTTATGAATTAATTGAAAGTGTTATTTCCAGATCTTGGTATAGGGAGTTTTGATGTCGTGATAAAAGAGAAAAGTCCAATCCTCTTCCTTCCCTTTTTCTAAATATTCAGCCCGCAGCTCCATGCTTTTCCTGCCATCAAAATCATATTTGGCGATAAAACGGCGTTTCAATTGACCGATTTGCGGGGCCACATCTCCGCCGAAGAAGATCTTATCCGTTCCATCATCCACTAAAAATACCTGGTGATATGGACAATGCCCTCCGGTTACTTCGTATTGAATATATCCATCAACTGTACCTTTATCATCTAGGAACACGACATTATCCTTTTGTAATAAGATATCCACCTCTTCCTTGAGATAGCTTTTCCCATCCTGTTCAATCGCGTAATCCATTTCTTTCTTATTTACATAATAAGTTGCCGATGGAAAACTCAATTCCCTTTTACCTGAAATATCATCAACGAGGCTCATCCCGCCGGCATGATCCTTATGCAAATGGCTCATCATCACCTTGGTTATTTCCATCGGGTTAATACCTTCATTTACCAGGTTTTGGTGTAATTGCAATACGCCGTCTTTATTCTTATGCCCGAGACCGGCATCAAATAAGATGAAATCATGATCGGTGATTACCAGGAAAGGTTGTATTTCTACCAACAAAGAACCTGTATTCCTACTTTCCAATTGATCCTGCGTAGTATCGAACGGAACAAATTTCTTACTGGCATCCACTGTAAAACTGCCTTCCGACAATGGTATAATTCGCATAAAATATCTCCTTGAATTGCTCTAAAAAACAAATGTTAAAACATCTAAACGCAAGCAAATTTAACGCAATACCATTTGCCGATCCGCATCTAATCGTAACATAATGAAAATCAACATGGTAAATGTCATCAAAGAAGACCCTCCGTAACTAATTAGGGGTAGCGGAATACCGATTACCGGGGCCAGCCCGATAGTCATGGCAATGTTGATCGCGACGTGGAAGAAAATTATGCTGGCAACCCCGTAAGCGTAGACCCGGCTAAAGGTCGATCGCTGTCGCTCAGCAATAAAGATGATCCTAAAAAGTAAGGTGATATAAAGTCCTAGGAATACGAGGCTTCCGATGAATCCGAAATCCTCACCGATGGTGCAGAAAATGAAATCCGTACTTTGTTCCGGAACGAAATCGAAGCGGGTTTGGGTACCTTTCAGGTATCCTTTCCCGAACAGGCCGCCGGAACCTATGGCAATCATACTTTGCCGGGTATTATAAGTTGCTTTAGGATCGTTCTCCTTTCCCAACATCACCTCGATGCGGCGCACCTGGTAATCTTTCAATACCTTGGTAAAGATAAAAGGCACCACGAACATCACGAAGATGGAGCAGAAAGCCCAAACCGATATGATGACGGCCAAGCGCGAACGCTTCCGTTTGATCTCGTACCTGCTGAAATAAATGACGATGGCCGCCGCCACGGTGAATATTCCGAACAAGATATTCTTATCCACCAGCAGGGCCGATAGCACGAGTATGATGGCTGAAAACGCGATAATTAATAACACCCCCGGTAAGCCTTCGCGGTACATCACCAGGAAAAAGGAAAGGTATACCAAGGCCAGGCCTGTTTCAGATTGCAGAACGATAATACAAGCCGGCAACATAGCAATAGCGGCAGCAATAACCCGAGAACGGAGCTTCGAGAAATCCGTTTCAAGGGAGGATAAATATTTCGCTAAAGCCAGGTTGGTAAAGAGCTTGGTTAACTCCGCCGGTTGGAATTGAAAGCCCCCGACAGATATCCAGGAATGGGAACCTTTTACATCTTTACCGATGGCGAGTACCAATAAGAGCAATATAATTCCAAATACATACGCCAGGTTGGCCGTCGCCGTAAAGAACTTACTATCGGTTAGCCAAATGACAGATGCCAGTATGATAGAAATACCGAACCACATCAATTGGCGGGAATAATTTTTTTGCAGGTGCAATATATTCTGAATAACGTTATCGCCCTCACGGTACTCGGCAGCAAAAATAGCCAGCAGCCCAATAATAACGAGCGCCAGGTATAAACCCAAAATGGGCCAATCGATGCCTTGTGTCAACTTATCTTTAGAACGGTTCATACTACCTACATTAAAATTTTCTAGTAGTTCCTGTTAATTGTGCTTGCCGGATGCTGGTATTCAAAGAATCAATTTTCGATTTCTTAACGATTTCCGGTGACATGGTCACAGTATTCAACATCCTATCCATTAGCGGTTTCCGCTTTGTCGAGATGGTATCATTCAAATATTTCTCCATCATCAAACTAGCTATCGGGGCCGCGTACGTACCACCGAAACCGGCATTTTCCACGATCACCGCGATCGCGATCTTCGGATTATCCCTCGGCGCAAAAGCTACGAATACGGAGTGGTCTTTTAGTTTGACCACCTTACCATTTATCCTGGCTGAGTTTTCCGCGGTGCCCGTTTTACCGCAAACAATAATATTTTCTATCTGCGCAATTCGTCCCGTACCATGATCTACCACATCTTGCATCCCTAATACTACGGCGCGGAAAGCCGAATCGCTGGTATGGGAAACCACGTGTTTCTCTTTAAATTTATCCAGCATCTTGGATGACTTCTCCCCATCTATGCTTTCCACGAAATGCGGTGTATAATAAAAGCCCCTGTTCGCGATGATGCACATCGCATTTGCCATTTGTAGCGGCGTAAAGAGGATCGCTCCCTGTCCCATTCCCACGTACACTTCGGAGCAGGAGTTCCATGAACCATGGTAAACTTTATTCATGAAGGTGGTATCCGGCACCGTTCCCGGCTTTTCGTGCGGTATATCCACCCCGACCCTTCTACCGAAGCCCATGTTATGCATGTATTCCGCCCATTTCTGTTGGCCCATCTTCACTCCACCCCATTTTTTAGCATCCACGGAAAGCCTGTAAACGTGCATGAAATAAGAGTTACAGGAATGCGCCATCGCCAACCTCAAGTTGGCGGCGTGTCCCGGCTCGGAGTGCATACACCCGATTCTCCTGCCGCAGGCATAATATCCGCCACGGCAAGGATACCCGAATGAAGGCGTAATAACTCCTTCATCCAAACCAATGACTGCCGTGATGGGCTTCATCGCGGATCCCGGCATGTACAATCCTTGGATGGCCCTGTTATACATCGGGTTCGTAGTATCTAAAACGATCTTGGCAAAGTTCCTGTTCTTGTTGGCGCCACTCATGAGATTAGGATCATACGAAGGCCCGCTTACCATGGCAAGTACACCACCCGACGTTGGGTCTATCGCCACGATACTACCAATCTTTCCTTTCATCAATTGCTCTCCGAAACCTTGCAGTTCTATATCGAGTGATAATCTCAGGTTTTTACCGGCAATGGCCGCCGTATCGAAAGCGCCGCCTTCCAAGGGGCCTTGCGGTCTGTTCATGTTATCTTTCACCAGGTATTGAATACCGCGCTGTCCCATCAGTATTGGCTCATACGTTTTTTCCAAACCGGTAAGCCCGATGTAATCACCACTTTGATAGGAAGAATAGGCAGAATCTTTTAACATGGACGGGGAAATTTCCCCGATATATCCCAGGATGTTGGCGGCCGTGCCGTAAGGATACGATCTCACCGGCCTCAAGACCAATTCAAATCCCGGTTGAAAGTTATACATACTTTCTTGCAAGCGTCCGTACATTTCCGGCGGTAAAAGAGGTGCAAATACACTTTGGCGCACCCTGCCGTTTCGCACGATGGCGTTTACAATTCTCTTTCTAAACTCTTCTCTATCTATTTCTAATATTTCGCAGAGGTAGCTCGTGTCGATCCCTTTAACACTGGAAGGTGTTACCATGAGATCGTACATAGCATCGTTGCGTAAGATACTTTTCCCCTTGCGGTCGAAAATGAGCCCGCGGCTGGGGTAAACGATCTTTTTCAGCACGGCATTAGCATCGGCTAACTTGGAATAACGTTTATCGATGATCTGTAGGTAAAACAATCTAGCCACGATAAGCGACATCATGGCAATGATAATAAACTGGATCACTCTCTTCCTGGACTGATTGTTTACGGACATGTGCTAAAAGCAGGTTATTTACGAATTTATATAAATAAGTTGGCTTTAGTTATCCAGGGCAATGATCCTATTGTATCGAATGTTACTTTCTTTCAAAAAACAGCAATTCGTAGATTAATACCAAGAATAGACTTACAGCGGTAGAAAACAATATTTTCATCAATAGGTATAAAGGATCTTTCAGGCCGAATATAGAAATACTAAAATAAACAATATTGTGTATTAATACCAGCACGGATGCATAAATGGCGAATTGGCTAAGACCCATTGTCGTGATAGAAGGTGTTTTCATGTTTACATCGTAACCTCCTTGCGGTGAAAGGATATTTATGATGAATGGCCTTAGATACGCGATCACTACACAAGCGGCGGCATGGACGCCCGGGGTATCCATAAACATATCGAGGGTAAGGCCCAATAGCAATCCTAACAATTGTAGAGCTGGCCTCGGGGTGTTCAAGGGCAACAACAAGATAAACAGCATGTATATATAAGGTGGTACCAACTGGTGTATCCGTATCATGTTTAATACGAATACCTGCACCAATATGAGCAGGATAAAACGGATAATATTTTTTAAAAGGATGCTCATCTTTTTATTTGATCAATGCCTTAGTTGAATCTTCTAATTGCTTTTGTTCCGCCTCCAGCAAGTTTTCAATTACATAAACATATTGCAGGTTAGAGAAATTGGTCGCATACTTGATCTCTACACTCAGTGAAGTCCGGGACTGGTCTGCCAGGTAAAACGTATCTACCATTCCAACCAATATGCCTTCCGGAAACAACCCGTAACCGCTGGTAACGATCGTATCTCCTTTCCTCAGCTTGGCGCTCTTAGGGATATCTTCCATGATGCCCTCCTCGATGTCCCGCGCATCCCAATAAACCGTACCGGTTTCATTACCATTTTTCAACCTTGCGCTAATACCGAAAGCCCTTTGCGATTTCAATTTTGACAAAAAAGACAGGATCACGGCATAATTATCGCTCACGCTTCTTACCATACCCACTACACCATCAGGGCCTACAACCCCCATATTCGGGCGGATACCCTGGTTAGATCCCCTATGAATCGTGATATAATTGATTTCACGGTTAACGCTGCTGCGAATCACTTTAGCTTCGCGGTACATATACTTCCGGGGTAATGTAGAAACCAATGTACGCGTAGAATCCTGGCTATACATCCTCAGCGTATCCTTCTTGAGTATATCAGTAGAATCGATATGATCGAAACTGGTATTCAGCATATTATGCAAGCGTGCATTTTCAGCTACCAAGCTATCGTTAGTGGCTTTCAGATGAAAATAATACTGGATATCGTTGTACTGGGTGTATAATTTCCCGCTGAGGGCATTGGCTGAATTGAGGTAAGCAGCGCGTTGGAAGTTGTTATTATTTAATATGAGGATAACACAAATCACTTCCAGCAGTAGGAATAAGAAAAAATTGAAATACCGCCTTAAGAAAATGATGAGATTACGCACCTTGAATGGATTCGGTTTACTGGCTTACCCCCGGCAGTACCGGGGGTAAGATTATAATAGAGTTTGTTATTGCATCAAAAATGGATACTTGCCGATATGTTTCAAAGCAATCCCCGTACCACGCACTACTGCACGTAAGGGGTCATCGGCAACATGAACGGGCAGCTTGATCTTCTGGGAAAGGCGTTTATCCAAACCTCTCAACAAGGCGCCACCACCTGTCAAGTACAGACCGCGTCGGTAAATATCCGAGGCTAGTTCCGGCGGCGTGGTTTCCAAGGCTTTCAAGATGGCTTCTTCTATCTTGAAGATGGATTTATCCAACGCTTCCGCAATCTCCTGGTAAGATACCATGATCTGCTTAGGGATACCCGTCACAAGGTCACGACCATTTACGGCGATATCTTCCGGCGGACTATCCAGTTCCTTCAGGGCGGAACCTATTTGAATTTTAATTTGTTCCGCGGTTCTTTCACCGATCAACAAGCTATGGTAACGGCGTAGGGCCTCCATGATATCGGCGGTAAACTCATCACCTGCTACACGGATACTTTGGTCACACACGATACCTGCCAGGGCGATTACCGAGATACCGGTAGTACCGCCACCGATATCGATAATCATGTTACCAACGGGTTCTTCCACATCGATACCGATACCCAGGGCAGCCGCCATCGGTTCATGGATCAGGTGTACTTCTTTAGCGCCCGCCTGTTCGGCAGAGTCTTTTACCGCGCGTTTTTCCACCTCGGTAATGCTGGAAGGAATACAGATAACCATGCGCCAACTTGGAGCGAAGAGCGGTTTTTTAGGATAAACCATTTTGATCAGCTCTCTCAACATCCCTTCGGCAGCGTTAAAGTCAGCGATAACGCCATCTTTCAAGGGACGGATGGTACGCAAATACTCGTGTGTTTTCTCGTGCATCATCATAGCCTTTTTTCCTACAGCTACAATTTTACCACTGGCACGTTCGATGGCAACGATGGATGGTTCGTCAACAACCACCTGGTCATTATGAATGATCAGGGTATTGGCAGTACCCAAGTCTATCGCGATATCTTGTGTTAAAAAATTAAAGAAGCCCATTGTTTGATACGGTCAATATAAATATTTGATTGCAAAATTGAATAATTCTAACGAATATACGATGTAAAACCTGGATGTAAAACGAATATTTTACTAGCGTACAAAACAAACGTATTAAAATTGCTTAACGAACTGTTGTTACATAAATTGTTTGGCATCGTCAAGTAACAGTTACAGTGTCCAGTTTGTTGTTGACCGGTTTTTCAGCGTCGCATTTTCTCAACATAACAACAGGTGGCAACGGCTTAAGATTTAGTTGGCACAAATTCGAAACCGATGTCCTCCCTAAAATATTTTCCTTCGAAGGTGATACTTGCCGCTGTTTGTTTTGAAAGGCGCAATGCCTCCTGCAAATCGCTTGCCAAAGATGTTACGGCAATCACCCTTCCCCCGTTGGTTAAAATATTTTGCCCGTCTGATTTCGTTCCGGCGTGGAATATAATTTGCGCAGGATTGTTGCCGGGGATGTTGGTAATCACTTTTCCTTTTTCATAATCCCCGGGGTATCCCCCGGATACGATCACTACGGTAGCAGCAGCTCTTTCGTCTTCCTGTATTTCTTCTTGGGCTAATGTACCATCAGCAACTGCTTTCAACAAACTTAATAAATTATTCTTCAATCTCGGCATTACGACCTCGGTTTCGGGATCGCCCATCCTACAGTTGTATTCAATCACGTAAGGTTCTCCTTCCACTTTAATCAAACCGATGAATATAAATCCTTTATAGTTAATCTGCTCTTTATGTAAACCCTCAACGGTAGGCCTAATAACCCGATCTTCGACTTTCTTCATGAACTCGGCGTCAGCAAATGGTACGGGAGAAATGGCGCCCATTCCACCGGTATTGAGGCCGGTATCACCCAAGCCGATCCTTTTATAATCTTTTGCAGTTGGTAATATCTTGTAGGATTGCCCATCAGTTAGTACGAAAACCGACAATTCGATACCGGATAAGAATTGCTCAACCACCACCTTTTTACTAGCGTCGCCAAATTTAGCATCTTTAATCATTTGAGCAAATTCTTCCTGCGCATGTTCGCGGCTTTCGGCAATAACGACACCTTTACCGGCGGCCAAGCCATCCGCTTTCAATACGATCGGCAGGGTATGCTGTGCAAGGTATGCTATGCCCTCCTCGTAATTATCAGCACTAAATTCTTTATATGAAGCTGTCGGTACCCTGTGGCGCATCATGAATTGCTTCGCGAATGCCTTGCTGCCTTCCAACTGGGCGCCTTCTTTAGAAGGGCCGATCACCGGGATGTGTTGTAAAGCAGGATCATTGGCAAAAAAGTCAAAAATTCCGTTTACCAAGGGATCTTCCGGTCCTACTACGACCATCTCGATCCCATTTTCTATTGCAAATGACTTGATAGCTTCAAAATCGTTGACACCGATGTTCACGCAAGTTCCACATTGAGCGATTCCCGGGTTGCCCGGGGCAACAAATAAATGGGAACAAAGGGGATCCCCCGAGATTTTCAGGGCCAGTGCATGTTCGCGGCCACCACTTCCTAACAATAAAACTTTCATAATTAACAAGATATATATGCAGAATGGTAAGAACGTAACAATATATTAAATATAATCAAAATACCGTCCTTACCTAATTTTTTTGCAAAGAAAGGCCAAAAAAGCGCAATTAGCATAGTTTTTTTAGCCAGTTTTATGAATTTCTTTATCTTGCCGCTCTTAACCTGCGAGAGATTTACAATAATCTTAATAGAATTTATTCACTGTAACTAAAAAAACTAACCTGGTATGAATCAAACTGCCATCACTCAAGAGTCGGCAACTTCCTCTAAAAAAGGGCATCCTAAAGGTCTCGGAGTACTATTTGCTACGGAAATGTGGGAAAGGTTCAACTTTTATGGAATGAGAGCATTACTCACCCTCTTTCTCGTAAATGCCTTGGCCTTTTCAGAAGCAGAATCATCAATTATCTACGGAGGGTTCCTGGGATTATGTTATTTAACACCTATGCTAGGTGGATTCGTTGCCGATAGGTTCTTAGGAAACAGAGCCTGTATCATCTTGGGTGGATTTACCATGGCGCTTGGTCAATTATTCCTATTTGCAAGTGGTTTTACTTATGCTAGTAACATTGAATCTGCAAAAATATTGATGTGGATCGCTCTTGGCATATTAATTTTAGGAAACGGTTTCTTCAAACCGAATATTTCCTCGATGGTAGGCCAACTATATGAAAAGGGCGATAACCGTTTAGATTCGGCTTTCACGATTTTTTACATGGGTATCAATGTAGGTGCCTTATTAGGAATGACAATATGTCCACTTTTAGGAGACGTTAAACTAAACGATGGTACCCGTGTTGTTGAAGCTTTTAAATGGGGCTTTTTAGCTGCCGGCATAGCCATGTTCCTAGGTTCGGTATTGTTTTATTTCTTAAAAGATAAATACGTTGTAACCCCTGATGGTAAAGCAGTAGGAGCCAAACCAGTTAAAACCGGGGAGCAATCATCCGATCAAGCTAAATTCTCCAATAAATCTATTGTTATGGCCGTAATTGCATTATTTGCACTAGCGGTTCTTTTCCATTTTGCATTTGGTACTAACTGGTTATATTCCTTTATATACTCAAGTGGTTTGAGTTTAGCTGGCTTGATCTTATCCGATAAGTCACTTACAAAGATAGAGCGCCAACGTATCGTTGTATTATATATTGTTGCTTTTTTCGTAATCTTCTTCTGGGCTTGTTTCGAACAAGCGGGTTCTTCCCTGACCTTTATCGCTGATCGTCAAACAGATCGTCACTTATTCGGTTGGGATATGCCGCCGAGCTTCGTTCAAAATGCGAATTCCATCTTCATTATAGTTTTCGCATTACCATTTAGTTGGATGTGGATTAAATTACAGAAACGTAACCTCGAACCTATATCTCCGGTAAAACAGTCGTTAGGTCTTGCTTTATTAGCATTCGGTTATTTTATCATTGCTTTGCAAGTGAAAAACCTTGGAATCAATGATAAACTGGGAGTTATTTGGCTGATTGTTATGTACTTATTCCATACACTGGGTGAGCTTTGCCTATCTCCAATCGGTCTTTCATTGGTTTCTAAGCTTGCTCCACATAGGTTCTCTTCATTGTTGATGGGTGTTTGGTTCCTTTCCAATGCTTCCGGTTATGCATTGGCGGGTACCTTAGGCACTATGTTACCTCCTACAAGTGACAAATATGAAGAAGCAAACAAATTGGGAATTAATCTCCAAGGAATTTTGGATGGTACAATCACCGCTACATCTCAACAACTGGATAAATTGGCCTCTCTTAAAATACCAACTCATTACCCATCATTTGCCGGATTTACGATTCATAACCTGTATGAGTTCTTTATGATTTTCGTTATCCTGCCAGGTGGTGCAGCTATATTATTATTCTTAATCTCAGGATTCTTGAAGAAAATGATGCATGGAATCAGGTAATTTTCAATTTTATATATAATTAAATGGGTGCTCTGTTTCTTTCAAAGCACCCATTTTTTATGCTCATCTAACTGGGATAACTATAATCAACACTGCTCAATATAATTGCCTATCTTAGAAAATATTACTTCCTAACTGCTTTATTTAAAATATGTCACAAGAAAAAACCTTCAAACCCTATGTAGCGCCGGAGGAAAATGTAAAGGAATTTACCCTCAAATCTATTCTACTGGGTTGCCTTTTCGGCATCATCTTCGGAGCGGCTACCGTGTACCTCGCCTTGAAAGCCGGGCTCACCGTTTCTGCCTCTATTCCCATTGCCGTGATTGCTATCACATTGGGGCGCAGGTTCTTCAAAACAACCATCTTAGAAAATAACATTATCCAAACCACGGGATCTGCCGGGGAATCTATCGCCGCAGGTGTGGTTTTCACGTTGCCTGGATTCTTATTTCTCTCTGCCAATGAAAATGGCGTGAGCAACGGGGAATCCTATTTTAGTTATATGACCATATTGGTACTGGCTATTTTCGGAGGCCTGCTCGGTACCTTGATGATGATCCCCTTACGAAAATCATTGATCGTAAAGGAACATGACACTTTACCTTACCCTGAAGGTACTGCCTGCGGGGAAGTGCTGAAAGCCGGGGAAAAAGGCGGCGACTTTGCCAAAACCGCTTTCCTGGGATTAGGGGCCGCATTCATTTATGCCATGTTGCAAAAAGTGTTTCATGTTATCTCGGAAAGTCCTGAATACCTGACCAGCCAAAAAAATAAATACCTGCCTTCTGCTAAACTCAGCGGGGAAATTACACCGGAATACCTAGGTGTCGGGTATATCATCGGTCCCAAGATCAGTGGCGTGCTGGTTGCGGGTGGCGTATTGTCCTGGTTAGCGCTAATCCCGTTATTATCCACAATCGTTCCCCCGGATGCCGTGGCCACGCAATTGGTAAAACTCGGCATGCTTAGCAGCTTGACGGATGCAGGCGGTGTTGGTAATTGGAGCCCCGTTACCCATACCTTCAACGATTATTCCATCGCTTTATACCAAGCTTATGTTAAACAAATTGGTGCGGGCGCCGTGGCTGCCGGTGGGTTCATTACCCTGGTTAAGACGATCCCGACAATTATTTCATCGTTTAAAGACAGCCTGGGTTCTATTAAAGATAAATCAAATGCTAGCGAAGTACCCCGTACGGAGAAAGACCTATCATTCAAAATTGTGATTATCGGGAGTATCGGTTTGGTATTGTTAATGGCCTTACTGCCGCAGTTGCCGGGGCAAAATTTCTTCAATAAATTATTGATCGGTGTGCTGGTAGTTGTTTTCGGCGCCTTTTTCGTTACCGTATCCAGCCGTATCGTAGGGTTAATCGGATCCAGTAACAACCCCATTTCCGGCATGACCATTGCCACGATCATGGGTACCTGTTTAATATTTATAGCGGTAGGCTGGACAGGAAAAGTTTACGAACCGATGGCCTTAGTGGTAGGCGGGATGATTTGTATCGCCGCAGCTAACGCAGGGGCTACTTCCCAAGATTTGAAAACTGGCTATATCGTCGGTGCAACACCAAGGAACCAGCAAATAGCTTTATTCATTGGGGCGATTGTATCATCCATCGTAATCGGTTATACCGTTCATTTGCTGGATACCCCGACTGCGGAAATGAGAGCGGCAGGCATTCATCACGCGATCGGTTCAACTACATTTTCCGCTCCGCAAGCAATTTTAATGGCCACTTTAGACAAAGGGATATTAACATTCAACTTAGATTGGCAGTTTGTATTAGTAGGTGTTTTTATTGCCATCACGATGGAGCTCTGCGGTATTAAGTCCCTTTCTTTTGCCGTGGGAGCTTACTTACCTTTATCTACTACCTTACCGATCTTCATTGGCGGCGCTATCCGTAGTATCGTGGATCACAAACAAAAGCAGCGGGGTGAGAATCTTTCTGCCGAAGAAGAAGAGCTGGGCAAAGGTAACTTGTTTGCAACGGGACTGGTTGCAGGCGGCGCTGTAGCCGGGGTGATTGTAGCCTTATTAACGGTCAATGAAAATATTGCTAACGGCCTTAAAAAGATCAGTGTTGAGCATGGGCTAAGCAAAATAATTGGACATGGAGGTTATGCCGTACTCGGCGTACTTTTCTTTGCGACGCTCGGTTTTATCCTGTATAGGATCGGTATCCAAAAGTCCAAACCTTTAGATATCGAAAAGTAATTTTATCATTGTTGTCCGACTAGATTTTAACCGGGGAGCAATTTGATCCCTCAATAGTTCGATTCAATGTTCATCTGCCCTTTTTCTTGTACTTTTTTGCTTGCCCAAAAAAGTACAAGAAAGCGCACAAAGTACCTTTAAAGCATTTTTAGTCGGACAACAATGTAATTTTATAATAAGATATATCATTCAAAAGGGAGGGGGAATGCTTGGAAAAGCACTCCCCCTTGTTTTATTCTTCCGCCTAGAACAATCCCATTTATATCAACCTTTATATAAAATTTAAATATTCATATTCTTTTTCTAGTATGGCCTGGTCATCCGCTCCCAACCACTTCTTTAAGATAGTGGCATATACACTTTTAAAATCGACCTGGTATTGCAAATCCCCTTCTATCAACTTGGCAAGATCCGGCCCGGCGTTCAGTATACCCTTCTCTTTCAATCCGCCGCTAACCAGGAACATATTGTTGGCCGTACCATGATCCGTACCGCCACTCGCATTTTGGGCCACCCGGCGACCAAATTCGGAGAAAGTCATTACTAACACGTCCTCGAAGCGATGATGCTCTTTCAAATCCTTCACGAAAGCAGCCAATGCATCATCCATCTGTTTTAACAAGCGGTGTTGCTGTTCATTTTGGTTCACATGCGTATCAAAACTCCCATGGGAAACATAATAAACACTGGTATTGATATCTGTCATCACAAGGTTGGCAATCGTTTTCATATGTTTCCCCAATGCAGTGTTAGGATAGGTTGTTTTAGTCTGAAAGGTTTTATACTGTTGTTGGATATATGCTGCGGACGATACCGTTTCTGCCATCGTTTTATATAGATAATCAACGTTTGCATGTTCCGCATCGTGATCATGTTGCTGCTTCAATAAATTTTTATAAAACGGTGAATTACTGGTTCCGAATAAGCGTTGCGGCTCGGTAAAAGCCAAGCCTTTGACCTGTTCTCCTTTCAAAGCCAAACTCAAAGTATCATCTACTTCCAGGGCCTGGGTAGGTTTATCGCAACCCTGGCATTGCGCGTCCAGGTAGCGGCCTAACCAACCGGTATTCCAATATTGATCGGATTGACTGGCCGAATGCCAAATATCCATGGATCTGAAATGCGAACGATCGGGATTCGGGTATCCCACGTTATTTAGAACACCCAAACTGCCTTCATCGTACAACATTTTTAAATTGGGCAGGGCATCATTTAAACCCAGCTCGTTATCCATCGACAATACCTTATCTTTTTTCAAGGATAATGAAGGACGGGATTTATAATAAATATCATTTCTAAAAGGGATAACGGTATTCAGTCCATCGTTACCACCAGAAAGTTGCAGTACTACTAATACTTTATTGCCCGGTGGCACCAACATAGGCTTTTCGAATGCCTTTAAAAACTTCGGCAACATTACCGAAGCAGAAGCCAATGAACCAACCTGCAAAAATTTTCTTCTATTGAGGATAATCATGTCGATAATTTTAAGGAGGATTAACACAATTGATATAAAGGAGTACTCATGATACCGAGAGAGAAAGTCTTTATATATTGTTCACGGGTACTTTCATCGGCATATTTTTCCAATAGCGGTAAATCCTTATTGTAATGCAGCCCGATTAATGTTTTCGCAATTGCTGTAGATAATTCTGTCCTCGGTACTTCTTCAAATTGTTTTATATAGCTTGCCCAATCAATATCTGCTTGCACTTTTTTGGCATATTGTCTTTGAAGGGCACGGTTCAATTGTAAGGTCATCTTATAATTGTTCCCTTCTCCCATTTCGGGGGTCAATTCTTTGGGAGCTATGTTCACTGCCTGTGCATACAAAATGATCTGCGGCACCCTCATACGGAACATCAGGCTGGAAGAATCGATCCAGCTTTTTCCTCCGGGCCAGCCAGCCACATTAGGCGGATAAAACAATAATTGCCCCATCACCCTTTGAAACAAGAGCATCACGGCTTCATCCTCAAATTGCATCGGGATACTTCTTCTAAGCCCGATCAATAAATCTACCGGCGATTTGATTTGTGCGCCGATATTCTTTTCATCATAAAACCAATCTGCCGTGAAGATGTGGCGCATCATGCTTTTGATATCATAATTGCTCTTGTAAAATACCCCTGCAATTTCATTGACATGATTTTCATCGACCTCTTCATTCACGAATTCCTTGTAAATCTTCCGGGCAATAAATTTCGCGGTTGCAGGCTGGTCAAGCAAAATGGCCAATACATCATCCCCTTTATAAAACCCGGTTTTCCCGAGAATTGTTTTTTTACCTTCATCATGTGCCCGGGCTCTGAATACAAACTCCCCCATGGCATTGAAACCCCATCCAGTAAAAGCTCTCGCGGCTTCTTTCACATCTGTTTCAGAATAATTTCCCCTGCCCATGGTGAACAATTCCATCACTTCACGGGCAAAATTTTCGTTGGGGTGTTGTTTCCTGTTTTGTTGATTATTAAGAAAAGCCAACATGGCTGGCGTTTTTGAAACTGCGATCAACAGATCGCCAAAGTTCCCGGTAGCATGACTCCTGATGACTTGCAACAGTTGTTGGTTAAACAGCACATTTTGCGTTCTGCAAGCAAAATGTCCATGCCAGAATACAGCCATTTTTTCTTGGAAAGGGTGATCTGTAGCAGCCATTTCTTTTATCCATCCGGTATTCAGATCCTTGATGCCATTTACATTAAGCTTACGAACCTGTTTCCGCTCTTCGGCGCTCATGTCCTTGAAGCGCTTATAATCGGGGATGGAAGCGCTGTCGATCACTTCAAGATTACGGATTGCGCTAGGTTTATTCAATAAATGATGGACTACCTCTTTCCTATCTTTTTTAGACCATTGCTCTAAATCCCGGAAAGATGCGCCAAAACCGGCTCTCCAAGCGAGATGCTGGCATTCTATTATTTGCATGGGCTTCGCCATAGAACAGTATTTATGGGTTAGACGAAGCCGGAAATAGGAGGTTTAATGAGGGTATGTTAATTTTTTCCGTAGAGGGAAGGCATACTTCCTCTCCACGTGCGTTCAGATCAATACCGCCGCATATTCGGGTCTACTTTCACTGCCCAGGCATGTATCCCCCCGGTCACATTATAAATATTTTTAAATCCCGCCTCCACCAAAAAGTTGGCGACAGCGCGACTTCTCATTCCATGATGGCACATCAAAGCGATAGGAATATCTTTTTGCAGCGAGTCAATTTGCCCTGCCACCGTATGCATCGGGATCAGCCTTGCTTGTTCCAAATGGCAAATATCCCATTCATCCGGCTCACGCACATCAATTAATTGCAAAGGATCCGCAGCCGACAGCCATTCTGCCAATTGCGACACATCCATTTCTTGTACACCTGTTTCCATTATGCAAACATTTTGTTGATAATCCTTTTGTAATTCCCGGATATCGTGGTGGCCTGAAACCGGTTTAAATTTAAAAATTCTATGCTCGTTCGTTAACGTATCGATGGTAAGAATTTTATTTGATAACGGTTCACCGATATCACACAATACCTTCACTGCTTCGTTGGCCTGGTAAGTGCCGATCATCCCCGGTAATATGCCCAATACACCCATCTCGCTGCAATTCAACATTTCTCCATCATTCGGGGCTTCCGGAAAAAGACAACGGTAAGTAGCGCTCCCCTTATAGTTAAATACGCTCACCTGTCCTTCAAACTGGTAAATGGCGCCGTAGATAAACGGTTTCTTTAAAATTACGCAAGCATCGTTGACAAGGTAGCGTGTCCCGAAATTATCGCTACAGTCGATCACCAGGTCATAATCTGCCATGATTTTCAAAGCATTGCCCGGTTGTAAAAATTCTTCATATACAGTAATATCCACCAGTTCGTTCATGGCGCTCAATTTTGCGGCTGCAACGCGCGCTTTTTGTTTACCGGCATCTGCCGGGGTATACAGCACCTGCCTGTGAATATTCGTAATATCAATAGTATCTTGATCCACGATGCCCAACTTACCGATGCCCATACCCACGAGATATTGCATTACCGGAACGCCTAGTCCCCCAGCGCCAACAACGAGGGCGCTACTCCTGCCTAATTGCTCCTGCTTTCCTTCACCGAAGCCTTGCAATCTAACTTGGCGATCGTATCTTGTATCCATTATTGTTCCTGTTTCAATTGTTCCCATATCACTTCTAACGCCGGTTGTGGTAATACTTTAGGTGAATGATCTGATATTTCCTTCTGTATATATTCGATTCTTCTATTAGTATCCGGATGGCTGCTCATCCATTCAACCAGTTCACCTTGACTTTTGGATCCTGCTTTCAAGGTCTTGAATAATTCCGAGAATCCTACCGGGTCAATATTTCTTTCAGTTAATAATTTCAAACCGTTCATATCTGCTTCTTTCTCCAGTTTCCTAGAATATTCCAATGTTTTTAAATTATTGGCATTTTCTACGAAAACGGCCGCCACGCCATCCCAATTACCGAACAATGAGCTCACTAACAAGTAAGTTCCCATCGAGCGGAATAAAGTCCTGGTAGTATGTTGTAAAGCTACGTGAGAATATTCATGTGACAATAATGCTGCTAATTCTTCCGGATGTTGCATGCTGTTGATCAATGCCGTGTAAACAACGATATGGCCGCCGGGAACGGCAAAAGCATTCATGATTGAATCTTTCACAACTGTTATTTTCACGGGATATTTGGAATCGATATGCAAAGCGGCAAAAAATTCGTTAACCAAGCGGGTTTTCGATGAATCGACAACAAAATTTCTTGAGATTGATTCGTAAGATTGTTCCCCGATGCTCACTTCCCAAGCCCTGGGGATACGTTTGGCAATTTGATTGGCAATAATGGGTATCAACCAAAAATAGGCGCATACCAAAAACGTTATCAATGCTAGGCAGATGATATAAAATTGCGCCATCGTATTCGGGAAAGTACGTTTGAACCAATTTTTTTCATTCACCTGCTGCCAGGTTTTGGCGAACTCTTCACTAAAACCTAATGATGTACATTTTAATATTTGCTTGGGATAACCTTGGTAATGTAATTCAACATTACCTATTAGATTTTTCTCAATAATTATATTCTCCCAGAACCAGAAAACCTGCACTTCCGCGCCATGTTCATCTTCCAGTTGAATCACCAGTTTATCTTTAAGGAAATATGCCTTTGCCGGCATTTCTCTATTTCCGCTACTTTCCGAAATATATTGAGCATCATAAATATTGGGAAATATTTTCCTTGGCATAGGTTGTATCTTATTTACGCGTTTAATTTTTTGTTCATCATATAAAGATCGGCGTAAGTTCCATCATCTTGTTTTATTGCATCAGCCAATTTACCGCAAATCTCGAAACCAAAATGTTGATATAGATGTATTGCCCTCTCGTTTTGCACCATTACCTCGCAATAAATTTGTTCTAGCAAAGGGTGATGCTCCACCCAGCGGAACATTGCCGTGAGCAAGCGTCGGCCAATACCCATATTCTGATAATTCTTCCTGATGGCGATACCGATATCGCCAATGTGTTGTTGTTTTTGATAAACACGTTGCGTAAGAGTAACTGCCCCTATAATCTCCTGCCCGATGATCGCCAATAACATCAGGTTTTGCGGTACATCCACGTAATTTAGCAAGTACTTTTCTTCATGGAGTAATGAAAGCCCGCCTACTTCCAGTGGACTTGATAGGAGCAAATCCGTTTCTAGCACCAGTTGTTGAAAACAAGAAAGGAGCGCTTCGGCATCCTGCATCCTGGGTTGCCGAACCGTGAGCGCTTGTCCGTTTGGTAAATAATGCAACATCTGTTCCGGGTAACTATGCATATTTACAACCTTTTTCGCGGCTATCAAAAAAAAGAGCGGCCATAATAGGATGACCGCTCTTACTGCTATGCTATTAATTTCTACGATTTTGCATACTGTTGCACAAATGCAAGAACCGCTTCTTTCTGATCGTCGTTTAACTTGGCCTTCGGCGCCATCTTATCAATTACTTTCGTCCACTTGTCTGCCGTACGGGTTTCCGGTAAACGGTATTTGTGGCAACGGCCACATTTTTCCATGAAAATTGTCTTGCCTTCACTGTCGGAGTAATGGCTGAATTTTGCAGCCGTTTCCGCAGCGGTAGGGGCAGTTTTACGTGCGCAACCCCATAATACCAGGGAAATACACACCATCAGACCTAGTGTTTTCATATTGTATTGATTTGACCTAGTACAATATAGGCAAAAAAATGTTCACGGATTCATGTTCACGGATTCCTATGGATTATGGGATTACACGGATGTGTTTTAAATATCCGTGTAATCGCTTTTCTATTTTTAGCTGATTTTGTCGATGCCCATGTATGGTTTCAGTACTTCGGGGATATGTATGCCGTCCGCTGTTTGATTATTTTCTAATAGGCAGGCTACGATCCTCGGCAACGCTAGTGAACTACCATTCAGGGTGTGCAACAATTGGGCTTTCCCCCCTGCTTCTTTGAACCTGGCTTTCAGGCGATTGGCTTGGTAGCTTTCGAAGTTCGACACGGAACTTACTTCCAACCATCTTTCCTGTGCGGCGCTATATACTTCAAAGTCGTATGTCAGGGCAGAGGTAAAGCTCATGTCGCCACCGCATAATCTTAATATACGGTAAGGTAAGCCCAAGGATTGTACCAGGGCTTCTACATGTTCTACCATCTCATCCAGTACTTCGTAACTTTTGGCCGGGTTGACCAGTTGTACCAGTTCCACCTTTTCAAATTGGTGTAAACGGTTTAGTCCCCGGACATCTTTACCATAAGATCCTGCTTCACGGCGGAAACATGGTGTATAAGCCGTGAGCTTGATGGGCAAATCGGTATCTTTTACGATGGTATCGCGGTAGAAGTTGGTTAAAGGCACTTCTGACGTCGGGATCAGGTAAAACTTATCCTCTGTGACATGGTACATTTGTCCTTCTTTATCCGGTAGTTGCCCTGTTCCGTAAGCGGAATCTTCGTTGACTAGATGCGGTACGTTCATTTCATGGTAGCCGCGTTCGATGTTGAAATCAAGGAAATAGCTTACCAGGGCGCGTTGCAATCGGGCGCCTTTATTTTTGTAGACGGGGAAACCGCTACCAGTTAATTTATTCCCCAGTTCAAAGTCGATCAGGTCATATTTCTTTGCCAGGTCCCAGTGGGGAACAGCGCCTTCCGGCAATGTAGGAATGCTGCCGCCACTGCGAACTTCTACGTTATCTTCCGGGTTTTTGCCGGGAGGAACCAAAGGGGAAGGCAGGTTCGGTACTTTGACCAATAGTTCGTTCAGTTGAAGTTCCGTTGCCTTTAATTGTTCATCTATCGGGTGCAACCTGGCATTCAATTCGGATACAGATGACTTACGGGCTTCGGCTTCTTCTTTTTGACCTTGGGACATCAACTTACCGATCTCCTTGGAGAGCGTGTTGGCCTGTGCTTTCGTTTCGTCATATTCTACTGTCAACTTCCTGCGCGAGTCGTCCAGCGCCAAAATCTCATCAATAAGATGCAATTCCTTGAATTGCTTGAGCGCCAGGCGTTCTAACACTTCTTCCTTGTGTTGACGAATAAACTGTACCTGTAACATGTGTTATTAAATTTATGTTCTTCTTTGTTAACCGCGAATAATACGTCACGGGAGGGCAAAGATAAAATTTTGCGCGTGATACTCCCACGCACTACGCTAAATACTTGTTTTATGCTGTCTTGTCAGGATAAATATTTCCCCACGATCGGCACCCTTCTTCCCACGCCAAATGCCTTGGAAGACACCCTGATGATCGGGCAAAACTGGTTCCTTTTATATTCGTTCGTGTTGACCAATTTCAACGTCCGGGCTACCAATTGAGGGTCAAAGCCCATTTCGATGATCTCCCTGGGACCTTTTCGCCTTTCTATATATTGGAACAATACCTGGTCCAAAATGGTATAGTCCGGCAAGCTGTCGCTGTCCTTTTGGCCGGGGCGTAGTTCTGCCGATGGCGCTTTCGTGATAATATTACCGGGAATGATTTCTTCATCCCGGTTAATAAATTCCGCCAGGGCATATACCTGCATCTTGTACACATCGCCCAAAACCGATAATCCCCCGGCCATATCACCGTAAAGGGTGCCGTAACCGGTTGATAATTCACTTTTATTGGATGTATTCAGTAAAATATAACCAAATTTATTAGCCAAACCCATCAATAGGTTACCCCTGATGCGGGATTGCATATTCTCTTCGGCCACGTTGAAAGGCAAACCGTTGAAATACGGTTCCAGGGTTTGCAGGAAGCCTTCGTAAATGTTGTTGATGCGGATAATGTCATGAGGATTATCGAGGTTCTTGGATAACCGTACGGCATCATCGACCGAATGGTCCGTAGAATAAGGAGAAGGCATCAAAATGGCACGTACATTCTCCTTCCCGAGCGCCTCGCAAGCCAAAGCCAAGGTTACGGCGCTATCGATTCCACCGCTGGAACCCAAGATGGCCTTTTTAAAACCCATCTTTTGGAAATAATCGCGTATGCCCATTACGATCGCGCCATGAACGCGGTCGATATTACGATCAAATTCCAATTGATGGTAAGGTTGTACCACCGGATGAGCAGCGGGACTTTCTTTTAAAGCCGGGATTTTTTCCAGGTCGAACCCTACCAGGGCTTCTTTGAAGTAAGGTAATTCTTTTACCAGCTCACCGTTGGCATCATAAACAACGGAGCCGCCATCAAAAACGATTTCCGTTTGGGAGCCAACCGTGTTACAATAGAACATCGGGATTTTATATTTCAACACGTTCTCCCTTACGATGGCTTGCCTCGTTTCACGCGCATTATAATCGAAAGGAGAAGCGCTGATATTAATCATCAGGTCGGGTGCCTGGTCGATGAGCCGATCCATGGGGGCGATCCTGTACAGCGGGTTATCCCCCAGGTTCCAGATATCTTCACAGATCGTTACCGCCAACCTTTTATCCTTGAAAGGTATTACGGCCCAGGAATATGCCGGTTCAAAATACCTGTATTCATCGAATACATCGTATGTTGGCAGCAAGGTTTTGTGAATCACTTGTTTCACCTCGCCTTCATGTAAAAACCAGGCAGCGTTGAACAGGTCTTTCCCTTCCTTGATATCATTCCGGCACGGGGCGCCAACGATAACGGCCACATCCTTGGTGTAAGATTTGATCGTATCGATAGCTTTATAGCACTTGTTGATAAAATCTTCAAACTCCAGGAAATCGCGCGGCGGGTAACCGCAAACACAGAGCTCTGAAAACACGACCAGGTCAGCGCCATCAACGGCAGCTTCCTGTATGGCGGCTACAATTTTTGCTACATTGTCTTCGAAATTCCCAATGTGATAATTTTGTTGGGCTAGAAAAATCTTCATGTACTATTTGTTTCAAATAAAAAACCTGCTAGGTGTAAAGTTACCTAACAGGCCGTTATTCGTAAAATGAATTTATTGAACTAGAAGTAAAGACCGAGCCTCAAAGCAAATAAATTACCGTTGATTCTCCCATCATTCCATTTGCTATTGCGGGTTACATCGATCAAACCATTCTGGTAGGTGATCCCCACCACGCCGGTCATCGTTTCCGTCAAAGGATATTCAACACCGGCGCCTAATAACATCCCGGCATTGAGCGGGTTCACGGTTTTCAGAACATTTTCCTTTTCGTATTTAACACCGTTACTGATAACATCGGCCCTGGCCCGGATCGGGGCGGCGAAAAAGCCGCCGAATTGACCGTAGATACCAAGTCCGGATTGTGTATAAGTACAGAGTTTGAGCGTTAATGGAATTTGTAAATACTGCAAGCGGAGATCGTATTCTGAAGGATAATCCTTATAATTATCTAGGCCGATACCATCATTGTATTTGAGTGTACTACCGCCGGAAGTTATTTCCAAGCCGGAAGAAATAGCATAGTTAGCATTATCATCGAGGAAGAAATCGGCCATGACCCCGAAGCTCAGTCCCATCCTGCCGCTGTAGCGATCGACGCCGGATTCTTGGGGATTCATGAAGTAGCCTAGCGGACTTAAGGTGAAGCCTAAACGAACTGTTTTGCCGATCTCCTTAGACATATTCCTGGAGAAGCCCTGGGCATTGGCTTGTTGGCCAGTCAAAATAATTAATACCATCAATACAACAGGAAAAAAATAAATACGTTTCCTGGTTAGCACATGAAAATCTAAATTTACCATTCTAAAATTGTTTAAAGGGGATGCAAAACTACATTAATAAATATTCACTCCGACTTTTGGCTTTTACAGGCTTGGCATTATTCCTGTTCGCATGTCAAAATCGTAAGGATGTACCGGATATCAGCAACATCCATATCGATGTAAAAGTGCATAGGTTCGACCAGGATTTGATGCAAGTCGATACTAATAACGTACCGGCAGGGTTAAAATTATTGCAGGCCCAATATCCAACTTTTTTTCCAACCTATGTTCAAAACATTATGAACATGGGTGTTTATAGTGATACGAATCAACTAGTTGCACAGCAGATGCGTCAACTGTTGACCACCGCCGACATCAGGCATTTGCAAGATACCATTAACACCAGGTTTAAAGACCTCAAGCCGCTGGAGCAGTCACTATCGGAAGCTTTCAGGTACACGAAATATTATTTTCCCGACTTCAAAGCGCCCGAAGTAGTGAGCTTCATGTCTGCCATCAGCAATTTTGGGGCCATTACGGTAGATTCGGTACTAGGCATAGGTTTAGATATGTACCTGGGGGAAGACTTTTCCGTGTATACTTATATACCCGATCTGCCCGGCTATATGGTTCGCAAATTTGCCGAACCATATATTGTACCCAACGCGATGCTAGCCTTGGCCCAAAAACGCTATCCTTATACGGATGCAAGCAATTTGATCGAAGAATTTGTAAACCTGGGCAGGTATCAATATTTCCTGGATGAAGTACTTCCCTTTGCGGCAGATAGTACAAAAACGGGATATTCGGGAGAGCAGTTGAAATGGTGCTATGAAAATGAAGAGATGGTTTACCAATTTTTTGTTATGAACAACCTTTTATATACTACTGACTTCCAAGATATTATGAGATATACAAACGAAGGGCCGTCCACACAGGGAATGCCAGCCGGATCTCCGGGTAAGATTGGACTATTCGTGGGATGGCAGATTGTAAAGGCGTATATGGATAAGCATCCACAAGTGAGCTTGCGGCAGTTAATGGAAGAAAAAACAACGAAGGAAATTTTCAATGAAGCCAAATATCGACCTAGACGATAAACTCTAAGGCATAATGGATTTAGATCTTAGCCGGAAAGAATTAATTCATCTTAAATGGTACGATCATTTGGAACTCAGGGATTTTCACCTCGAACAATTTTTTATCCAACTGGTTCTCCATTAAATAAGTCCCGTACATTTTCCCGATTTCGGTTCTCAAATTAGAGCCGGAGACGTACTGGTAACTTTCACCCGGTGCCAGCAAAGGTTGCACACCTACCACCCCTTCCCCTTCTACTTCGCGGTGATTGCCGTTGGAATCGATGATATACCAATGGCGGCGCAGCAACTTGATAGGAAAGGTATTATTGTTTTCGATGGTAATGCGGTATGCAAACATAAATTCACTTCCCAAGGGATTTGAATAGTCTGGTTGGTAAAACGTTTCCACGCTAATTGTGATACCTTCTGTTACCTTTTTTACCATATAAAAAACAACGTTTTACGTAAAAATAAGGAAAATAAGGCGAGATAAGGCAAAAAATCCAGGATTGGCGGCTTATTAACGAATCTTTAAAGAATCAAGATATCCTGCAATACGGATGCATCATTTTCAGATCTGCGGGCTTCTACTTCGAACTTGTTACGGTAATAACCGTTGCGGGCAGATTCCCACGCATATAAATATAAAAACCTCCAGAAACCGTACCGCCGGAACTGCCTCACGTGGCAGGCTTCATGTCTCAACCATCCCGGCTGATTCAAAAATTCTTCCCGGCTTACCCCGTGTAAATGGATCACATCTCCCAATACCATAGCCACCGAGGGACTTTTTAATTTCCAGGCAGCCAACTTGGCTAACCAAGATTGTTCTTTCAAACGTACATGGATTCGTGATGCCATCTAATTGTAAAACAGTTATCGATTAAAAATGTTGTTGGTGCCGAATAATAGTTATTTTACATTGTTGCGCCAATTTAGTGGCCGTAAAATTATCCGCTTTGTTATTTTTGTGCATAAACCATTACACGCTTTATGAATATTCCGGCATTATACGAATTATATAAAAAACATCCATCAGTTAAAACCGATACCCGCCAACTGGTGCCGGGTGATCTATATTTTGCATTGAAAGGCCCCAACTTCGACGGGAATGCTTTTGCCGCACAGGCATTAGGAAAAGGCGCCGTAGTATCCGTGATTGATGATCCGAGGTATTTTATCGATGAGCGCAAAACCATCGTTGTAAATAATGTATTGGAATGCTTGCAAGCCCTGGCAAAGCATCACCGCCAGCAATTAAATATTCCTTTTATTGCCATTACCGGGACCAATGGAAAAACAACCACCAAGGAATTGATCAATGCCGTCTTATCCAGCCAATATAAAACGGTGGCCACCAAGGGTAATTTGAATAACCACATCGGCGTTCCGCTAACAATTTTGTCCATCCCGGCTGATACGGAAATGGCCATTATTGAAATGGGCGCCAATCACCAACGGGAGATTGCCGGTTATTGCGAAGTAGCCTTGCCTACACACGGCATCATTACCAATATCGGCAAAGCGCACTTGGAAGGTTTCGGTGGCGAAGAAGGTGTCAAGATCGCGAAAGGAGAATTATATGATTACCTGCGAGCAAATAACGGGACTGTATTTGTTTGTAAAGACTTGCCTTACCTGGTAGAGATGAGCCAAAGTATCCGGCAAGTAACTTATGGCCTAGAGGCAGCAGATTACGTGGCGAAACCGGTAGGAGGACAAGCATTCCTAGCACTGGAAACCGCCTATCCAGACCTGTCGTTGATCCAAACACAGCTCGTTGGCGCTTATAATTATACAAATGCCTTAGCCGCTATAGCGGTTGGATTGTATTTTAAAGTTACGGGTGCGAATATAAAAGCTGCACTAGAAGCATATAGTCCTAACAACAACCGCTCACAAGTAATACGGAAAGGTAATAACACGATCATAATGGATGCTTATAATGCGAATCCTAGCAGCATGAAAGCAGCCATCGAAAATTTCGTTCAACTCGATGCGGGGAAGAAAGTTTTATTATTAGGCGCCATGAAAGAATTGGGAGAAAATAGCGTCAAAGAACACCAGGCATTAATTAATTTGTTACAACAGCATTCATGGGATTCAGTTCTCTTGGTAGGGGGAGACTTCGCGCTAACAAAACATCCGTATTTCTACGTAGAAAATAATGCAGCAGCGCAACAATGGTATCATCAAAAACATTTCGAAAATTGTTATATTCTCGTGAAAGGCTCCCGTAGCATCGGTATGGAGAAAGTGATCGAAGATATATAGTAAACTTCAATTTCGTATATTCATCAACGTTATACATTGATATAAAAAATAAACCTGCGAGTTAAAAAACTCACAGGTTTTCATAACCTATGCCAACTTTAGAGTTATTTTGATGAGCCAAAGGCTCTGAACATTCATATGATTTTATCGATAAAGCAACCTTTGCTTCCGGTTACTTTACTTATATAACATGTATCTACGCAAAAGGTTTAGGGAAGGTTTTAGTTTTTTGAAAAAATTTCCAAAAAATTTTAATACGTTTTCCCGGGGAATATTTCTTGCGGTCCGAAAGCATTCATAATAAAGCATTTAACTTGAAATACCGGCTTAATAATTTTAAGAGAAATATTTAAGCCTGACATAAATAGTCATATTTAACCATATATAAACGGTTTTATCGAAGCTTTCACATCAACCTGCATCCTGGCATAATTCAACCAAGACGCCATTTGTATTTTTAGGGTGTAAGAAACAAACCCATTTATTATCCGCGCCACGCTTGGGTGCTTCATTCAATAACACGAAGCCTTCTGCTTGCAAACGCTTCATTTCTGCCTTGATATCGGCTACTTCAAAAGCTATATGATGAATACCCTCGCCTTTCTTGGCAAGAAATTTAGCAACCGGACTTTGCTCATTCAAGGCTTCCAACAACTCTATCTTGGTTTGCCCAGTTTGGAAAAATGCCGTATTTACAGCCTCGCTCTCCACTTTCTCCTGTTTATAACAAGGTGTATTCAATAATTTCTCAAATAAGGCAATGGAGTTTTCCATCGAGCTGACCGCGATACCGATATGTTCAACTTTATTCATCTTCTTAATGTCTAATTGTTTTGGATAATGATCAAGTACACTAAAGGGTGCAGATAAAAGTAGCACATATATCGTAATTTTGATGTTCAACAACCAGTTAAGGATGATTCCCATGCCCATTTACCTCGATAATAATGCCACGACAGCCTGTGATCCCGCGGTGGTAGATAAAATGTTGCCTTATTTTACCGAGTATTATGGGAATGCCGCCAGCAAACATCACCGTTACGGCTTCCTGGCAGATGCCGCAGTAGAAAACGCCCGGCTGCAAGTAGCGCAATTAATCGGCGCGCAACAGCAGGAGATTATTTTTACTTCCGGCGCTACCGAATCTGTGAATATGGCTTTGAAAGGTGTATTTGAAAGCTACGCTGTAAAAGGAAATCATATCATCACCACGAAGGCTGAACACAAAGCGGTGCTGGACACTTGTCAACACTTGGAAAAATTAGGCGCCAGGGTAACCTATTTACCGATCGATAGTACCGGGCAAATCGACTTGAAATCACTCGAAGCGGCTATCAGTCCGGAAACGATCCTAATCTGTATTATGTATGCCAATAATGAACTGGGCACTATTTACCCGGTACAAAAAATAGCGGCTATAGCTAAAAAACACGCGGTAATTTTTATGTGCGATGCTACGCAAGCGACGGGTAAAATCCCTGTCGATGTTGAAAAAGATGGTATTGACATTTTAGCGATGAGCGCGCATAAAATCTACGGCCCGAAAGGCATCGGCGCCGTTTATATCCGGCGGAAAAGCCCCAGGGTACACTTATTACCGCTTCTCGATGGTGGTGGGCAAGAAAAATCGCTCCGCCCGGGAACATTAAATGTACCCGGCATCGTAGGCATGGGCGCTGCCTGCTCCCTTTGCTTAGAAAACATGAACGGGGAAGCAAATCGCCTGGCAGGCTTGAGAGACAGGCTGGAGTCGGCCTTGCTTTCGATCGAAGGAAGCATTTTAAACGGTTCGGCGCAAAACAGGCTACCCCATGTCACCAATATAGCCTTCCAATATACACCGGGAGCGGCCTTAATCCGGGAAGCCAGCAAATCGATAGCTATTTCCACCGGTTCGGCTTGTACGGCGGCCAGCCCGGAGCCCAGCCATGTTTTAACTGCGCTCGGCTTAGGGGAAGCCTTGGCCCACGCTTCGCTGCGTTTCGGTTTGGGAAGATTTACCAGCACAGAAGATATAGACAAGGCTATAGAAATCCTTACAAAAACGGTAGCAAAAGTCCGCTCGGAGAGCATGGAATGGGAGTTATATCAATCCGGCGAAACGATCAATCCCGGCGATTGGCAACATCCGGCTATGGTGTAATAAAATATCAAAGCAAAAAAAGCGTTGCTATTAAATCATACATATTCCTATTTTGTTTAACATTATTTTTCATTATTGTCCGACTAAATTTTAACCGGGGAGCGCTTTCGATCCCTCAATAGTTTGATTCAATGTCCACCTGCTCGTTTCTTGTACATTTTTGCTTGCCCAAAAAAGGGTACAAATTGGCCATCACGGCCACCAATTTGATCGCGCGATCCAGCTTTTGCACTACTGTATCGCCCAACTACCGTTCGCTATTAACAGTGCGAAGTTCCACGGTTCTCTTGGCAGGTCTGAATAGATCATCATTCGCTTATATTCTTGACCAGGTAAGGAATTCAAGTAAATTTTAAGCAATTTTAGCCGGACAACAATGATTATTTTTATAAACAGGCATATATATTTGCCTTAATTATCACGTATCTTACAGCAATGCTAGCAATTTATAAAAAGGAATTTCGCCAATTCTTTAGTAGTATCACCGGGTATGTGGCCATATTACTTTTCTTGGTGGCCAATGCCTTGTTTTTATTCGTTTTCCCCGATACCAGTTTACTCGATGCGGGATATGCCAACCTCGACAACCTCTTTAATTTAGCGCCATATATATTTTTATTATTGATCCCTGCCATCACGATGCGCAGCTTTGCAGATGAATTTAAGAGCGGCACCATGGAGCTATTGAGCACGCACCCGGTAAGCTGGTGGCAAATTGTATGGGGAAAGTTCCTGGCAAGCGGTAGCATAGTAATCATTGCGCTGCTGCCGACCCTGGTATATTATATCGCTATTTCGCAACTATCCGCCATCCCCGGAAATTTGGATAACGGAAGCATTTCCGGAGCGTACATCGGGTTATTGTTATTAGGATTTTCTTTTACGGCGATCGGTATTTGGTCGTCTTCGATTACTTCCAACGCCGTTGTTGCATTCCTGGTAGCGATATTTACCTGTTTTATATTCTATTACGGTTTTGATGCGCTTAGCAAGGTACCCGTGTTTGAAGGGAAGGCAGACTACTTTTTGCAGATGGCAGGCATCCGTTTCCACTATGCTTCCATTAGCCGGGGAGTGATTGATAGCCGTGATATCGTATATTTCTTAAGTGTTATGGCGCTCATGCTTTACCTGTCTAAAATTTCTTTACAAAGAAAGATCTGGCAATCCTAATGAACGGGGCCTCATTATCAAAAAATTTATTCTAAGATACCTTGATGGAAATCACACAAACGACTAAACGAAAAAAATATATACAAAGAGCCATCGGTGTTGTTATCGTGCTGATAGCTATCAATGTTTTAGCCGCGCACTTTCATTTCCGTATGGATTTAACGGCGGAAAAACGCTTTACATTGGCGTCCAGCACAAAGCAATTATTAAGTAACCTGAAAGAGCCAGTCCGGATAGAAGTATTTTTAAAGGGGGAATTCCCGGTAGGGTTCAGGCAATTGGCAGATGCTTCACGCGAGTTGTTAGAAGAATTCCGTGAGTATGGACATGAAAACATACAGTTCAGTTTTATCAACCCCGGTTCGGGCCTGCCGGATTCCATGCGGCTGGCCTATCAAGATTCCTTGGTTGCAAAAGGTATCATGCCGTTTAATTTGCAGGTGCAGGGCGATAACCAGCAGGATATCTCCGAAAAATTAGTATTCCCCGGTGCCTTGTTGCATTATAAAGATCGTACCATAGGGATCAACCTGCTGAAAAGCCAGGGCGGCATCGATCCGCAGCAAACCTTGAACAACTCGGAAGCCCTGTTGGAATATCAATTTGCCAACGCGATTTACAAGATACAGGAAGAACATAAGCCGATCATCGGTTATGCCATCGGTCACGGGGAATCGGTAGGCTATAAGATGTACGATGCACTCAATACCCTGCAAACGAATTACCTGGTAGATACGGTCAACATACGTAGTAACCCTTATATCCCGAAGGACTTTGACCTGTTATTAATTGCCAAGCCGACCGGGACATTCACCGATGATGATAAATTAAAGATTGATCAGTATGTCATGAACGGCGGTAAGATATTATGGTTCATTGATGCCACTACCGCGGAGATGGACTCCCTGCAAACCCAAGGAGGCTTTGTTGCCACTGCCAGGAACCTGGGTTTAGATGATATATTATTTAAATATGGAGTGAGGATTAACCAAAACTTGGTTCAAGATTTACAAAGCGACATGATCCCGATGATCGTTGGTAGTATTGGTGACAAGCCGCAAATCCAACCGGTACCGTTCTTGTATTTCCCATTGCTCATAGCGACGGGTCAGCATCCCATCGTGAAAAATATGGATGCCGTTTTGACCCGTTTTGCCAGCAGTATCGATACGGTTGAAGGTGGAAATTTAAGGAAAACGGTATTACTGGCCACATCGCAACACAGCAAAACCGTTCCTATTCCTACTTTGATAGATTTGGATGAAGCCAGGACAAGGCCCAATCCCAGGGAGTTCACGATGAAAAATTTACCGGTGGCCGTCTTGGTAGAAGGAAATTTCACTTCCGTATTCCAACACAGGGCGAGTTCGGCAGCCAAACAATCCGTAGAGCAAGCATCAGGCAAGGCTTTCAAAGGGCGCACGGATACGGCTAACAGCATGATAGTTGTGGGAGATGCAGATATTATCAGCAATGCCTTTTCACCCAAGCACGGGCCATTGCAGATGGGAGTAAATGAGTTTAACCAGCAATATGTTTTTGCCAACAAGGAATTCTTCGAGAATTGCCTCGATTACTTGACAAATAAAATAAATATATTAGAAACCCGTAACAAGGAATTAACATTACGATTGCTCGATGCACAGAAAGTAAAGGCAGAAAAAACAAAATGGCAAATTATTTCATTCGCCGTTCCAATAGCCCTGGTATTGCTTTTCGGTATGATTTTCAATTTTACCAGGCAACGTAAATACGCGTCTTCACCGGGTAAATAATACCACGTAGCCGCTAATATATTATCTTTGCATCTCAATAAATCACGACGAGATATATGACACCGGACCAAATAACGTACACCGTCTTCGGTATAGTAATCGTGCTGGCCCTGATATTCGATCTTGGATTACTCAGTAAAAAATCCACTACCATCTCCATTAAGAAAGCATTGCTGCAAACCTGCTTCTGGGTTTCTTTGTCCTTGGCTTTCTTTGCCTTCATGTGGTATGAAGAAGGCAGCCACATGGCGGTATCCTACCTCAGCGCTTACCTGATGGAATGGTCGCTTTCGATTGACAATATATTTGTATTTATATTGATATTCGCTTTTTTCAAAGTCAAGGAAGAACAATATGCCAGGGTACTCCTCATCGGTATCCTGATGGCCATCTTGTTCCGCGCCGTATTCATTACGATCGGGGTAACCCTGATCGCGAAATTCCATTGGTTGTTGTATATCTTCGGCGCCATCTTGGTGTATACGGGTTTCAAGATGTTTAAAGCGGATCAACATGAAGAATTTAAACCGGAAGAAAATATCGCGTATAAATTCATGAACCGGTACTTGCGCATTACGCATGAAGATCCCCTGGGGAAATTCACCATGAAGCGGGATGGTAAAACTTACCTTACCAATTTATCCGTGGTGGTGGTCATGTTGGCAGTAACGGATGTTATCTTTGCCTTAGACTCCATCCCTGCCGTATTTGCTATATCACAGGATCCGTTAGTAGTATATACCTCGAATATTTTTGCCGTACTCGGATTACGTTCATTGTTCTTCTTATTGAGAGGCGCGGTTAACAAGTTCGATTACTTGCAGCAAGGTATTGCCATTGTATTAATATTTATCGGCTTGAAAATGTTACTCGAAATCTTCAAAATCAAGTTGCCGGTCTATGTATCTTTGATCATGATCGTACTTTGTTTAGCAGGATCAATCGTGTATTCCATTTACCGCCAAAAAGAAAAAGAACCAGCGCAGGAACCATCAGAATAGTTTAAGGCACATCTTCCAACCGGCGTTTGAGAAGGGAAAAGACAGTAAGCATTATCGGAACCAGCACCACGCTCATTTATCCTTATACCTGGAACCGGCAATAGCCAACTCTTTGATTTTAATTTGATGAACGTGTATAACGCAGACAGTACCAGTAAATTCCTTAAGGGAGAATTACTACAACAAACCGGGAACCCGGAATTCGAGCATATTTTATTGGACAGCCGTAAACTCAATTTCGCGGAAACTTCCGTATTTATTCCATTGGTGAGCAACAGGAGAAACGCACATCAATTTATCGACGAAGTGTATCAAAAAGGAGTCAGCAATTTCATCGTCAGCGAAACTCCGGACTTGTCAAAGTATCCCGAGGCTAATTTCATATTAGTAAAAGATACAATGCAGGCATTGCATGCACTCGTGGCGCATCACCGCCAACAATTCCAAATACCTGTAATCGGCATCACCGGAAGCAACGGTAAAACCATCGTAAAAGAATGGCTCTACCAATTGTTGGAAAAAGATTATAATATCGTTCGTAGCCCGAAGAGCTATAACTCGCAAATAGGCGTTCCCTTATCTGTTTGGCAGATGAAACCGGAAAATGATCTCGCGATCTTCGAAGCCGGCATCTCCCAACCGGGCGAGATGGTGAACCTGGAAAAGATCATCCGGCCAACTATCGGGGTATTTACCAATATCGGGGAAGCACATAACGAAGGCTTCCTGAACATCCGCCAGAAAATCAATGAGAAACTGGTGCTGTTCATGAAAAGCGATGTGCTGATATATTGCAAGGATTACCTGGTATTGAATGAATGTGTCAACACTTTCCACAACCAAGTTGGTAAAAAAGAAGGTGACAACAGTATGCAGATATTGAGCTGGTCAAGAAAAACCGAGGCCGATATCCGCATTATTAATATTGACAAAGAAGAGAATAGTACCCGCATCGATGCCATGTTCAAAGAAGAACCGATGCATATCACGATCCCGTTCGTGGATGAAGGTTCTATCGAGAACGCTATCCATTGTTGGGTAGTGATGTTGTACCTGGGTAAATCGCAAGAAGTGATACAGGAACGCATGCTCGGCCTGGGAAATATCGCGATGCGACTGGAGCTGAAACAAGGTATCAATAACTGCTCCGTTATCAACGATAGCTATAATTCCGACCTCGGCTCATTAACCATTGCCCTCGACTTTTTACAACAGCAAAGGCAGCACCTGCTGAAAACAGTGATCTTGAGCGATATCTTGCAAAGCGGTAAGAGTGAAGCCAGTTTGTATGAAGAAGTGGCCGACCTGCTCGATAAAAAGGGTATTCAGAAATTAGTCGGCATAGGTAAAGGTATCGGCAGGGAAAAAAGGGTATTCCAGCAATTGCCCAACCTCAAAAGCGCATTTTATAATAGTACGGAAGAATTTCTACAGGAATTTAATCCGCAAGAATATAATAATGAAACCATACTGGTAAAGGGCGCCCGGGTATTTGAATTTGAAAGAATCATCAAGTTACTCGAACAGAAAGCGCATCAAACCATCTTGGAAATCAACCTGGGAGCCATTTCTCACAATGTTCAGCAATACCAGGCCATCCTGAAACCCGGCACCAAGCTGATGGGTATGGTGAAGGCCTTCTCCTATGGCAGCGGTAGTTACGAAATCGCGAGCCAATTGCAGTTCATGGGCGTAGACTACCTCACCGTGGCTTATGCCGATGAAGGCGTAGAACTCCGCCGCGCGGGAATTACCTTACCTATCATGGTCATGAATCCCGAACCCAGTTCATTCGATGCCATCTTGCAATGGAACTTGGAACCGGAGATCTATTCATTACATGTATTCCAGTTATTCGAAGAAGAAGTACGCATAGCGGGGAAAACGCAATATCCTATCCATTTGAAGCTCGATACCGGTATGCACCGTTTAGGTTTCGAAAAGAAAGATATTCCGCGGTTGATTAAGTTATTGATGGAGCAAGATTATTTCCATGTGAAGTCCATATTCAGTCACCTTGCAGCCAGCGAAGATCCTTTCATGGATGCTTTTACTAAAAAGCAAGGTGAATTATTTACAGAGATGAGCGGGGAGATCAGGAAAGCATTGTGCTACCCGGTATTGCGGCATATTGCCAATAGCGCCGCGATCAGCCGCCATCCCGACTTGCAATTTGATATGGTCCGGTTGGGAATCGGTATGTACGGCATCGATGGCAACCCGGAGATGCAAGAAAAGTTGCAGAACGTGAGTACACTGAAGACCACCATAGCACAAGTCAAAAAAATTCCTGCCGGCGAACCTGTTGGATATGGAGCTAAGTGGAAATCTAAAAAACCGGCTACCATCGCCACGGTGAGAATTGGTTATGCTGATGGATACCCGCGCAACCTTGGCAATGGCAAAGGGAAGATGATGTTACATGGTCAATTAGTGCCTGTAGCCGGGGTAATAGCCATGGATATGTTGATGCTGGATGTGAGCGCAGTACCCAATGTGCAGGAAGGTGATGAGGTGCTCGTGTTTGGAGCCGCGTTGCCATTGCAGCAACTTGCCACCTGGGGAGATACGATACCGTACGAGATTATGACAGGCATCTCGCAAAGGGTGAAAAGAGTATATTTTCAAGAATAACATCATATTTTAACGTAATATTACTAGCGAAGGATTTCCGAGTTTGGATTATTCGCTTATTTTTGAGAAAATTTGATTCATTTTGAAATATCGTAACGTTGTACTGATTGTAGTCCTGGTGTTGATCGTAGATCAGGCATTGAAGTTTTGGGTGAAAACAAATATGGCCATAACCGAGCAATTCACCATTTTCCCGGATTGGTTTCATATTCATTTTATCGAGAATGAAGGAATGGCTTACGGCTTACAATTCGGTGGTGAATTTGGAAAGATATTCCTGACATTATTCAGGTTGATCGCGGTAGTTGTTGGATTCGTGTTCATGCGTAAGCTGGTGCGCGAAAATTATCACAAGGGCTTATTGATCTGCGGTTCATTAATCCTTGCCGGCGCTGCCGGGAACTTGATCGACAGTATGTTTTACGGTTTGATCTTCTCTGAAAGTACGCCTTACGAGGTTGCACAGTTCTTACCGGCAGGTGGCGGCTACGGTACTTTCCTGCATGGGAAGGTGGTGGATATGCTTTATTTCCCGTTATATGAAGGTTACTTGCCCAAGTGGGTTCCTATTTGGGGAGGTGAATATTTTATCTTCTTCAGACCCGTGTTTAACATTGCAGATGCGGCTATTTCCATCGGCGTTATCAGTATCTTGGTATTCCAAAGAAGGTTTTTACATGCCCATATGGAGCAAAAAAAGCAAACCTTGAAAGCTAACCAAGATGAGGCGATAGTATCGTCCGGAGATCAAGATCATGCATCGGGAGAGCATGACAGCCAGCAAGAAACATTATAAAAATCATTTATAAAAAACATGGCCGGGGAAATTCATATTTCCCCGGCCGTACTTTTTCTTATAGGTAAATATTCCTGGTTCGTAATTGATATCCCATCCTAAACTGCGGTTTATAACCGCTTACCAACAGTATTACGCCTTCTTTTAGAAAATTTCTATTTATAAAAATTTGTAGATACAAATATTTCCCCCTACCTTTAGTCTACAATTTCTATAGACTATACTACTTTTATAATTCATGTCTAATAACGAAGCGATAGATAAATTAGAGCAAGCCCCGGCGACTTTTGAGTCGCAGGAAGTGTTGATCGACCTTGTCAACGACGATAATAAAAAGAAATATTGGCTGTGGATCATGATCGCAGCGGGGATTGCCATTTTGGTGGCCACGCTATGGTTTACTTATCTTTTCGGGATAACGGCCGCTACGCAAGCAAAGATCCATGATGTAGTCAGTACGGTTTTTACGGATAAACTAATGTTTTTTATCGGCGTGGGATTGGTTGCACAAATCATCGACGGCGCGTTGGGTATGGCCTACGGCGCTTCATCTTCATCCATGTTACTAGGTATGGGCGTTCCCCCGGCAATTACGAGTACCAGCGTGCACGTAGCCGAAGTATTTACGACCGGGGCAAGCGGGATCGCGCATTTTAAACTGGGAAATGTTAATAAGAAATTGTTCCTGAATTTATTGATACCCGGTATGATCGGCGCTATTATCGGCGCCTATTTGCTATCCGACAAAATAGACGGCGATGTGATTAAACCCTTCATGAGCGCTTACTTATTGATCCTCGGTATCATGATATTAAGGAAGGCATTGAAGAAAAAGCAAACACGCAGCAAAACGAAACGCCTCGGGCCATTGGCCTTTTTCGGCGGTTTCATGGATGCCATCGGCGGCGGTGGTTGGGGACCGATTGTTACATCGACTTTATTAAGCAAGGGCCGCACCGTTCATTATACTATCGGTTCGGTGAATGCCGCCGAGTTTTTCATTTCCCTTTCCAGCGCCGGAACTTTCCTGTTATTCAACGGTATCGATAGTTGGCAAGTCATCGTAGGTTTAGTCATCGGCGGAGTCATGGCCTCCCCTTTCGCTGCCATCCTGGTAAGAAAAATAAAAAGGAAACCCCTGATGATCATGGTGGGAGTAATGGTTATCCTTTTAAGTCTCCGCACGATATACCTTGTCATGTTCCAATAAATTTTATAAAATATTGTATATAAACGGATTATAATGAATCTTTCATTATTTTTTTGCCGAATTATGCTTATCTTAGGAAAGTTTAACGAAAATTAACGCATCGTTTGTTACACCATTTATTAACCAAAGTCTAAAAGCCACCATACCTCGTGTGGTGGCTTTACAGAAACAATTCAATCTCAAAACTTATTGCATAAAAATAGCCGGCCCTTTTATGAGCCGGCTATTTACATATTTTCAGCAATTAAATTTTATCTGCCTTTCAATTCTCCTACCATCTTGGATGGATCAACCCATTGGTCAAATTCCTCGGCGGTAACATACCCCAATTTCAAAGCCATTTCTTTCAAGGTAGTTCCTTCTTTATGTGCTTTTTGGGCAATTTCCGCAGCTTTATAATAACCGATATGCGTATTTAAAGCCGTTACCAACATCAGCGAATTATCAACATGTTTCTTAATGTTCGCTTCGATCGGTTCGATACCAACCGCGCATTTATCATTAAAGCTAACGCAACCTTCCCCGATCAATCGCGCTGAATGCAGGAAGTTGTATATCATCATCGGTTTAAACACGTTCAGTTCGAAATGACCCGTTGCACCACCGATGTTGATGGCCACATCGTTTCCTAAAACTTGCGCCGCGATCATCGTCAATGCTTCACATTGCGTCGGGTTCACTTTACCCGGCATGATGGAAGAACCCGGTTCGTTATCGGGGATATGTATTTCACCGATACCTGCACGCGGGCCGGAGCTCAACATCCGGATATCGTTGGCGATTTTCATCAGGCTAACAGCAACGGTTTTCAAGGCGCCGTGCGCTTCAACGATAGCATCATGCGCAGCGAGTGACTCAAATTTATTTTCTGCTGAAACAAAAGGCAACCCTGTCAGTTCAGCGATCTTCTTAGCTACGTTTGTAGCATAACCTTTCGGTGTATTAATGCCGGTTCCTACCGCGGTTCCACCCAAGGCCAATTCGCTCAAATGCGCCAAGGTATTATCGATTGCACGCAATCCGTGATCTAGTTGTGAAACGTAGCCGCTCAGTTCCTGCCCGAGCGTTAACGGCGTTGCATCCATGAAATGGGTACGGCCGATTTTCACAACGTGCATATATGCTTCGGCTTTGTCGGCCAAGGTATTCCTCAACTTGGTAATACCCGGGATCGTCACTTCCACCAACATTTTATATGCCGCGATGTGCATGGCTGTCGGGAAAGTATCGTTCGAAGATTGAGATTTATTTACATCGTCGTTCGGTGCAAGGAATTTCTCCTTATCTGTCAAGGCGCCGCCGTTCAATACGTGACCGCGGTAGGCAACTACCTCGTTCACGTTCATATTGGATTGGGTGCCTGAACCGGTTTGCCAAACTACCAAGGGGAATTGATCATCCAATTTACCTTCCAAGATTTCATCACACACCCCGGCGATCAGTTTCGCTTTCTCTTCCGGTAAAACACCGGCCGCTTGGTTCGTCAATGCCGCGGCTTTTTTCAGGTATGCAAATGCCCTGATAATTTCGATCGGCATCCGGTTGGTGCTTTGAGCAATTTTGAAATTTTCAACGGAACGTTGGGTCTGTGCGCCATAATACGCGTTGGCAGGCACTTTTACCTCACCCATCGTATCTTTCTCTATTCTGAAGTCCATAAACGTAATTTTTGGGATACAAACCTACATGAATTCAGGCAAAAAGGCTATATTTTTCCGTATCCAGCTTATATATAATTAATTATTCCCCCTTAAAATCCGGCTTCCTTTTCTCCATGAAAGCACTTGCCCCTTCTTGTAAATCCCTAGTAGCGAAGCATTCCCCGAACTGTTGCGCTTCGGTTTTAAAACCGTCTTCCCCTTCCTTGTAATATGCATTTACGCACTTGATTACTTTGGCAATGGCTAAAGGCGCTTTTGCATGGATCTTCAGGAGTATTTCCCTTGTTTTTTCTACTAACTGGCCAGCCGGAACAACATGGTTTACCAAACCTAGCTGCAAAGCCTCGGCTGCATCGATCATATCCCCCGTCATCATCAGCTCCATAGCTTTTCCCTTCCCGATCAATTGTACCAAACGCTGCGTGCCGCCGTATCCCGGGATCAATCCTAAGTTCACTTCCGGCTGACCAAACTTTGCATTCTCGGCGGCTACCCTGAAGTGGCAAGCCATCGTTAACTCGCAACCACCCCCCAAAGCAAAGCCGTTTACTGCTGCTACTATCGGCTTGGGACTTTCTTCGATCCGTTGAAAAATTAGCTGGCCGCGGTTAGCTAGATCCGCGCCTTCTTCTGTATTTAACTGTAGAAATTCGCTGATATCGGCCCCGGCAACGAAGGCTTTTTCGCCTGCTCCCGTGATGATCGCACTTCTTACATCAATATTATTATATACTTCATCTACCGCCAGGGCCAGCTCGCGCATTACCTCTTGATTTAAGGCGTTCATCTTGCTGGGCCTGTTGATCGTAATCGTTAAAATACCGTCTGCTAATTCGGTCGTCAGGTTCGTGTACATGGTGTATGTTTTTTAGGCTAACTAAGTTACGTCAAATTCGGGGGAATGCCTTATGGTAGCATCCATTCCATTACCGCAAATAAAAAACGGGCTGCCGAAGCAACCCGTCCTTGCAAAAATTATTATATAGATAGAAAAAATGACTACCAGCAATCGCAACGCGAAGCTTTACCAAACTCGTAGGTAAAGGATAAGGCTGCTACCCTTACCCTGTAATCCTGGTAAGGCTTGGGATCCACTCCCGTTGGCGGTTTATGCAGTGTAAAATCCGTATTCATGAAATTTTGGGGATAATATTGCGCCCTGATTCCGAAGAATTGATTGAAACGCACGCCGACGAATAGCGAAGGCATCCAAAGGGGCGTCCTGTCGCTGAACCATTCATTGAACTTATCCACCTTTTTACCATCAACAAAAGTCTTTTCTTTATAATTCATCGCGAGGTCATATTGCCCCCCGAAGTAGAAATAATTTGTCCCGTTTACATCACCGATCTTGAAGGCTACCGGCACTCCCAGCGTATATACGCGGCGCTTAATCTTCACGCCCGGTTCTTCCTTCGCGATAAATCCTAGGTTTTTCACTTCTAAGCCCGTGAACATACCGATCTTCCGGCTGAAATTGATATTAAAATGCGGGCCCATCTGGAAAAATTGCGTGAAACGTACATTTGAATGCACGGCATCCCCGCCTATTTTTACCTGCGAGCCGGCAAACATACCCACATGTCCCATGAAAGTAAAATAAGTCGATCGGGGCTTTACAATCTCTTTATTGGGATGGTGCGCGAACTTAAAAGTCCATTTACGCTCATTCTTAGCGTTGGTTTCGGTTGATACTTCTTGTGCAAAACTAGCGGTCGACAAGCAGCCGAGTAAGCATAGGCATCCTATAAAACGGGTGATTTTCATATAGCTTGCTTTTTTAAAATTTCCTTGACTTTAAATAAAGACGACCAGGTTTTAAAAAAGTTTCAAAAATTTAAAAATTTCTGTGCCCGGCAGTCCATGCACTGATATAATCAGCTATTTCATGGGTATTGGTGCCGGGAGGGAATAGCTTTCCTACGCCCATATCATACAATTCCGTCATATCAGTGTCCGGTATAATGCCGCCCCCTGTCAATAATACATCATCCATCCCCTTGTCTTTCATGAGCTGGATGATCTTGGGGAATACCGTCATATGCGCCCCGGAAAGAATACTGATCCCGATAGCGTCCACATCTTCCTGCAAGGCAGCATTTACGACCATTTCAGGCGTCTGCCTTAAACCTGTATAAATCACTTCCATACCTGCATCTCTCAATGCTGCGGCGATGACCTTTGCCCCGCGGTCATGCCCGTCTAATCCTACTTTTGCCACTAAAACCCTGATGGGCCTGTTGATTGAGTTGACCATTCTGATTGAATTATTCAACTGTAAATGTAACCTTTTTTAATATTCCCGGTGGACTTGCAGGCAACATCAAATGTGCATAACCGGTAATTTCATGTGAATTTCATGTTTAAAATCACAAAAACACGGTTCATAACCTTAGAAACATGGTAATATAACCTAGCAAAACTTGTGAATAGCCTATTAACAACTGTGCATAGTATAAAAATTAGGTGACAATTCAGTATCTTTACAGCTACACTTAATAACGATGAAGAACAAAGTACTCCTTCTACAACCCGATCTACAGCAATTTTTCCAGCAGCAGTAAAGCTGAAACTGGGAATATCTCCCCCTTTGTTACATCTTGAAAAGTTACTTTATATTACATTTGCAATCCGGTAAATATACTTTATGAGCGAAGAAAGATCTCTGAATTTTATAGAACAAATCGTTGAAGATGATATCGCCAACGGCGTAAACGGTGGCAGGATTTTAACCCGGTTTCCCCCGGAACCAAATGGTTACCTGCATATCGGCCACGCGAAATCCATCTGTTTGAATTTTGGTTTGGCAAAAAAATACAATGGCAAGACAAACTTGCGTTTCGATGATACGAACCCGATCACGGAAGATACCGAGTACGTGGATTCTATCATGAACGATATTCGATGGCTGGGTTTTGAATGGGCCGACGTGTTTTATGCTTCCGATTATTTTGACCAGTTGTATGCCTTTGCAGAAAAACTGATCGGGAAAGGATTGGCTTACGTGGACGATTCCAGCGCGGAACAAATTGCTCAATTAAAAGGCACGCCCACCACTCCCGGAACGGACAGTCCTTACCGCAACCGCAGCGTGGAAGAAAACTTGCAGCTTTTCCGGGATATGAAAGCCGGTAAATATAAAGATGGCGAAAAGGTACTCCGTGCCAAGGTAGATATGGCCGCACCGAATATGCACATGCGCGACCCGATCATGTACCGCATCAAGCATGCCCACCACCACCGTACCGGGGATAAATGGTGCATTTACCCGATGTATGATTTTGCGCATGGGCAAAGCGATAGTATCGAAGAAATCACCCATTCGATCTGTACGTTGGAGTTTATTCCGCACCGCCCGCTGTACGACTGGTTTATCAAATCCTTGGAGATTTTCCCATCGCACCAATACGAATTTGCCAGGCTGAACCTGTCCTACACCGTGATGAGTAAACGTAAGTTGTTGCAATTGGTGAACGAAGGATACGTTTCGGGTTGGGATGATCCGAGGATGCCTACTATCAGCGGGTTCAGAAGGAAAGGATACACCCCGTCCAGCATCCGCAATTTCTGCGACAGGATCGGCGTAGCCAAAAGGGATAACCTGATCGACTTAAGCACCTTGGAGTTTTTCATCCGCGAAGAGTTAAATAAAACGGCTAACCGCGTGATGGTGGTGTTGGATCCCATTAAACTGGTGATTACTAATTACGGCAAGGACAAGGTAGAAATACTCAAAGGTGAAAATAACCCGGAGGATCCCGGTAGCGGCAGCCGCGAGATACCTTTCTCCAATACGATTTACATCGAGCGCGAAGATTTTATGGAAGAACCGCCGAAGAAATTCTTCCGCCTCGGCCCGGACCTGATGGTACGCTTGAAACATGCTTATATAGTGAAGTGTACCGGCTTCGACAAAGATGAATCCGGTAATATTACCACTGTATATGCCGAGTATATCGAGAACAGTAAAAGTGGTGAAGATACCAGCGGCATCCATGTAAAAGGTACGATTCACTGGGTAAGTGCAGCCCATGCAAAAACCGCCAAGGTGAATTTGTATGACCGCTTATTCAAAGTAGAGAACCCGGCTATGGAAGAAGGCGATTTCAAAGATTTCATCAACCCTGATTCATTGCATGTAGTAGAAAACGCATACATCGAACCGAATTTAGCTTCTGCCAAAGTAGGTGATCGTTTCCAATTCTTGCGGAAAGGATATTTTAGCGTAGACCCGGACAGCAAGGAAGGGGCGTTGATTTTTAATCGTACGGTTACATTAAAAGATACCTGGGCGAAGGAATCGAAGAAGAAATAATATACTTGATATACAAACTATATGCGGGGATGATTAATGATCGTCCCCGTTTTTTTATTGTGACGGGTCGCAGAAGAATTTAAAAATCATTCCGACCAAACACACCTACTACATCCACGAATATATTTTTCTCACCGCAGCGGGTAAATAAAATCCCGCTATACTTTTTCAAGCATAGCGGGATTTTAAAATTATCTAAAAAAATTACGCGTTAAAAGCAGGTAATCCCTTCTTGATCCGGTCAGCGGTTTCGCCTGCGCCGAGTTGTTCTGCAATGGCAAATACCGTTGGGCCAAACTTACCGCCTGTCAACATGATCCTGAACGGCAATTGCAGTTCGCCCATTTTGATCTCCCTTGTTGCAGCCAGTGCCTTGAAGCTTGTTTCCAAGCTCTCGAAATTATATGGCTGTAAGCCGGGCAACTGTTGCATCCATTCTTCGAAGAAAGCTTGTTTTGCAGGGGTCCATTTCGGTTTGATGGCATCTGCATCATAAGAAGCCGGGGCTTGGAAAAAGAAGAATCCTTGATCCCAGATTTCATTTACAAAATGCAAACGTTCTTTTACCAGGTCTGCAATGGCAGCTACTTTATCCTCGCTGGCTTGAATACCTTTGCCAAGTAAGTATGGCATGAATAATGCGGCCAACTCCGCGCCGCTTTTCTTTTGAATATGTTGATGGTTAAACCATTTGGCTTTTTCAAAATCGAATTTAGCGCCGGATTTATGCACCCTTTCAATGCTAAATTTCTCTTCCAATTCCTCCAGGGAGAATATTTCCTGTCCCGTTCCATCATTCCAACCTAATAATGCCAGCATATTCACAAAGGCTTCCGGCAGGAATCCCAGCTCGCGGAAACCACCTGTTAACTCGCCGGTATTAGGATCTGTCCAGTTCATTGCATAAACGGGGAAACCCAAGCGGTCGCCATCACGTTTACTCAGCTTACCATTTCCATCCGGTTTCAGGATCAAAGGTAAATGCGCCCATTGCGGCATGCTTTTTTCCCAGCCCAGGTATTTCCATAATAATATATGTACCGGTGCAGACGGCAACCATTCCTCACCGCGGAAAGCATGGGAGATCTTCATCAGGTAGTCATCGACTACCACTGCCAAGTGGTAAGTCGGCATACCGTCTGCTTTCAATAATACCTTGTCATCCACCGTGCCGGTGTTGAAGGTAACATCCCCTCGGATCATGTCCGTGAATGTCAACTCATCATTTGCGGGCATCTTGATCCTGATCACATGCGGCGTATTTTTGCTCAATAATTCCTCTACTTCGGCAGGGAGTAAAGTCAAAGAATTGCGCATGTGCATGCGGATATTGTGGTTATATTGCGGGGAGTGGTTCCCGTTAATCCTTTCTTGGTCACGCATCACTTCCAGTTCGTCCGGGGTATCGAAAGCGTAGTAGGCGAAGCCATCTTTAACGAGTTGTTCCGCGTACTGGCGGTACAATGCCTTCCTTTCGCTCTGGCGGTATGGGCCATAGGGGCCACCCAGTTCCGGGCTTTCGTCCGGGTTAAGGCCACACCATTTCAAGCATTCAACGATATATTCCTCGGCACCGGGAACATACCTTGTTTGATCCGTATCCTCGATGCGTAATACAAACTCGCCGCCATGCTTTTTAGCAAACAAATAATTAAACAGAACCGTACGTACACCTCCTAGGTGCAGGCCACCGGTTGGACTTGGTGCGAAGCGCACCCTAACTTTATCATGTGCCATATTTCGCAAAGGTAATATTTAACGGCTGAAAAACAGGAAAAGCACCGGGTAAGAAAATTTGAATTTTGGTTGATGATATGCTTGTTTTCGTAACATTCCTTTACTTTGCAATAAGTTCAATTAACAGCAGGAAAACCCATTACATGTTTTATTTTACAAAAACACCCGGATTTCTAAAAGCGATTTACAAAAGCTGCGTTTGGAGTCTATCCCCCGCCGTACCCAAGGTATATATCACTTTTGATGATGGCCCGCATCCTACAATTACCCCGTTCGTGCTGGAGCAACTCAATAAATATGGCGCGAAGGCCACCTTTTTTTGCATTGGCAAAAACGTGCTGGCACATCCCGAAGTGTATCAACAGGTTTTAAACGAAGGTCATGCAGTTGGCAACCATACCCATAACCACCTTAACGGCTGGAAAACAGGCAATGCCAAGTATCTCGAAAATATAAGCGAAGCCGCAAAATATATTGATTCACATTTGTTCAGGCCACCATATGGCCGCATATCACCATTCCAGATCAAGCATCTGAAGGAGATGCAGCCACCTTATAAAATCATAATGTGGGATGTTTTGAGCGCGGATTTCGATACGGATATCAGCGGGGAACAGTGCGTGCAAAACGTGGTATTCAAGATACAACCAGGCTCCATCGTGGTATTTCATGATAGTGAAAAAGCTTGGGATCGATTGGAATACGCTTTGCCAAGGGTTTTAGAGTTTTGCAAGAAGAAGGGTTGGGCCATGGAAGCATTGCGCTAAAAAATAGAGGCTACCGGGATGGTAACCTCTACCTATTTGCAAGCAAAGTAATTGAACAAATTAATTAGGCAAAGTGATTTCTATCTGCTTATTCTTGTAAGTCATCATGGCCTTGTTATCACAGTCGCCATTACCGTAATCAATACTGGCAGCATTACCATATACCACGATATCCATAGTACCTTGGCTAACATAGCCGCAGTTTAGTTTCCTAACCAATGGCGATGTAATATTCACCGAAGCGCCATTGCCATCGCTATTTTCAACGGTAGCGTTGCCGCTTACGGCATATACATCATCTAATAAATTCAATGGCGTGGCAGATCCCGCGGTTTGCTCCACGGTTTTGATGCCATTGTATTTAACCCATAACGTATCGCCATAGGTCAGTTTACCTTCAGTAACCTTTGTGGAATATTTAAATACATTATTGGCTGATAAATTAGTTATCAACACTTCACCTTGCACAGCTACATTATTGACCTTGTAGTTTTCAAAGGTAACGGTGGCAGTGCTATTGGTGCTTAATAACGGCGCACTGAGCACTATTTTCATCTTACCGCTTCTTACACGGCTGCTATCGGTGCATCCCGCATCGAAGTCAACGGTTACCGTTTTAGGCCAGGTTTCCAGGTCCAGCGGAACGATGCTCACGGAAGCAGAACCGCAATACCAGATCTTTTGGGAAATGACATCCTGGAATTCCGAGCTTCTACGCCCCAAGCTACCCTGGTTGTTAGCATTTAATGCCAAGGTCACATCGAAAACATCATCGTAAGTTTCGCTGGCAACGGCTTGTTGTGCGGCTAATCTTATCACGGCATTATCGTCAACATCCTGCTGTGTTTGCTTATTATCCTTTGTACAGGCAAAGAATAGGGTCGTAGAAAAAACGGCTAATACGGCCGCAGTAATCACCTTGTTCGTGTTAAAATAACAATGCATTGTAGATTTTTTATAGAGTATGGTAACTTTGCATATCGTCCTTATAACGATATATGGTAATTTTTTCTAAAATTACTCAAAACAATTTATAATAAAAAAAGAATATATAATGAATTTTATCGATACCCATGTGCACCTGTATTCCGAAGAATTTGAACAGGACCGTCCTGAAATGATCCAACGTGCGCTAGACGCCGGGGTAGACCACCTATACATGCCAAATATTGATAGTAGTTCCATTGAAGGTATGATGAGCCTCGTGGATCAATTCCCGGGACATTGTTTCCCCATGATGGGCTTACACCCAGTATATGTTAAAGAAAACGTTGCAGATGAACTGCAAATTGTGCGGGAATGGCTGGATAAAGGGAAATTTTATGCCATCGGGGAAATCGGACTGGATTTCTATTGGGATAAAACACATACGGAGCAACAATACCTTGCTTTTGAAACGCAAGTACAATGGGCAGTAGAACGCAAGCTACCCATCGCGATACATAGCCGTGAATCTACGAGGGAATGTATCGATGTAGTCAAGAAAATTCATGACGGTAACCTTGGCGGGGTGTTCCATTGTTTCTCCGGCAGCCTGGAAGAAGCGAAAGAAATTATCGATTTGGGCTTTTACCTGGGGATCGGTGGCGTGGTGACCTTTAAGAAGGCCGGGTTGGACAAAATAGTCGAAGCCATCGACCTGCAACATATCGTTTTAGAGACCGATGCGCCTTACCTTGCCCCGAGCCCATACCGTGGGAAAAGGAACGAGAGCGCCTACATCCCGATCATCGCTCAAAAGATCGCAGATATAAAAAATCTAAAAATTGAGGAAGTAGCCTCTATTACATCCATCAATGCGGCCAAATTATTCAAAACGCTTTAATTAATCCAGTGTTACATTTGCAGTGCATTTTTAATAGCACTGAATGACAAAGATTCTCATCATTTATACCGGTGGTACCGTGGGGATGATTTACGACGAAAAAACCAAGGCCTTGCGCCCGATCGGTTTTAACGAGATCCGTAATAATCTGCCGGAATTATACCGCATGGGAATAGACTTTTACGTCTACGCGTTTAATCCCCCGATAGACTCTTCCGACATGCAGCCGGAAATCTGGTCGGAGCTGGCCAGTATTATCGAAGACCGCTACGATCGTTACGATGGATTCGTGATTCTACACGGCTCCGATACGATGGCATTTACGGCTTCCGCATTGAGTTTCATGCTGGAGAACTTAAATAAGCCCGTGATTTTAACAGGTTCGCAATTGCCTATCGGCAAAATCAGGACAGATGCCAAGGAAAATATCATTACCGCGATGGAAATAGCTTCGATGAAACATTCCAACGGTACGGTAATGGTGCCGGAAGTATGTATCTATTTTGATTTCATGTTGTTCCGCGGCAACAGGGCCAAAAAATATAATGCCGAGAAGTTCGAAGCCTTTTATTCAATGAATTACCCGGCATTAGCGGAAGCCGGCATCGATATTAAACATAAGCACAATTATGTACTACCCGCCCCTACGGAGCCGTTGAAGGTTAACAAGGAGATGGATCCCAACATCAGCGTGTTGAAGATTTTCCCGGGCATTACGAGGAAGGTGGTAGAATCTATCCTGAACGTTCCCGGCCTGAAAGGCGTTATCATGGAAACCTTCGGCAGCGGTAACGCTTCCACCCAAGAATGGTTCCTGGAAACACTGTCAAACGCGATCAAGAAAGGGATCGTTATCGTGGACATTACTCAATGTGACGGTGGTTCCGTGGAATTGGGTAAGTATGAAACCAGTTCCAACTTGAAGCAAATCGGCGTCGTGAGCGGTCATGATATGACTTTCGAAGCGGCTACTACGAAATTGATGTATTTATTGGGTCAGAACTTGTCGCTAGCAGAAGTAAAACGCTTTATAGAAGTGCCTTTACGTGGAGAATTGACTATCGAATCCGAAGATTAATATTGACAAAAAGCCCGGAGAGCAAAAATTTCCTCGGGCTTTTTTGTATATTTCATTTAAACAGTTATCTTTGCATCCCGCAAAAACACTGGAGAAGTGCAGGAGTGGTTGAACTGGCACGCCTGGAAAGTGTGTAAACTCGAAAGGGTTTCAAGGGTTCGAATCCCTTCTTCTCCGCTGAGAGGGTCTTCATCAAGAAGACCCTCTTTTTTTTCGTAAATCAGCAATCCCTTTTCTTTCATTTCCAGATGGTTATGTGAAAATAAACCGAGCATGGTAGGTGTTCGATAAATGCCGTTTTCATAGTACAGATTGCTGTCGAACACCCTGTTCACAAATTCCCTCTTTTGCAGGGTATCGGACACCGTATACACATGGCGCATATCCGTCAATAGGTTTAGGTTGTCTTCCAAGATGCTGAACGCCTTGCTTTGGTCATTGCTCAACCGTTCTATTGCTCCTTTTAGGTTCAGTATCTCGTTGCTGTATATCGAATACCAACGGCCATAGGTATCCTTGTTGATTTCGTTCTTTATCCATTTCTCTTCGACAGAAAACAGTTTTTCCTCGACTTCCTGCAATTGGCTTTTCTTTTCGATGACCTTTTTACGGTTCGACCTGCGTAGGCATTGACGGAAAGAAAATCCCCGATGATTACGACCACCCACGCTCAATGGCTATCTGTCGGGATTTGGAGCAGAAATATAACTTGCACAAAGCCACTGAGCAGGAGCAGAAACAAGCCGATAAGATTTTCAAAAAGGTGGAACAGCAGAAAGGCGATATTAAAAGTCAAATAGCTTCGGTAGTCCGTCACTTGCCAAAATATTACAGCTTTCCAACTATGGGAAGCTATAATGCTTTGCTGTCGCTATTCAACATTACAGCGGAAGAAGTCAAAGGCGAACGGGACGGTCAGACCGTAAACGGATTGGTGTATGTAGCATTGGACGAGAAAGGAAACAAGGCAAGCAATCCGTTCAAAGCATCGCTATTTGGAAAAGATGCAGGCGTAGCACAATTACAAAAACACTTTGAGCAGTCCAAAGAGAAATTGAAAACCAATCCTGCAAGGTCAGTTTTAAAGAATACCGTTGAATTGGCTATACATACCACGAACAGCGAAACAGAATTTAAAAAGCAACTTATTGAACAGGGCATTAATACGGTTGTCCGAAGGAACGATAACGGACGGATTTACGGTATAACCTTTATCGACCATGAAAGCCGTAGTGTTTGGAACGGTTCAGCACTGGATAGAAACCTCTCGGCAAATGTTTTCAATGATTGGTGGAATAACGGAAACAAACCTGAATTGAAGATACAGGACAATCCTGTTTCCAAAACAAATACAATGGACGATTTGCCTACGAAAGACCTTTTTGAGTTTATTCCACAGGAGCATTCGACTAATTTTAATATTGGTGGGCTGTTCAGCCTGTTACCCGATGCACAAGGCAACGACTACGAAGAAGAACAGTTCGCCAAACGAATGAAGAAAAAAAAGAAGAAAGGTAGGAGGTTGTGAAAAAATCTTGTTGATTAGAACAGGCGTTTATATCGTTAAGGTTGGACGGTCTTTTGTCGCTAAATCGTATAGAGGAATTGAGGTAAAACAGCATAGCAGATACCTATTTAGGTATTTTCATTTCTATATATCAAAGGCGACACACCCATATTTTTACGAAAAGTATAAATAAACCTTGACGGAGTTTCATAACCTAAAGAATAGCCAATTTCTGAAACTGACCAGTCCGTGATTTTCAACAATATTTTTGCTTCCTGTAATATCCTGTCCGTAATAATTTCCGAAGTGGTTCTATTGCGGATATGCTTAACGGCTTTATTTAAGTGATTAATGGATACGGAAAGCTGTTCGGCAAAATCTTTGGGTTTTCTAAGTTTGACATAATCGGAAGTTGAGTGCAAGGGAAATTGCAGAGCCAGCAATTCCTCGAAAAGTAACGTTATCCTGCTATCAGCACCATTTCTTTTGGTTACTTTGGGTTGGACACCATTCATTTTTATGGCTTTATGGATAAGCTCATATACAAGATTGCGAATAGCATCAAACCTGTATTCATAATCAGAAGAAAGTTCCTCTTTCATATTGTCCAACAGGACTTCAAATTTCTGATACTCATCGTCCGATAAACTATATACATTATCCCGATGATTTTGAAAAACGGGATAATCCCTAATATTCCCGAAATTGCTGAAAAACTCGTCATTAAAAATGCAGAAGTATTCCTTTATTGGTTCTTCTGTTTCTTCGAGAAGAAAAGGTATCATAGGGTTGATAAATACCAGAGCGTACTTTTCAATTTCGATAGTCCTATCCGCATAATGACACTTACAATTTCCCTTTACCAATTTTATCTTATAGAGACCTTTTCGTGTAAAGGAAAGCAAGGAAATCGCTTCGTTCCTTTTCTTCAAAGTATCAATTTTCATTACATCAAAATGCGCTGTTCCCCATTGGAGATAGACAGGAATATCAAGGTTTTTCTTTTTATAAAATTCCGTTATATCATTCTGATTTTCCATAGGACAAATTTACTAAACCTACCAACAGGAAACTAATTATTGATTGATTTTCGATATAGTTGGTTTGATTACGGACATTGCCCCAAGATTGCCCTTTCTAATTTTGTTCAATTCAAAATTTTAAAATAAATATTATGGGTTTAACAGATTACAGGACATTGGGCAAATCGGGATTGCGTATCAGTCCGTTAACATTGGGAACAATGACTTTTGGCGAAGATTGGGGTTTTGGGGCAAACCCTACTGATGCACACGCAATATTGAATGAATATATCGGGAATGGCGGAAATGTGATTGATACGGCAAATATTTACACCAAAGGGCATTCGGAAAAAATCATTGGGGATTTTTTGGCTAATAAATCCGTCCGTAGAGATGCTTTGGTTATTTCTACGAAGTTTTGGGGCAATCTGTACCCCTATGACGCTAACGGTGGCGGTACGGGCAGAAAAAGTATTATCCAGTCTTTGGAACATTCTTTAAAAAGATTGCAGACCGATTACATAGACCTCTATTGGTTGCACGCTTACGACCCCCATACACCCATAGAAGAAACCCTCTCGACCTTGCAAGATTTGGTAAGTGCGGGAAAAATACGGTACATCGCTGTTTCCGATACTCCTGCATGGAAAATCACAGAAGCCCAAATGCTTGCGAAATTCAGAGGTTGGTCGGCATTTATTGGTTTACAATTAGAGTATTCCCTTTTGGAAAGGTCGGTAGAGAACGAATTAATACCAATGGCTTTGGATATGGGATTAGGTGTTATGCCTTGGTCGCCATTAAAAGAGGGCATATTAAGCGGAAAGTACACAAGAGAAAATAAAGGTCAGCAATTAAGTGGCAGGAACGAAAGCAGGATAAGTCCGGAGCTTTCCGAAAATACCTATCGGATAATTGAACAATTGACAGCTATTGCAAAAGACCGAAACGCTCCGGTATCGACTGTTGCCATTGCTTGGGTAATGCACCAAAAGGGAGTTACCTCGACTTTACTCGGAGCAAGGACATTAGAACAGCTAAAGCAGAATATTAAGGCTTCGGAATTAAAATTATCCACTGAAGAATTAAAAGCCTTAAACAAGCTGTCTGTTCCCGAACTGCCATTTCCACATAGTCTACTGAAAGGTACAGCAGACCTTTTGCAAGCAGGAACGACCATAAACGGTATAAAATCAAACGTAGCCGAAATACTTCCGCAAAATGACGATGAACGCTATGAATAAACAGCCAGAAAAGTACGTTTCCAACAAACGAAATATTGCGGTCGGTATCGTATTCTTTTTGTTGGGATTAAGTTTTACAACTTGGACTTCCAGAATAGCCGATATTCAGCAAAAACTAAACTTAACGGACGGACAGTTAGGCAGTGTTTTATTTGCTATGCCTGTTGGCTTATGGGTATCATTAGCCGTTTCGGGTTGGTTTGTCAAAAAATATTCGAGTAAATCCATTGCAGTTTGGGGGGTGATTTTATACCATATCACGTTGGTAGCAATAGGTATGTGCAGTACCACGATACAGCTTGTTATCAGTCTTTTTCTGTCGGGATTATTTTATAGTGCCGTAAATGTGTCTATGAATACACAGGGAACGATTGCGGAACAAAATGTGAACAAAACTTTATTGCCTTTTTTTCACGGTATTTGGAGCGTGGCGGGTTTTATAGGAGCTTTTATCGGAACGCTGTTAATCAAAAACGGGATACCGTTTATAACACAATTCACTATTATTGCTTCTTTGGGAATATCCACTATTCTTTTATTCAAAAAATATCTTTTTTACAGACCCGAATTGGAGAAAGTAGGGAAAACCTTTGCTATACCCGAAAAATCACTCATTATACTTGGAGTGATTGCATTCTTTGCAATGATTTGCGAAAGCACGATGTATGTTTGGAGTGTGGTTTATTTTCAAAAAGAGGTACATAATGCAAATAACAATATTGGAATTGGCTATTCGGTTTTTATGGCGATGATGACCATAGGCAGGTTTGCGAATAATTTTCTATTGGGTAAATATGGCATTAGAAACCTTATTATTATAAATGCCTGCCTTATCTTTTCGGGAACATTGGTTGCGATTATTTATCCAAGTCTTATAGGAGGTTCGATTGGCTTTGGCTTGGTTGGATTGGGCATTTCCTCAATGGTTCCGCTCGTAGCAGGGGTGGCAAGCAAAACGGAAAGAATGGCTCCCGCTTCGGGAATTGCATCCGTTCTAACTATTGGATTTATTGGTTTCCTAATTGGACCACCTTTAATTGGCTTTCTATCCCAACAATTCAATCTAAAGATTGCATTTGTGCTTTTAGCGGTTTCATCAACATTTATAGGTGCTCTATCTCGGTTTTTAAAGCCTTGAAATAGTATTTTAGAAAAAGAAGCATATTAAACTAACTGAAATGACATCTTCATTAAATCATATTATTTCGGAGATACAGCGAAAAGAAAATGCCATTTCGCTGCCTGCACCTAATGCAATTGATGAAGAATATCAAACGACAATGTACCTGAAAGAGTATTTATGGTCAATAAGAGAAGATATTACAAAACAGGGATTTAAAAACCATTGGGAAGAAATCAATTTCTTTCGCAATATTAAACCGTACATCCTCTCCAAACTCATTTACCACAATAAAATATTTCGCATACAGACAGCTTGTCCAGTTGACGGAGGGAAAATGTATGCGAGTTATTTTTCAGAACAATTGCAGGGATTAAAACAGGAATACAGGGAGCATATCTACAATTCAGATTTTTACAGATATTATCGCTCGGGAAGAACCGACCGTGATGAAACCTACTTTAGGTTAGGCAACATTAATTCCCACGACGGTCTGAACAGCTTTGTTTTTGAAATTGACCCGCCATTTTCAACTTATTATGATAACAAAGTTGCTCGGATAATAGCCAACGATTTACTCTACACCTACATACTCCAAAAAATCAACGATGATGAAATGGCAGGCTCTCTTTCTGCAAGGGATATTTCATCTAACGGTATCCTTTGGACGGATACCAAAAATGCTCTGATAGAACTGATTTATGCGCTGTATGCAAATGGCTCTCTTTCCTACGGTAAAGTAGGCATACGAAAAGTCAGTCTGGTTTTTGAAAAACTGTTTCAGATTACCTTAGGAGATTTGCATAATGCTTTCCACCGAATGAAATATCGTGCCAATTCCCGAACCGCATTTTTAGACCAGCTGAAATCTTCTTTGGAAGAATATATGGACAAGGACTTATAGAGGTATCAAAAACAAACAAAAAGGGAAGCAAAGGTAACAGATAACGATAACTGCGCACGCATAAGGGAGTGTAAAATAAACTGTGTCAACATTTAATTTATAATCGCAATTTCAGTCGATCCCCAAATATAATTGACAGCTGAGACACAGTCAGACTCCAGTTTTGAAGGGGCTGTGTCCATTTCTTCTGGATGTTCTGGGCAGCCAGGTAAATTAATTTCAGCAAGGCCATATCGGAGGTAAAGGCTCCTTTGGTTTTGGTCACTTTACGCACCTGGCGATGGAACCCCTCGATAGTATTAGTGGTGTAGATCAACCTGCGGATGGCCTCAGAATATTGGAAATACGTAGTGAGCTTATCCCAGTTCCGGCGCCAGGAGTCTATAACAACTGGATATTTCTTTCCCCATTTTTCGTCCAGTTGATCCAGCTGCGACTCTGCTTCTTCCTTGCTCACCGCCTGATAAACCGGTTTTAAATCGGCCATAAATGGCTTCTGGTCCTTACTGGCTATGTACCTGATAGAATTGCGGATTTGATGTACGACACAGGTTTGTACCGCTGTAGAGGGGAATATCGTGGCAATAGCCTCGGAAAATCCCTTCAAATTATCGATACAGGCAATAAGTATATCAGATACCCCCCGTTGCTGAAGATTGGCCAGGACACTCAGCCAGAAGTTAGCTCCCTCGCTCTCCGAGACATACATGCCTAATAGCTCTTTGCGTCCATCGGTATTTATACCAAGGATATTATAAACACAACGGTTAACTACTTTGCCTTCTTCTTTGACTTTATAAAACATGGCGTCCAGCCAGACAATGCAATACAGTGGCTCCAAAGGACGGGCCTGCCATTCTTTGACCAGAGGGATAACTTTATCGGTTATGGAAGATAATGTCGCAGCTGAAATCTCTGTATCGTACATATCTTTGATATGAGCTGAGATGTCCCGTAAGCTCATGCCATGCCCATACATACCGATGATTTTACTCTCCAGGCTCTCTGCCAGAATGGTCTCCCGCTTTTTGATGATCTGTGGTTCAAAGCTGCTTGCCCGGTCACGGGGTGTCTCCAGATCGATAGTACCATCTGCTGTTTTAAGCCGTTTTCGGTTTTTGCCATTCTTCCGGTTCCCATTTGCCCGTTGCTCATCATCTAAATGAACCTCCATCTCGCCCTCCAGTGCAGCTTCGAGAATATCTTTCAGAAGAGGTGCGAAAGCCCCATCTTTGCCAAACAGGGACTTACCAGAGCGGAGTTGCTCTAAGGTCTTCCGTTTGAGTTCTTCGTAGTCAAATTTTCCTTTTTGTTCCATAAAAAAAACTGTGTTAAAGATCTTGTTTTTTTAGTCTTTGACACAGTTTATTTTACAGTCTCACGCATAATGGCTTCGCCACCCTTCGGGACTTATAGTGCTTCGTTATCTTACATCCGTTAGCAGAATGGCTTTCTTTTTTTTCTGTTTTTTTTCTTTTGGAGTGAATGTTTCATGTTCTTCTCAACAGTATGACGTAAATATATAACTTTGATAAAAAAGGAGTTTTATGCCGAACTTATATTTAAGATTGAAGAAACTTATAATTTTAGTCCATATAATCACGAAAACATTCATTAATCACTATTTTAGTGTAATTATATAAAAATTCCATAATTAGTTCAGCTTCTTCCTGAAGGACATCTATTCCTACTTCTTTTAGAAGTTTCATTGCTTCTTCAATAGGGATTTTCTCTATTTCCATGTTGCTAAAAGTTAAATTTTCCCTTTTGTTCAAATTACGTCTCTTCATAATCAATGTATTTATTTTTCAACTTATGATTTAGGCATATTAATATGCGTGATTACGATAGTTTTCATTTAGGAATATATCCTAATTTAAGTTCTAAAAAAGGTGGTTTTTGAGAGAAAAAAATTATTTTTCTCTCTAGCGGATTGGTCTATAAAAAATCAATATCTTTACAAAATATGCAAATTGTATGAGTAAAAAAGCAATTAACAGATTAAAAGTAGTGCTTGCGGAGAAGAATGTAAGTAGTAAATGGTTAGCTGAGCAAATGGGCAAAAATGAAGCTACAATTTCAAGATGGTGTACGAATGAGGTACAACCTCCTGTTAAGACGTTTGTTAAGATTGCTGAAAAGCTAAATGTAAAACTAACATCTCTATTTAATGACTAACAATACTATAAAAGTACCATTCAAGGTTTCTGCAAGAACTGCAAAGCTAATTGGGTTAGAGAACTTTTCAACTGAAGAGGGTGCGGTCATTGAGTTGGTTAAAAACACTTATGACGCTGACGCAAATAACTGTATTTTAATTTTTGATTTAAAAATCAAAAAAGAAACAATCGTAAATGAAGATGGTACTGAAGTTGAAATAGAAAAGTTTGAAAAAGAAAATAGCAGTATTTATATCATTGACAATGGAATTGGAATGAATGATAGAATTATTCAAAACCAGTGGATGACAATAGGTACTGATAACAAATTATATGAACATACCACAGAAGCAGGAAGAGTTAAAACTGGTGCTAAAGGTATTGGACGTTTTGCGTTAAACCGATTAGGTATGCTTACAGATATGACTTCTCTGCCTACACTATTAGAAGTTATAGATACAGACAATCCTATTGAGGAAAGTACAGAAGAAGTTTTTAATATCAAGCTAATACAAAATAGCGATAATGTAGGTTTCGAGTGGACTGTTGATTGGAAAGATTTTGATAAAAAAGGGGCTACTGTTTCAGATATTGAAGCAGTTCTATCAGGTAAAGAGAATTTAAATCTTAAGCAAGACCTATTAGATAGGTTTTCTTCATATCCCAAAATCAAAAAAGTGTTAGATGGTGTTGATTTTAAATCGGGAACTGTAATTGAAATTACCGAACTCAATGATGATTGGAATGAGGATAAATTAAGGAAGTTATTCGGTAACCTTGAAATGTTACTTCCTCCTGAGGAACAGAATGATTTTGGAATAGATTTCTTTTTACTTAGTGATTTAGACGAATTTGGAACCGTAAAAAGGGCTTATTATGATGACTACGATTATAAGTTAAAGGCGACATACAATCAACATGACGACAAAACTATAAAAGTAGAAATTTCACGAAATGAACTGGATATTGATGCTTTAGAAAATAGATATGCAGAAGTTTTTGAGTTTGATATGATGAAAAATTCGCCATATACACTTGAAGATTTTAAGAAGGAGAAGATTGAATTAAATATACCGATTGAAAAATTAACGACTGAAAAAGTAGATAAATATTTATTAAATAGAGTAGGAAAATTTGGTTTTACTTTTTATTTCTTAAAAAATACTATTTCGGATGATAAGGAAGATGGAGACCTAAAAAAATATCCATATAAAAAGATTGATAGCGCGAATAGAAAATCTTGGTTAAAAAAGTTCGGCGGGATTAAGATATTTAGAGATGATTTTCGCATCAGACCCTATGGAGAAAACGGAGATGATTGGTTGAGATTAGGAGAAAGACAGGCGCAAAGTCCAGGTGGTGCTGGTCAAAGACTTGGAGGATATAAAATTAGACCCAATCAAATAGCGGGAACGATTAAAATATCAAGGTTACATAACGAAAGTTTTCAGGACAAGTCAGGTCGTGAAGGGATTATTGAAAATGACGAGTTTGAACTTTTTAAAAATATTTTACTTGAAATCATCGGTCTTTTTGAGAAGGATAGAAATGTCGTAATGTATAACCTTTCTCAACTTCATTCTATGAGGAACGAGGAAGCAGAGAAACTGAGAAGAGGTAAAGAAGAAGCAGAAAGAATTAGGAAGCAGAAAGAAGAAAGAGAAGAAAACAAAGACAGTGCCGAACCTCATAGTGATAATAAGTCTTCGGAAGAGAATAAAGAATATTCCGAAACTGAAGAGAACATGGCAGATGCTATATTGATTTTAGAGAAGGATAACGAGAAGAAAGACGAAGAACTAAGATTGTTGAGAAGCCTTGCAAGTGTCGGACTTATCATTTCTTCTTTTGCACACGAAGTCAGAAGTTTGAGAGCAAGATTAATTCCACGTACAAAATATTTAGTGGATGAGCTGAAAAATCATTTAAATGAAGAGGAGTTAGCAAAAAATCTTGATAAAGATGATAATCCTTTCTATATGATTGATTTAATGCGTGATGAAGACGTCAAACTGAAACATTGGTTGGACTATTCGCTGAGTACATTAAAAATAGACAAACGAGAAAGGAAAAATCTGGACTTCTCTCAATATTTTGAAAATTTCAAAGCTAATTGGAGTAAAGCCTTAGAGCAAAGAAATATCAGTCTTGAATTAAATAAAATAGATGACAATGAACATATCGTTAGAGCCTTTGAAGTAAATATGGATTCCATATTCAACAACCTGTTATCTAATTCAATTAATGCCCACTATGGATATAACAAGGAGCAGAAGAAAATAGAAATCAGTTGGCAGAAAAAAGCGAATGATATTGAGATTGTATTTTCTGATAACGGAAAAGGATTGGATAAAAAGTATAAAGATAATCCGGAAGAAATTTTTAATCTAAATGAATCCTCGAAAACAGATAACAAAGGAAATCAAATTGGAACAGGATTAGGTCTTTATATTGTAAAGTCAATAATAGAAGAATATAATAATTCGTCAATTTCAATTATCAAAATTGATGACGGATTAACATTTAAAATAACTTTCAAAACAAGGAAATGAAATACAAGATTGCATATATAGACGAGGATAAAGGTTGGATAAATACCTTTTACCATACTTTTAAGAATGATTTTGATGTAACGCGAATTGAAGTTAATTCAGAATCCTCTATTGAGTCTATTCTTGCTAAGTTGCAGGAAAGTAACCTTGATGCAATTGTTACCGATTATTTATTGGAAGAAAATGCAGAAGTGCCGTTCAATGGGAATAAAATAGTCGAGGAAATAAAAAGAATAAGACCACACTTTCCAATTGTAATGCTTACTTCATATCCAACACAGGCAATAGGACATACAGATGATGTGCATATCATTTACAGTAAAGATATTTTGACTGTAGAAAATGATAAAGACCAAGAAGAACTTGACATTTTCAAAACAAAAATACAGTCTAATATTTCAAATTATTATAGAAAAATTGAGGATACGAACGCAAGGATTGAGCAACTTATAGAAAAGAGAAATAACCAAGGATTGGATATTCCAGAGGAAGAGGAACTAACGAAATTGTATATTTTGTTTGACGAACTTAATCCTGAAGGTAAAGACTTACCCGCAAACTTGGTCCACAGAGATTCTATATCAAAACTCAATGAGTTTGTGAACGAAACAAAAGAAATTTTGGAGGAACTTAAAAGGCTAAATAAGAAGAAGTAATATGATTCCATTTAGAAAAGAAACTCCAATAAGAAGGGATATAAAAACTGTAGTTAGTAAATATTCTGACCACAGAGAAGAACTGAAGAAAGATTACAAGTGCCGTTGTGGATATTGTAATGACATTGATGTATGGCGAACTGTTTGGTTTGAAATTGACCACTTTGTGCCACAAAAATATCTGAAGACAATTAAAGATACAGATTATTCCAATCTTGTATATGCTTGCAGGTCTTGTAATAATTCTAAAAGAGCTCATTGGCCGACAGCAGACGAACTAATTCATCATAAAGATGATGAAGGTTTTATTGACCCTTGTGATAACGAATATGATAAGCAGTTTTTGAGATGTATTAATGGGAGAATTATCCATCAAACACAATTGGGTAAATGGATGTATTATAAGTTGAAGCTTCATAAGCCACAACACGAAATAATATGGCAAATAGAAGAACTCGACAACCTAATCGAAGAATGTGAGAACGTTTTAAAAACAATAGATAATGATCTTCTAAAAGATAAGGTATTGGGGTTATATAGAGAGTATAGAAATTATACAAAACAATTAGGAAGTATTTAGAATGAAAAACGCAACAAAATATTTAAGTCAAAAGTGTCCTGCAAAACCTTGGTTTGTGGACAGGCTTATTATTTCAGCATTTCTATACATAAATAAAATAGAGGTAATCAATAATAAACTATTATTAAACTATTGTATTCGTGAAAGCGATTCGGATTTCGAAGACTTAATAGGATTTATAGAAGTAATAAATGGAATAAGAGATAAGTTTGTTATTGAGGATTTAATTGAACTATTTGAATTTGTTATTTCTCCTTCGGACAGAATAGTAAATGGTGCAATATATACCCCTGCAGAAATAAGGAGTTATATTGTGGCTCAGGCATTTCGTAGCAAAGCGAATACACTTCAAACTGTTAAAATTGCTGATATTGCGTGTGGCTGTTCAGGCTTCTTGTACACAGCTTCCCAAGAATTACGAAGAAGAACGGGCAATAGCTACCAACATATATTTCAAAATCAAATTTTCGGATTAGATATACAAGAATACTCGGTTACACGCAGTAAACTCTTGTTAAGCCTATTAGCGCTATCAGAAGGAGAAGATACAGAAGAGTTTCATTTTAATATACATAAGGGAGATGCTTTGCTGTTTAGATGGGAAGATTATTATGAGAATTTTGGAGGTTTTCAAATTATAGTTGGAAATCCCCCCTATGTGTGTGCGAGAAACTTAGAAGATACAGTAAAAGAGAATTTAAGACATTGGTCTGTATGCACCTCTGGAAATCCCGACCTTTACATTCCTTTCTTTCAGATTGGGTATGAAAATCTTTCAGAGAATGGTATTCTTGGTTTTATAACTATGAATACTTTTTTCAAAAGCCTAAATGGACGAGCGTTAAGGAACTATTTTGAAGAAAATAGAGCTACAATAAGAATTATTGATTTTGGAACACTTCAGATTTTCAAATCTAAAAGTACTTATACCTGTATTTGTTTTTTGGAGAGAACAGAACAGAATTATATCGAATATTATAAATCGGCTGACAAGGAATTGCCTACGAATAGAAATCAATATAGTAGAATCAATTATCAAAATCTTGATGCAAGAAAAGGTTGGAATCTTAATGACAATAAAATCATTTCCAAAATTGAAGCAACAGGAACTCCTTTTGGAGAAAAATATAGAACAAGACATGGGATTGCGACTCTAAGGAATGACCTTTATATTTTCAAGCCAGTAAAGGAAGATGATGAGTTTTATTATCTCCAAAATGGGAGTTTGTACCCGATAGAAAAGGGTATTTGTAAAGATATATTAAACTCAAATAAATTGAGTAGAGATATTGATTTTGAAGAGGTAAAAGAAAAGGTTTTGTTTCCATATAATGATGAAACAAAGCCTAAGGCTCTTGAGGAAGAAGTTTTGAAAGAAAAATTTCCTTATGCTTATAAGTATCTAAAGAAGAAAAAAGAAGAATTGGCTAAACGAGATAAAGGCAATGGTAAATATGAAAAATGGTTTGCTTTTGGAAGAACCCAATCTTTGGAAAAGGTTGCTAATAAATTGTTTTTTCCAAAATTTTCAGATAAAATCCCAAGCTACTTAATCAGTAACGATGATGATTTGTTGTTTTACAATGGTCAAGCAATTATAGGACATACGGATGATGAGATGCTGTTAATAAAAAAGATTATGGAATCTCGATTATTTTGGTATTATATCAAAACAACAAGTAAGCCCTATTCCTCAGATTATTATTCTTTAAATGGTACATATATTAAAAATTTTGGCATTCCTGACTTTTCCGAAGAGGATATTGATTTTATCCTCAACGAAGCTAATCAAAATATTATAGATGCCTTCTTGGAGGATTACTATAAAGTACAATTAAGTGAAGAATTGATTACATAATCGAATTTACTTTTTAAAAAAATCTTTATTTAAGACTGTCAAAAAACATCAAAAGTGGTATCAGGTGTTCGACTGTAATCCCTGTCAGCCCGCATTGAAAGATTCAGATAGCCTTAAAAGCCCTGTAAGTACGAGTATTTACAGGGCTTTTTCAATTATGGAAATTTCAAAATTTTCATAATTGCTTGTTTTTACCGTGGCAGAATCGTGGCAACGCTCCCTGCGAAAAAAATTGCCACGATTACAGTCGTATATTACTGAAAACAAACCTGCTACAATAACTTACCTCTTGATTTTGAAAGTCCGTAACCCGACATTTGTTTAACTACTAATCGTCGTGATTAAGACAAATTACAATTATGCACTCCTTTTTTCCTAAAGAATGGAAAAAAGGATGAGAGAACGGTTTATTATAGGATCACCGTTGATGGCATTCCAAGAGAGTTTTCAACAAAGAAAAAGTGGTCCATAAAATGTTGGAGCCAAAAGAATGGAACTGTGACGGACAATAGGCAGGATGCAAAATCACTCCGAGCGTACCTTGATTTTATTGCACAGAAGGTATTGTTATGTTGGATCAAATTAAACTCCGAAGGCGTGGAAATCACTTCTAAAAAATTAATCGAAAGCATTACCGGGAGATCCAAAGAAAAGAAAATGATCATGGAATTCTACATCTGTTAAAAGGGTCAATATAATCCCTAATTGCGGACGAGACCTTAGGCTATATTGGATTGATATGAGATTTGTTGAACTTAAAAGGTAGATGTATTGACAAGCAGCAGCCTATTGCAGGAAATATATTAATGTTGTCATGATGAATGCCTTTACAGAATTAATTCCAATTAGTCGTTTTCCGGATATTACCGGATAGGTATGGAGATTATTCAGTTTAGGGAGATTGGGTAAATAGCGTCGACACAATTGAAGCAGCAATAAAATAGCGAAAAGTTGAAACATACGATCAATAGACGCCCTCCCATTATGATGTGATACCGAGTGATACCGAACAATACAAAATAAGGACTATGTTAAAAATGGTAAAAATTCTCAGACTTTTATGCTCTTAAATTTATTTGTATTTTGAGAATATTCCACATAAAGGTAATAGTATGTTACTCGAATTTTCAGTTGGCAATTATCTTTCATTCAAAGCAATAACAACCCTTAGCCTGGCAGCAACCTCGATTAAGGAGCATGTTAACACAAATATTACCTCCACTGATCGGTTGGATTTGCTAAAGGGCACCATGATTTACGGTGCAAATGCCAGCGGCAAAAGCAATTTCATCAAGGCTATGTCAACCATGAGACGCCTGGCTTTACGGTCATTTGAACAATCATCTACGGATGAAGTGGATATTGTTCCGTTCTTACTCAATACTGATGCGGAAAAATCACCCTCTTTTTTTGAGACTGTTTTTTATTATTAATAACGTGTTGCGCCATTAAAAGGTGAGTTAAATAACAATTAAAAATATGTATATAGATTGAAATAAAAAATATTGCACAATCGTATTGGCAAATAACCACATATATTTAAACGATCCTTGCACAACATTAGAACGAATTTCAGGAAATTCTATAGCATATGAACCTAACAAATGTTGTAACGAAATGACAAGAAAAATAAAAATCCCCAACGAACCGTGTGGGTATTGCAGGAAGAGTTAATAAAATTGAACATCTCATGAACTACGAAAAAGCCTTATCTTTTTATAAAAATGACAAGACTCTTCAGCTGCTACGGGCAGAGCATTTTCCACTGCTAGTTGCTTTCTTTCATTTGGCATTCAAGCAGCAAGACAAGATTTCGTATATGCAAAGTGAATTGCAAAGTCTATTAGGAGATTACATTTATGGATTGCAACGTCAGGGTATCGATGACTATACTAATGGTTTCCCAACTATAACAGTAAATGAAAAGTATGCTGAATATTGTAGGTAAATTTTATTAAATAAAATTTCTAGATGTGGATCAATCTAAAATATTTGCACTGCTCAAGGCATATGCCGAATACTTCCCGGTAGGGTTACCTGGGTACAGGAATCAATTCCCGGGTTACGCGGAGGCAATGGCTATTATTGAAAGGAAAGTTAACGGCCTGGTATCCGGTGAAAGGAATGCCTGGACGGAATGGATCGAATCTATGAAACAGATGTACGGGGAATCAGTCATGGATTTTTCCCACATCCAGTACCCTAGCCTGAAGATGCTTTTTAAATTGGATGGACAGGAACTGGATGGGCTGAAAGTAGAAAGAAATTTCGTAGTGTTGCTTTCTTTATTGGTTCCGTATTACACGTTACATTACCAGGATACCGTGATAAAATCAGGGAATCGCTCTTCCAGGATTGCTTCCTTTTTCTATTTGGAATGCAATAACGGAACTGAAAAACATAGGGATATTGTGGATACCTGTAAAAAATCCCTAGAAAATTTATTCCCGAACTACTCTTGCATCGATCATTACACGTTATGCAGGGTAAAAATAGAAGGCGCTTTCCCCCTGGTGGGCGATATAGGCGATTTTTCTGGACAATATTCGTTATATGAACTATTCATGGATGGTTTGGATACATTGGAACATGTACAGGTAATGAAATGATTAACTTCCGTTTGTCTAACATTTCAGCAGTTGTATTCTTCTTTTCAGACATTACGAAAAAACTTTGGATCGTGGCGATATTCGGTCACTGTGCCGAGTTTATGTTGGACTCCTTGTGTGCACGGGTACATGCTTTAACAAGCTGAATAATGCGTATATTTAGATGTAACTTAAGTTACATTTTAAAGTTCACGTAAAATTGAAAGACCAGGAAATACATAAACAGCGATTTATAAACTTTGCTGAAACCGAATGCAAAGGTAATTCGACCCTTTATTATAAACTTAGCCTGCAAATAGCGAAAGATCCGGAACTGTTGGATATAGCGGCGGCGGCCAGGCAGGGTCAACCAATTCCAAACATCTTTTTTGCTGCCGTCCATTACCTGTTGTTAAAAACCGGGGGCGCGGAATTAGCTAAATACTACCCTTCCATTACACAGAATGATATTGATGAGATACCGTTTGATCTTTTCAAAGAGTTTTGCCTGGATAAAGCAAATGAAATTAGGAAACTGGTCTCTTCCAGGATTGTCCAGACCAATGTGATCAGCCGCTGTTCGTATTTAATGCCCATCTTTTCCGAAATAATTGCCAGTGAAGGAAGACCAACAACCATCATTGATATTGGAACAAGTGCCGGGTTGACGCTCAACTTTGATAAATACGAGTATTGGTATAACGGTATAAAAGTTTTCGGTGATAGTAATGTGCATATTAAAAGCAGTACCATAGGTTCACCCGTTCCGAAGATTTACCCCATTACGCAACCCATCCGAAAAATCGGATTGGATCAGCATCTCGTTAACCCATCGGACAAGGATGAAACCTTGTGGCTGAAGGCCTTGGTATGGCCGGATCAACTAGAAAGATTTACTGCGTTAGATCAAGCGCTAAAACTCGATGAGCTGAAAAATATAAACTTCCGCCAGGCAGAATCAGTTATGGATTTTGAAAGGGAAATTCTCAATGTAGATAAGAAGCAGGCTTTGATTGTATATGCCACACATGTACTCTATCAATTTACACATGAACAGATGAATGCATTTTATGCAATGTTGTGTCGCGTTGGTGAAGTACGGGACTTTTATTTTCTGTCGGTAGAAGGGATAAAACTTCTCTTGGAAAGATATCGTTCAAACAAAACTGTAATCGAGTTAACAAAATTCAAGGATAGGCATGAAACTAAAACCATGTTGGCCGAAACAAATGGACACGGAAATTGGACGACTTGGAAAGATGTAGAATAAAAACGAAATTTTTATTTTTTTATCATTGTTGTCCGGCTAAAATTAATATCAATGTACTTGAATTTCTTACTTGGTCAAGGATATAAGCGAAGGATGATCTATTCAGCTCTGCCAAGAGAACCGTGGAACTTCACACTTTTAATAGGGAACGGAAGCTTGGCGGTACAGTAGTACAAAAGCTCGATCGAGCGATCAAATTGGCGGCCGTGATGGCCAATTTGTGCCTTTTTTGGGCAAGCAAAAAAGTACAAGAAACGAGCAGATGAACATTGAATCAAAATATTGATGTATCAATAGTCCACACGATTAAAATTTAGTCGGACAATAATGTTTTTATCAATCTAATATTATAAGCTTTTCTCCTTGACAACTAAAAAATAAAGGAGCCGCTTCTTGATGAAACAGCTCCCCTATTAATTATAAACCAAACAGCCTAGTCACTCCATCGGAGCAACCAACCAACTAAGCTCAAACCTTCCGATTCAATAATTCCAATATTCCTTCGTTCCTGATAATCATCATTCCCTGCCGGTCTTCGGTAATACCCTGCTTCAATTTATACGTGTACCGGGGATAATTTCCCTCCATGATGGTTGGCATATAGGCAAAGCGGATATTATCATACTCTTTCAACGGCTCGCCCACTTCTATGATATGCGTGGAAACGATAAACAGGCACTCCGTATAAGCCGCAAACCCTTCCACTACGCTCAAGGTACCGTCATATGCATCTTTTACATTGGTACCTTTGAATAATTCATCAAACATCAATAACAATCTTTTGCCACTTGCTGTTGCCAATGCTGCCTGTTTTACACGCACTACTTCTGCATAAAAATGACTATACCCCAAACCGATATTATCAGCTACGTTAATAGATGAATATAAACCCTCCCTCACCGAAAACTCCATTTTGGATGCTGCCACCGGGAAACCCATATGGGCAAGGTAAAACCCGATCCCGATAGATTTCATCAAGGTCGATTTTCCGGCCATATTAGCGCCCGTTAGAAACAACATGTTGGAATCCTTTTGCATCCTGATGTCATTACCTACCGCACGATCCAAGCATGGATGACGTAAGTTTTCGGCAGATAGCACGTTGGCCTCGCCCGGCAGCGCCACAGCATAACCTAAGCCTTTCGCCGCGGCAACGCTACTGACGGATATGTAAACGTCTATTTCATAAATAAAAGCCAATACGGCCTCCATTTTCTTCCGTAGCCTGTTCCGTAACTGGTGATCGAAATGCGACAAGGTTTTAATCGGGATGGATTGGTAAATATCGATGTCAGACAATCTTTCTACCTGTTCGTCCTTAAGTATTTCCCGGATAAGTTCAACGTTGGGAGCATAAGCCCCCGGTATATTATGAAGTTGCTTTACTAGGACAGTACATTTATTCAAGGTAAGAATCGTAGCATGCATGCGCTGGATAATTTCCTTGTAACGTTCATCCCTCGTAAGCATGGCCAAGTATTTTTTCGCCAGCATACCGGCGAATGTCAACGCGGGATTGCTGTTGCCGCTGGTATCGAAATACTCATGCATCAAGGTTACCTGTTGCGCATCGAAGGGGAAGCTGAGCGATAATTGTTGGAAATATTGTATGATTTTGCTACGATCGTTGATCTCCCCGTGGTTATTAAGCGGGTTACGGAACATCCGGTCGAGCAACTGTTCTCCCCCGCGCGTCTTGGTGCGGTTAAACAAGTGATATACGGATCCCTGCCGGAATTTACCCAGTAGGTTCAACTCATCAAGCGTTTGTTTGTCTATATTAAAACTCATATGTTGATCCGGTTTGTCATTTTATCAAATGGTTCTGCTTTCTTCCCCTTTTTCAGTATCTCCAGGATTCCTTCATTGCGTATGATGACCATGCCGTGCCTGTCGTCTGTAATGCCTTGTTCGAGCTTGTAAGTGTATGTAGGCTGATGGCCGCTCATCCTAGTAGGTAAATACAAGAAAGAAACATTTGCAAGCTGCTGTAACGATTCGCCTGCCTCCACGATGTGGGAGGATATAAAAAATATACTGTTCTTATTCGTGGCAAACCCGTTAATGACTGCTACGGTGGCTTCTTGAGCATCCTTTACATTCGTACCGCGAAACAATTCATCAAACAAGATGAAAAAAGATTTCCCGCTGCTTAATGCTGTAGCCATCTTCTTCACCCTTAGCACTTCCGCATAAAAATGACTCGCCCCGATACCCAGGTTATCCGGCAGGTTGATGGTTGTGAAAACACCGTCCATTACGGAAAACTCCATTGAATCAGCCGCTACCGGGAAACCCAGGTGCGCCACGTACAAGGCCGTGCTAATGGCGCGGAGAAATGTGGATTTGCCCGCCATGTTGGCGCCGGTCAAAAAGATGACATTCGAAGAGGAATCGATCGAAATATTATTTTTTACCGGATGCTCCAAGCCGGGATAGTAGACTCCTTCTAGCTTCAGCAGGCACAACCCTTTCTCTTGCGCACGGGGGAATACAAATCCTCTCTCAATAGCTGTCCGGGCAACGGAGATGTACACATCTAATAAGTAGATGCTTGCCAAAAGCTTCAGTATCTTATTACTTTCGCTATTCCTGAACAACGTGTCGTAAGCCGTGATGGCCGCATAAGGAAGATGGCCTTTCCGCTGTTCCCTGAGCACCGGTTCAAAAGCCGGATCCGAGAGGAAATTGAGTATGGCATTATACTCATCGGCATATGCCTCTATTTTCCAGAGATCACCATTATCTACAAATTGCTTCATGGCCCTGGTAAGCTCAATGATGCCTGATACACCGCTCTGAATTTCCTTTTCCCCAAGAGAAAACGGGCTATTGCCTGTACTGCGGACATCCGTAGCTGTTAGCAAGTATTTCTCCACAACATCCAGCAATGAGCTAGTAAACGGGAAAGAAATATTTAACCGGGCAAAATTTTCTATAATGCTGCTGCGCCGGTTAATTGCTTCTTTATCCGACAACGGGTTACAGAACATTTTCTCTAGCAACGATTCTCCTCCCCGGGTGTGCGCCCGGTTATAGATTTCATAAACGCTCCTGCCGTCTTGTTTACCCAAAATCCTGAGATCGTTTATGGTTTGTTCATCGGTATGCAATGCATGATCTGTCATAATCTATTTTCTTTTTCTCCTGATGAGCAATACAGTTCCTATCAACAATAAGATTGCCGGTAATACCCACACGAAGATGATCTTGATGGTAGCCGCAACTTTCCCCCCGATCAACAACAGGTTGTCGGTGAATGGGCTTACAGGGGTATAAACTGGATAATCGTTTTCATTCAGCCAGCTAAATGCGGAGATCGAAAAATAGGACTGGTAACTTCTAAGGTTACTTCCAAAATCTGCATCCCCACAAACGATAATACGTTGTTCTTTCCCGTTTATCTGCCGGGTAAGTTGTATAGAGGTCGGGAAGCCGCCTTTTACATCACCTTCAGCCGGGTTAAATACAGGCGGCACAGAATCTACCACCAGTGGCCCCATCTTTAACCAGGTCCTATCCCAGGTTACTGTTAAAGGCGCAATTTTGAAAGCGCTGTCGGAGACATAAGAAATACCTGTAACACCCGGCATCAGTACAGCAGCCGTATCTGCTCCGAAGAATTCTAGCCCCGGGTCGTTCTTTTTCTGTTCCCTCATCCTCCTGACTTTATGCAGTAAATTATCATCTGATAATTCATTACCGGCATCGGTTAAGTAAGGGATGACCATATTCGGCATCTCATTTTTGCTTAACTGCACTATATTGCCGGGCATTAGCGCTACCCCGAGCGATTTTAAAACAGGGTTGAGTACGCCTTGCTTCTTAGGTTCACCCAGTATGAACATGTTTCCTCCCCCGTTGATATAATCTTTAATTTTAGTAGTTACAACGGGACTTAATTCCACTTTCGGATCGGCAAGTACTACCATGGCCGCATCCTTTGGAATGTCATTACTTTCAAGTGAAACAGAATCGATGGTAAAGCCTAGATTGATCAACGAATTCCTATTGCCTTTTTCTGCCGTATTTCCCCCGTATTCCCTTTCACCGGATTTAAAGGCGGATCTTTCCAGGTTCCCGGTTATGAATACTACTTTCGGCGCCTCTTTCCGTACCAAGTATTTTAACGCCGCGGCAACGTTCATATCATTGGGCCAAAACTCCGTATCAGGGAAGGTGCGTAGAAATACCTTGCGCCCCTTGTATTCGAGTTGCATGACACACTTCAGGTTTTCAGGTCTCAAATTCAGTTCCTTTTTCATTTCTTCCGGTGTCATAAAATCGGATAACGGAATTTCGTATAGATCTGCTAATTTTTCAGCGATCTGTTGAACACTCTTGTTGGGAAACCTGCGGTATAGCTCCGGCCCCATGATCGCTTCCTCGTAATCGTAATAATATTTGTATTTAAATGTAATATTGGGTTTAAAACGAACATACTTTTCCCATAAATAATCGAGATACGCATTCCGGTTTTCAGGGAATGCTCTTGGAGCGCCGGGATCCATAAGGTTCACGTATAAGGTTACTTCCAGCGGCTCTTCTTTACCTAAATCTTTAATGATTTTTTGCACTCTCGGATGTATCGTATTAGCGCCAGTAGACGTGGTGTCCCAATAGCCAGTAAAACGCGGGCGTGAGCTTGCATAACCAATGGCCAAACCGATAGCAGCCACCGTTATATAGGCCGCCGCATTCTTATACCATGGTCTTGATGACCTTCCCGACTCCAACTTGATCAATGTAAAACTCACGAACATGAATATGACTACTAAGAAGTAAATCACATCTTTCGTGGTCAGTAATCCCACTAGCATCTTATCTGTACGTCCCAACATGGAAAGGAACCAGGTGAGGTCGCGAATAAAATCATATTTCTGCCATAGCCCGTTGATATAGGTAAGTATCAAAATAATTGTAAAGGTGCTGATAACAGATACGATCTGGTAATTGGAGAGGCTACTCATAAAGAGACCTATAGCAGAGTAGGCGCAGATCAGCAGGAAAAACCCGAGCGCGGCAGATGCCAGTATCCCGTATTCGATCGAGTTGGTAACCAAGGCCGCAACTATCATGAAAACAACCATAATACCCAGCAGCATCAAATTATATAATACAACTGCCAAGTACTTACCAAAAACGATTTGCCTTACAGTTACAGGGGAAGAATACAATAGTTTAACCGTACCATTGTTAATTTCCCTGCTGATGAGCCCCATGGTCAGTAACGGAACAAACAGGTATAAATTCCTCAATATGTGCGTAAATAAAGCGCCGGGATCGGTGAAAAATATGCGTGTGAATGAGTTTAAATCACCCCAATTCCTAAAGTTGGGATCGTTCTCAATGCGTATATCCTGAAAATGTGCAATAGGATACAGTAAGCCGGTGAAGACTATCGAGCATTGCACTAAAAATACGATCATTAAAAACCAGGCGACCGGGGAATAGAAAAGGTTACGAAATTCATTCCTTGCTATCTTGAAGATGATATTCATTTATAATGGTTTGGATTTTTGAAAAAGTATTTAGGTGCGTTATTCTTTAGGAGTTGGTAGCAGAAAGAAGTTTGAATGTATCATCCAGTAATCTTTTTTCAACTCTAAGCTCCCTGAGCCGCCAATTGTTTGCAACACTTGAGGCCACCAATCTTTCAGATATTTCAAGGTCGCCGTCAAATTCAATTGCCAGCTCTTTGCTATTCAAAGACGTGACCCCGGTAACGCCGGGGATCTTCAGTATCTCCTCTTTCATCGGCGGATTTTCCAGCTTCAGGATAACCCGCTGTGGCTGCATGTAGTTATCGAACGCATCCATCGTATCAGAAAAAATGATCTTCCCGGATTCTATCATGATGATATCTTTACAAAGCAGGTTGATCTCCGAAAGGATATGCGAGGATAAAAGCACGGCATGGTCTTGCGCTATTTCCTTGATCAGTTTCCTTGCTTCCAACAATTGATTAGGATCGAGGCCATTGGTAGGTTCATCCAGTACCACGAGTTTGGGTTTATGGATAATGGCTTGGGCAATACCCACGCGCTGGCGGTATCCACCGGAAAGATTTTTTATCAACCGGCTACTGAAATGCGATATCCCGCAACGTTCTTTTACTTCTTCCACGGCCTGCTTAATGCTACCCTTATTCATAAATCGCAACTCGGCGCAGTAAGAAAGGTATTCATCGATCGTTAAATCGCTGTAAAGCGGTGGTGTTTGCGGTAGGAAGCCGATATATTTTTTCGCGGTTTCTGGCTCCTGGTTCAAGTTTACCCCGTTTATATACACGCTGCCTTCCAGTTGATGGAGAACCCCGCATATAATGTTCATCATGGTAGATTTTCCGGCTCCATTTGAACCGAGCAATCCCGTGATACCGGTTTGTCCTATCTCTATATTGATATCCCGTATAGCCCAGGTATTAGAGTATTTATGAGACAATCCTTCGGTTTTTAATATACTAGTCATTTCTGCTCTTTTAGATTAGTTTGATCAATAGTTTTTGACAATAAAAGCTGTAGGCGGTGTAGTTGCAGAGCCCGGCGCTCCCTTAAATACTAAAGTGAAATTTCTATATCTCCACGAATTAGTAGCACCTGTTGAGCCGGGAGCATTAATGGTAGCAGTAGTTAACAGATCTCCACTCGATGCATCGCGAAATTCAAAAACATATTGTTGAACGGAAGCATCCGCCGGGTAAGCATTAAATGCTGTGATCCCTTTAAACGCGAGGCTGCCGACCTCGCTTCCATTAGCCTGCCCCGCTAGGTTGATGCTAATATTTGTCTTTGCATCAGACAGGTTTACAAACCTGATACCCATACTACTATCTGCTATTTGAAAGTGTAAAGGCATGTCCCTTACAAAGAGCGTATCCGGATCGGTAGCTGCTCCTAATACAAAGAGGCTCGCAATTGCCCCGCTCGGCATTGAAAAATTTACTTTCAGCATAGCTTCCTCATTCCATGTATCCAGGGGATCAGTGGATATTATCTCGTGTGCATTCACAATTTGGTAATCGCTTTTAAGAATATATTCCAAGGAATTATCCTTTTGAACAACTTGATAAGCGCCCCCACTGGCATAAATGATCGTATCCTGTTCATTAAAATTGACGATGAATGAACTTGTAGAAGCATTTACAATAGTAAGCGAAACGGCTCCCTCAAGTGCAGGCTCTTTAGTACAAGAACTCAGCAAGGCTATAAACCCCAATAGGGAAAAGCATACAAGTGACCATCTTTCTATCTTTTTCATACGGTTATTTTTTTAATAGCCAACGTTTTGTTTTATGCCTGATCCGTTGAGAATGCTCTCTTGTGGAATTGGGTATAATAACTGGTAATCTCCTTCCCAGGGTTGCTTTATCGGGATAGCCGAAAGTACTTCCCTAGCCTTCCCGGTCCTCTTGAGGTTGAGCCACCTGTGCCCCCATTCGGTGAACATTTCCATTTGCCATTCCTTGGCTACGGCATCCAGCAGCGCATTACCCGATAAAGTATCCGGTAAGACAGGTAACATGGCCCGTTTCCTGATAACATTTAAATCTGCAATTGCTCCCTGTGGCCCTCCCGGGGCGCCATGGGCTTTAGCTTCAGCGCGTATCAAGTACTGCTCCGCAAGCCTGAGTAACATGTAATACTCCGTGGCGGCGCCGCCAATCACACGGTTTTCCGGTCCTACCTTATATTTGTATGGATAATAATAATATTGCCCGACAGGCGAGCCTATAGGATAAAAGAAGATGCTATCCGTCCACTTAACTTTCCTGTTATCGTCCGGTTCAAAAGCAGCTAATAACTGCTCAGAGAGATAAGCAGATGCGCCCGAATAACCATACGGTAATAAATTGTAACCTTCCAAGGTAGCATTCCCTGCAAGGCCGTCATTGACATTTTGATTCAATTGCCAAATGGCTTCTTTACTGTCTGTTAAAAAAACATCGTTTAAATCATCTTCCAAGCCAAAGAGATTCGTGTTATCAATTACCTTGGTAGCTTCCGCGGCGGCATTTTCATAATCTTCTAGGTACAAGTACACCCTTGCCAACAATGCGCTCGCTGCAAATGCATTGACACGTATCCGCTTTTCATTGCTTACGGAATAATCCGTAGGCAAATCCGATCGGGCATCCTTCAAATCCTGGATGATTTGTTTATACACTTCTTCAACCGGGGTGCGGGACATACCCGCTACTTTAAGCGGATCGGATACCAATACCAGCGGAACATCCCCGTACAAATTAACCAGGTAGAAGTAACAGAAAGCCCTTATGCATTTTGCTTCCGCTGTAAGTTGTTTGCGCATGCCAGCGGTAAGCCGGGAAGAAGAAGATTGAGCAATCCCGTCAATCACCGCGTTGGTTCCATTGATGGTAGCATACAAGCTTGTCCAAATATTATCCAATTCGGCAATGCTCTCACCGGTTAATTTATTCATATTAATAGCTGCATGCGTAATAATAAATCCTAAGTAGGGAGAAACTAGCTCGTCAGAAGAAAGGGCGCTAACCCAGGAAACAAGCCCATTCGCGAAATTAGAAGTCCCTTCATTTATGCCGATCATACTTACATATACTCCGATCATAGCGGAATTAGCTTGGATATCGGTACTGAAGACCTGCTCGGCAGTAACCTTTTCTTTGGGAGGGGGTACCTCCAATAATTTCTTGCAGGAGATGAAGGGCAGCAGCATTAGTAAAAGAAAAATCCGTTTCATAAATGAATTTTTGAGTTAGATACTTAATTGCAGGTGTAAGACATAGATTTTGGCAGGTGGCATACCGCCAAAATTCCGCGTCTCCGGGTCAAGCCCTTTGTAGCCCGTAATCGTAAAAATATTTTGCGCATTCAGTCCGATGGAACAATTTTTCATCTTCAGCTTGCTCAACCAAGTACCCGGCAGGTTATAAGTAAGCGATAAGTTGCTGAGCCGTATGTAAGAAGCATCCGTATAAGCTCCGTCAGACATTGAAAAAAGATTATCCCTTTGGTTAAACGAAGTTGAAAATGCTGGATAAGGCGTAATATCTCCGGGCTTTTTCCAATTTTTCTTGTAAACTTCCACTGCTATGTTATTGTTGAAACTCCCGAAGCTGCCCGACGTGTAAAGCGCATTCTCCCCCATCTGTTTCGTGAAGTTAAATTGGAGGCCAAGGCTAAATTGTTTATACCTGTACATGGAGCTGATTCCTCCATAATATTGCGGAGCAGCGTCAAGACTTATGTATGAGTCGGGATTGAACGCCCCGGCGGCGGCACCAATATCGCCGTTTTTGTCATGGTCCTCGATAGCGAAGCTCCCCGTTAGCGGATTTACACCCAGGTAGTGAAATACGTAACGCGTAGTAAGCGGATACCCTACTTTATACCTACTGGCGTATGGAGAGGTTTCAAGATCCGGAAAAGATACGAGCAGATTCTTATTGGTACTAATGTTAAAGGAAACAGACCAAGTCATATCTTTCTTCCGCAACAATTGCGCATTCACTAAGCCTTCCCATCCGCTATTCTGTATGGTGGCAGGCAGGTTGGTGATGATAGAATTGAAGCCTGTAAATTGCGGAAGCGGGTAGCCCGTGATCTGGTTGCCGGTACGGTTGCGGTAATGGGAGACTGATAAGGTAATAGTATTCTCCAGCAAACCGATCTCTATAGCTCCCTCTACTTTCTTATTTTGTTCCCAGTAATAGTTTTGGTTAGGCGGATTTTGCGGGATATAAGGCACCATCCCGTCATACAGCGGATAAGGTTGTGAAGGTGAAGCCGAAGAACCCCATAACGACAGGTATTGATAGGTGCTTCCGCCCGTATTCCCGGTAGTTCCGTAGCTACCCCTGAATTTAACATTGCTGATAAATGACGGCAAAATTTTATCCATCCACTCTTCTTCCGATGCGATCCAAGCTACACCGATGGAACCAAAGTTCCCGAACTGCCTGCCCGGTCCGAAATTAGAACTACCATCCCTACGGCCGTTTAAATTAATCACGTACCTATTCTTAAGATTATAGCTGATGCGGGCAAAAGCGCCTAAATACTTTGAATAAAAGTATGCATCCGTCGGACGTTCTATGACCGGGGCATTTACAATGGAATACAACAAGTTATCATCTGTATATCCCCGCCCTACTACCGAGGTAGCAACACCGGAGGAAGAGGTTAGGGTAGCGCCCAGCAGCACATCTACGGAAGCTTCTCCCAATAGGAAATGGTAATCGGCCTGCGGTTCAATATTCCACCCACTCACCCTATTGGTATTAAAGCTTGCATAACCAACCGGGTTCTTATTTGGATTTTGCGATGTTATCGGGTTAAAAAAATCGTTAGCGTTTTGAGTATAAGTATAGCCGAAAAGGGTATTAAAGGAAAACCCTTTAAACGGTTTGTAACTCAAGCGCAGGCTGGAAGTGAGCGCATTGGTTCTTTGCGGGTTCGATTGTTTCAAAGTGCCGAAGGGAAACACATCCGGGCCGCCACCGGCATTCCATTCATTCCAATTCAGGTTACCATCTTTATCAAATATGGCAGGGCTGTTCGGCGCCAACCTTGGATTTCCCGAACCATTCACTACATCCACCAAACTGTTGGCAAAGTTGACAGACAGATCCGTTGAAAAACGGTAATCCTTCGTGGTATGCGATAATCCCAACGCCATTGTTCCGCGTTGGCTTGCCCCGGAAACCACGGTAATATCCGTCACCCTGGAATAACCGCCATTGATGCGGAATGTTGTTTGTCTATTGCCACCGGATAAGCCCGCCGAAATAGCCGTATTCAGGCCCGTACCGCCCCAAAGTTCCTTTTGCCAGTTTGTATAGCGATCCTGATCCCAAGCCAATAAATCGGGAGCATTAGCAGCAGTGGGGGTAATGCCATCATTTTTAAAAGCTTCGCGGCGCATTTGCAGGTATTGCTGCGTATTCAACATATCCCAATAGCGGGTGATCTTTTGTATGCCCTGCGTTACATTGAGATTAAAAGTTGTTGCATTGGGAACACCCTTTTTAGTGGTGATCAGTACCACGCCGTTAGTTCCCCTCGATCCGTAAATGGCGGTAGCATCTGCATCCTTGAGCACATCGATGCTCTCAATATCCTTGGGGTTAATATTGAATAATGGACTCAGGCCGCCTGTAAAACTATTTCCGTACAATATTCCTTGCTGCCCGGTTACACTTACCGGGACACCATCGATAATGTATAAAGGCTCCGTATTCAAATTTAAAGAACTCACGCCCCTTATCGCCACGTTTACCGGGGCGCTGGCATAACCGTTTGTTTGGGTGATTACCAACCCCGGCACCCTACCCTGCAATGCGAGCAAAGGGTTACTTACGGGTTGATCTTCTATTTCTTTTGCAGTTATCCTGGTAATATTCCCGGTGGCGAATCTTTGGCTGGTTTTACCGTATCCCTGGAGCACCACTTGATCGAGCGTGTTGGTAGCTACAGCCATCGTAACATAAATCATATTCTGCCCGTTCACGGGTACCTCTGCCGTTGCATAACCTACCATGCTACACCTGATAACATCATTTGGAAGAATGTCTTCGATTTTGAATTCGCCCTTCTTATCGGTTATAGCTCCTTTCCCGGTACGTTTTACAATAACGTTCACGTTGTCCATCATTTCTCCCTGCCCGTTCAGGATCAAACCCGAAACGGAGAACTTGGGATTTGTTTCTTCCGTTTGTTCTTTTGTATCTCCAGGTGCGGCAGGTATATTACCTTCCAAAATAATGATGGCGTTGCCTATTAATTTATAGGTGAGCCCGTGATCTTTAAAGCAAAGCTTCATTACATCCGTTACATCTGCATTCTTGACCGCGAAAGAAACCTTGATAGACTTAATTTTGTCTGCCAGTCCTTCATTATAAAAAACGGTGTACCCAGTTTGCTTTTTGACTTCTTTGAATACATTCTCAAGCCGCTGTTTTTTTACTGTCAGTGTAATTTTTTTGGTTGGTTCTTGTGCAAATAATTCACAACAATGCAGTAAACAGGCGGCAAATAACAATAAGAGTTTGAGTCTCATTTGCCTAATTTTAATTTTGGTTGAATTTTGATGCTTATGCTAATTATTTATGGCAGATCAACTATAGTTTGTTCGCGAAATATCTGCCAATACTCTCCCTGGCGATGCTGTACGATCGCTATAATTAGTAGGGGAAAGCCTACTTTTTTAATGGTTGGTTATGGTTTGACGATTATTTTTCTCCCTTTAATTTCGAACCGTATATTGTTGGCTTTCAGCATTTCCAATACGAGTGATATATTATTGCTTTTTGAAATTTCCCCGCTAAATTTCATATCCGGCACTTCCCCTTCATAAGTTACGGTTACATCGTACCAACGGGCTATTTGCCGCATCACCGTTTGCAAGTCGGTGGCATCGAAATAAAAATAGCCTTTCCTCCAGGCAGTGACTGCCTCCGTATTTACATTAGAAAGAATTTCGAGCGATCCTGATTTATTTAATATTGCCTGCTGGCCAGGTTTCATTACCTGGTGTTCGGTGGCCGTATTGAACCTTATAGCCCCTTCAAGAAGCGTGGCCTTAAGCGTAGGTTCATCTGCATAAGAATTGATATTGAACCGCGTACCCAGCACCTGTATATCACTACCGTTGGGCGATTTTACCCTGAATGGCTTCCCTGCCATTTGCGCTACTTCAAAATATACTTCCCCGGTTACTTTCACGAGCCGTTCGGAACCGTCGAAGAAGGTGGGATAAGTGATGGACGATGCCGCATTTAACCAAACATCGGTTCCATCCGGTAATTGTAACTTGTATTGACCGCCCCTGGGCACCGATAATGTATGGTATTCTGCCACTGCGGCTTTACCTTGATAGTTTAGGATGCCGCTGTCGTTAGCAACGGTTAACCCGCCGCTCTGAACGATGTTGCCACGGCTTGTATCTAACATGATGACGCGCCCGTTGCCAAGTTTCAATACCGCGCGTTCCGCTCCCGGTCCAACATCTTCCATGGCAACAATTGACGGATGTTTATTATACTGGTTATATAAAATCCAGGTGGTAGCAGCGCCGAGGATGACAAAAATAATGGCTGCCGCTGCCTGCCAAGTAAAGCGTGGCCTGCGGTGTATGTTAATAACCGGAACAGGTGTATTATGTATGCTTTCGAATAACCTTTCTTTTATCTCCTGTTCAATACCCGGCTTGCCTTCCGCACCCAAGTTATGCAAGGGATCCACATCTTTATGAAGTTCATCCAAATAGTCCATGTACACTTCTACAAAGTGGATCTCTTCCGGCGTTGCGCGTCCGGTTTCATACCTTTCGAGTACTTGCCTTAGATATATTTTGTCCTTTTCAGAAAGCATACAATCGTCCTTTACAACTATAGTCACAAAAGAATGAGCTTCTTCCCGAAGGAATCAGAAATTTTTTAAAAAAAATTTAGTGGGGTGGGTTTGTCAACAATAATAATAGGATAGAAAGGTGCTTAAATCTTGCCTTTAGGTATTGGGTAGTAATGCTTAAATTGTTTTGAACCGTTTTCCTGGATAAGTTCATCTCTACGGCTATTTCCTGCGTGGAGAGGTTATCGAAATAATATTTAACAAATATCTCCCGCTGCTTTCCCGGCAACACGGCGATCCATGCTTCGAGGAGCTTGATAAATTCGTTCATATTCACTTCGCTGTCGGCCTTGAAAGGAGATTGCAATACCGATTCGAAGGAATCTATCAGCGCCGTACTTTTTTTCCTGTTAATATGATTGATGACCCTGAACCGGACGGCCTTTTCGAGGTAAGCGGGCAGGTGCTCTATAGACAGATCGGCCCTTCTTTTCCAAATATCCAGCAGCACGTCATGCACGATTTCCTTTGCATCTTCGCCGTTGTTCAATTTATTGTAAGCCGATTTGTATAGTTTTTCCCAATAGCGGTTGTATATCTCCGTGAAGGCGCCTTCTTCGCTGAATTTTAGTGATTCAAGAAGCTGTAGATCGGTATATGTACTAAAACTCGACAATCCAATGCATTTATCGAACATTCATGATATCCAAAAATAAACAAAAAATGGAGGAAAGGAAATACTTCGGCTGAATGCTTTTATTGTCGATATAGCGGGAATAAAAAACAATTAAAATTTCTGCCTTGAAAGCAATCTAGGTTAATTATTAATAGCACGGGGAAAAACCGGGGGTGGAAAATGTATTAATAAAATTTCGAGACATGTACCTGTTCAGCAACTGGAGACTTACCCATTTTTCATTCCTTTTCCTATATGCAGCCATTGTATCACAGGGAAGTTTGCTGCCTTTTTGCTTTACTTCATAAATAAAGCTGTCGCACTGGGATTCAGTCATAATGCTATTCGTAATGGCCACTTCTAAAATATCCATGGTAGTAAAATAAACGATACCATATAATTCACAATAATCTTTAATATCCTTTACATTACTACTGGCAATAAATTCATTTCTAAATCTTGCCACTGCCATACAAGCGCTTTCTCCCTCCCCTCTTATCTTCTTTAAAGCCGCGTACTCCTATAATATCTCGAAATCCTTCGGCATGGGTTCAACGGGTATTTTACACCAGTAGAGGAAATTTTCAATTCCCAAGGCCTCCGATTTTCTTTTTATCAATTCCTGCTTTACCTTATCTAGCATTACAAGCCTATGAGGAAAAATGGCAGGTAACATCATTTGATATCCTGCTTTTAAGAAATGTATTACTACATCGGCATCCAGTAATATCTTCGGATCACCTTTCTGTTTTGTCATCTTCCTCAAATTTTGTATCCAGGTCTATTCCTATATCCAGCATTAACCCATAAAAATCGGTTTCAGAAATCAACTCCTTATCATATAGTTTTTTTGCTTTTTCACCATAATCCCCGATAACTTTACCTGCATTTCCGTTTTCATATAACTCGCTACTGTAACCCATTAGTAAAGCGCTTCTTTTAATGCTCCCCGTAGTTTGCAATTCATCCTTTTTTGCTTTACTTACCAGGTCAATAAACATAAGCCTGTTAAGAAGCGCGGCTCTCGATACCCCGAAGTATTGTTCCATCTTTACAATGGTATTCAAACTTATTTTATTAAGGCTCAATTCTTCCCTGGGTAACAATTCAAAAATGCCGCCTTCCGGCATCAGCAGATAAGAAGCAAACCAATCTGCATTGTATTCTTCACTGTCCTTTTTATCAAAAGTGCCGACTTCACAAATCCTGTTTTTGAAATTTTCCTGGATAATCAAATGATACAGCTCATGACCTATCGTAAAATGTTGTCTTGCTAAAATATCATTGGAATTCACCATCATGAAATTGCCAGTACCGTTCTTGACTGCCATCCCGGAAAAATTACCAGTTATTTCTTTGAATACCGTAATAACGTTCAGCCTTGCTAACAGCTTGTATACATCCGCGGGTTCCGTTGGAGTCAAGCCATGTTCTTCACGAAATTTATTCGCCCTGAATTCTAAATATCTTTCTTTAAGCATTTTTTCCCTCCAGGTTGGTTATCCGTTGATAATTTTTAATGACCCTCCTGAATGCAGCAATGCTTTCCAGGTCTTTTTCATTGAATTCATTAGCTCTAAATGCAAAAGCCAGTTCCGTGGAAGCCGCTTCCATAGTATCTGAAAAAAAGATATCTAAATCTACTCCAAACAAATCGGCCAATTTTTCTAAAACCTCTAAAGGCGCTTCCCTTGCGCCCGTTTCATAGTAACTGATCATTTCCCGCTTCACGCCCAGGAAGTTCGCTACTACCTCCTGGCTATAGCCAAACTTCTCCCTTAAAGTTCTAATTATGGTATCTGCATTTGTCATTCTACTTTTGTTTGTTACAAATCTACTTCATATTATTGAAATATGATTTTTCGTAACAAAAAATGCGCGATTATCTGGAATCATGATACCATTTAAAGGAAAAAACTACCAATTTGTAACAAATTGGCATCTCAACTATATTATTTTCAAGCCTGCCATCAATAAACCGACCTCATTTATTACCCGTCTTGTCAAGTTATTTCACGATTCCTCCCTTAGAATTATCCATTTACCCACTTCAGAAGCCCATCCACCCACTTAAAAACCCCGATTTACCAGCTTTTAGGTACCCTGGGGTACTTCGGAACTCCAATCGAGGACCTTTTTTAAGGTATAGGGTACTTCGGAAGTACCCCTACCCACTTCCGAAGTACCCTGGCTTGGAAAAATAAAAAATCGTGACCCACTTCGGAACTACCCGGGGGTACTTCGGAACTCCGATCGAGGAGCTTTGAAGTGGGTGGGGGTACCTTTTTTGGGGGATAACCGGAGTAAAAAGATCCTCGCTTGAGGCTTTTAAGTACCCTGGGGTACCTCGGAAGTGGGTGGGGGTACCTCGGAAGTGGGTAGGGGTACTTCCGAGATGGGTAAAACATGCAATACCTTGGCAGGGAGACACAAAAATACCCCTTGAATTAGTTATTTAACATCAAGGGGTAGTAAATAATATTATTTTTTAATACGATAAAATTATGCCGGCTTGTTCTCGGCAGCAGGGGCAGATTCGGTATTTGCACCCTTGATAAAATGGCCCGACAAATCATCGTAAACGGCTTTGGCCTTTTGTACGCTGTGCTTGCTGGCCACTTTTACAGAACTGTAAAAGGCCAAGCTGTTGGTATAAGCCTCGCTGCCGCATTTCATGCGGGTATCATCGATACCATCATAAAGTTGTTTTACGGCGTTTAGCAAGGGTTCCAAGCTTTGCGCCCCGGCAACGTCGATTTCCAGATCTTCGATACTGAAAAAGCTGGGAGCCAAATCGGGGTTTCTTTTGGCAAGTTCATGCACCTTGTTAACAAAGCTAAACATCTTGTTTCCCATTTTGGGCAACATTTGTCTTTCCTCGGGCTGGAGGGTAATCAGGTAAGGCTTTAATTCATTGAAAGCCTCGTCGATTTTGTTGATAGCAGATTGGATTTTCTCTTGCGGAATCTCTGCATTGAAAATGTTCATGTTCTTCATGACATTGGAATTTATTCGAGGTTAAAAAAATCGGGTTACATCTTCAAAACTATACGGGTATATGGTTTGAAATAACAGGAAGGATTTAAAAATGTTTAGATAGTATTGAAAAACATTCATTTAATATTGATATATAGTTTTATATTAAAGTAGAATGATATAGTTAATTTTGATATGTCATTGAAACAAAATCATTTATAAAAATGACTTGTAAGGAATATGGACAAAAAAAATTTATGCTTCCAGGAGCAGGAAAAAACTGCGGCGATACTGAAAATACCTACGGCGGGCCAATTGCGAAGTGGGTAACCAGTAATTGTAGATACAGCGGGCCAGGTATATCTACAATTACCGGGAGTTTTGGAGGCCTTTATGCAACTACGGCATCTTGAATGTAATCTTCCAACATATAATCCGCATTATACTTGGATAGATTATCCGCCAGGTCGTTGAAAATGGCAGCCAGGGCTTGTTGTTCCGCCAGGTTGAAACATATCGCTTCATTTTCCAACTTTTGCGCTAATGCTTCAGGACTTAGGTTCAGCATTTCACACACTTGTTCCTGGAAAATATCCTGGAGGCTGTGTAGTTCGTCATTTAATAATTTCAACACGTTAATGTTGACCGAACGCTGGTGCATCGTGTTCATGGTTTCTGATTTTTTGGAAGTTAATGAATGAATTTAATTTTCAGTGAAGGTATGGATGGTTCATAGAGGCGACAACCGCATAGGTACGGTTATAGATAGAACTGATAGGTTTGATGTGATTGGTTTCAATTTTTTATGACTGCGAATGATGCAACACAGTACGAGAATAAGCTATTTCAATGAAATGAGACGATATGAGATGAATAGAGACTATAAGTGATCCTAACCTGATTTTTAACCAAACTGTTTAATGCTTCAAAATCCTCCAAAAGATTCGACATTTCCCCTCCCTTTTCCACAAAAGCGGGAATAGTACAGTCAAATGTATTGTTCCCATTTTTATTTTCTGCTCCTACAAGATTTTTACTTGATCCTTATTTGCTTTCAAATTTTTCTGTAGCTTAGTGCTAACACAACGTCGAACATCCTCGCGTAGTAACCGCGTTAGTTGTGATTTGCTTTCAAATTTTTCTGTAGCTTAGTGCTAACACAACAAATAGGAAAACACCCCAACACAGCGATCGGTTGTGATTTGCTTTCAAATTTTTCTGTAGCTTAGTGCTAACACAACAATTAACATCCTGGGCATTAAAGGCGTTGGTTGTGATTTGCTTTCAAATTTTTCTGTAGCTTAGTGCTAACACAACCTTGGAAAGGCGTACAACATTCCAAGTGAGTTGTGATTTGCTTTCAAATTTTTCTGTAGCTTAGTGCTAACACAACGGAGCAATGGATATACCTCTACTGCGTATTGTTGTGATTTGCTTTCAAATTTTTCTGTAGCTTAGTGCTAACACAACCGGTACCTGAAGATGATTACATGATGGTGTTGTGATTTGCTTTCAAATTTTTCTGTAGCTTAGTGCTAACACAACGTGGTCATTTGATTCTAATTCGAAACTTTGTTGTGATTTGCTTTCAAATTTTTCTGTAGCTTAGTGCTAACACAACAATTGTACTAGACGTGCCTGATGCTTCCGTGTTGTGATTTGCTTTCAAATTTTTCTGTAGCTTAGTGCTAACACAACAATTTTAGCGATTACTGCTTCGTGACGGCTGTTGTGATTTGCTTTCAAATTTTTCTGTAGCTTAGTGCTAACACAACCATCTGGTAAAAAGCATTGTCATTATGATAGTTGTGATTTGCTTTCAAATTTTTCTGTAGCTTAGTGCTAACACAACTTAATTTTTATTTTAGGAAATACAGGCGCCGTTGTGATTTGCTTTCAAATTTTTCTGTAGCTTAGTGCTAACACAACACAATTTGTAACATAAATCCACGTAGCTAGGTTGTGATTTGCTTTCAAATTTTTCTGTAGCTTAGTGCTAACACAACGGAACTAACCGTCTATCACCTACAGGGTTAGTTGTGATTTGCTTTCAAATTTTTCTGTAGCTTAGTGCTAACACAACCTCTAACATAGTTTTTATCATTTAATTGTCGTTGTGATTTGCTTTCAAATTTTTCTGTAGCTTAGTGCTAACACAACGTTGGCAAGAAATATTCATTGAACTCAGTAGTTGTGATTTGCTTTCAAATTTTTCTGTAGCTTAGTGCTAACACAACGAGCAAAGCGGCAAATTGGTTGAATGGAGCGTTGTGATTTGCTTTCAAATTTTTCTGTAGCTTAGTGCTAACACAACAATTTATCATCAAGGCAAATAAATGAGATAGTTGTGATTTGCTTTCAAATTTTTCTGTAGCTTAGTGCTAACACAACATTTAGGTCTAAAATATCAAAAACATCTTTGTTGTGATTTGCTTTCAAATTTTTCTGTAGCTTAGTGCTAACACAACCGACTCAGATGTGGGACGAGGCTTGCGCTTGTTGTGATTTGCTTTCAAATTTTTCTGTAGCTTAGTGCTAACACAACCTTTAAATGACGAACCCCTTGATTTTACCGTTGTGATTTGCTTTCAAATTTTTCTGTAGCTTAGTGCTAACACAACTTGCCTGGCATCTTACGGGATGCGAAGCGGGTTGTGATTTGCTTTTGGATTTGCAACAAAAAAATGGACAACTTATTAAGCTGCTTTTTTTAGAATAGATTTACTAAATTCTTCGGGTGGCAAATACCCTAATATTGAATGCCTTCGCTGCCTGTTATACCATATTTCGATGAACTCAAACAGCTCTTTTTTTGCGACTTCTACTGAATCATATACAGTATGGTGGCCGGTTTCTGATTTAAGTATCTTGAAGAAGTTCTCCATTACAGCATTATCCCAGCAGTTGCCCTTTCTACTCATACTCTGTTGTACAGAGTTGCCTTTTAGCAGATCTCTGAACTCCTCACTGGCATACTGTACACCTCTGTCTGAGTGAAAAACCATATTGGGTGCCACGGATCTATTTCTAATCGCCATATTCCAGGCAGCAACAGTAGTCTCCCTGGTTGTCATACCTGTACTCATGGACCATCCAACAATCCTTCTGTCAAACAGGTCCATGATGGCTGTTAAGTAAAGCCATCCGTTTTTTGTCCGGATGTAAGTCAGATCAGAAACCCATTTCTCTGATGGTGCCCTGGCAGTAAATTCTCTATTGAGGATATTGGCCGACACTTCCAGTTTATGGTTAGAATCTGTCGTGCATACTTTGAACTTGCCTGTAATAATACTGCGAAACCCTTTGTCCTTCATGATCCTGGCCACCCTGGGCCTGGAGGCATGCAGTCCCATAGACCTAAGTTCGGCAACTATTTTAGGGCTGCCGTATCTGCCTTTGCTTTTGTGGTAGATATCTTCAACTCCCTTGCAAAGCACTTGCCTGTACAGGGAAAGTTTTGATGGTTTTCTTATTGACCAGGCATAATAGCCACTACGGCTTACTTTGAACACCTTGCACATCTTCTCGACATCAAATTCTGCCTGATGGTCCTTTATGAACCTGAATATTTGTTGTCTTCCCTGGAGAAAATGCTCACTGCCTTTTTTAGTATCCGATTTTCCAATTCTGCTTCCTGGAGTGCTTTCTTCAGGGCCTGGATTTCCTTTTGCTCCGGTGTCAGATCCTGTTTTCCATTGCCAGGAAAACTACGGGTGTCATGTACACTGAACTCCCTGGTCCAGCGACGAAGCATTTCCGCAGCTATACCCAATTCTTTTGCAACAGTTACGGCTGGCTTGCCACTTCTGCGCAATTCTACTGCCATCAGTTTGAAGGATTTATCATAACTCCTTCTTTCTTTTTTACTCATTGTATTCAAAGTTAAGGAAAGAGCTTAACTATATGTCCACTCAAAGGTAGCAGTTCCACTTTCAAATTTTTCTGTAGCTTAGTGCTAACACAACTCATCGGGCTGGTCATCGCCGCCCTCCCTCGTTGTGATTTGCTTTCAAATTTTTCTGTAGCTTAGTGCTAACACAACTAAATTCGTTCCCGAAAACGCTCCAAATTTGTTGTGATTTGCTTTCAAATTTTTCTGTAGCTTAGTGCTAACACAACAGCTGCCGTAATGCGCCGCTAACCATACCAGTTGTGATTTGCTTTCAAATTTTTCTGTAGCTTAGTGCTAACACAACACCTATCGCTTTCTTCCTTTACTTTATCAGTTGTGATTTGCTTTCAAATTTTTCTGTAGCTTAGTGCTAACACAACGCGCTTACATTAATTGCATATACAGACATAGTTGTGATTTGCTTTCAAATTTTTCTGTAGCTTAGTGCTAACACAACCTGCTAGAAATTGATTTTAAGGGGCTTGCGTTGTGATTTGCTTTCAAATTTTTCTGTAGCTTAGTGCTAACACAACTCTAGAATTAGTTTATACCGTGGCTGAAAAGTTGTGATTTGCTTTCAAATTTTTCTGTAGCTTAGTGCTAACACAACAAGTTGCGTATAGGTGCCATCACAAAGGACGTTGTGATTTGCTTTCAAATTTTTCTGTAGCTTAGTGCTAACACAACGCAAAAGCAATTAATCCCCTTAACCTTGAGTTGTGATTTGCTTTCAAATTTTTCTGTAGCTTAGTGCTAACACAACACAATCTTTCTAATTGATTGATAACAATATAGTTAGATTGTATTTTAGGATGAAAAAAATGGCTTTAGGCTTCATTTTTTTCATCCTATTTTAAAATAATTCAAGTTGCTGTAAGGTTGGAGGTGGGTCTATACCTACTTTTCCCCGGAAGATTTCGAGCATAGAAAATTGCTTATCCGTGACGCACATAATGCCAACATGTCCCTTGGGTGGCAATATCCCCTTTACTCTTTTCATATGTACATCCGCATTTTCCTTGCTGTTGCAATGCCTGATATAAATACTGAATTGAAACATCGCGAAACCATCAGATAATATTTGTTTACGGAACTTCGCATAATTTTTACGATCCCGTTTGGTTTCGGTAGGGAGGTCAAAAAATACTAGAATCCACATAACTCTATATGCGCTATAACGTGAGTTCATACTTTTTCGGGCTTTAAATAAGCTCCGGATAAATAATTTTGCGCGCTGATCCTTCAAAACATTTCGCCAGGCTGGCGGTGCTGCGTTGAACTGCGTGCATAAGTGGGCTTTTGCGTCCTTGAACTAATACATCCATGGTTGGGATGCTCAATAACTGTTCTTTCATCCTAGGGGTCATCTCTAAAAACCTGCCGTTCATGCTTACTATATGGCAAACGATCTTATCTACAAAGGGCCTGTATGGCTCCATAATATCATCTGCCAAGCAATAAGCATTGTATTGATTCCTATGAAAAATACCTAAAGTTGGTAGTAAGCCGGAGCCTACCAAGCTCCGGGCAACTAATGCTCTCAATATGGCATAACCATAATTCAATAAATTATTCGGGGGAGGACCATACCGTTCCCTTCGAAACTGTAAAAAATCGGGAAACAGATTTTTCCAATAATATGTAGCGGCCTGGGCCTCGCAATTATCAGAATCACCGCTTTTTACAGCGCCTGCTAATTTCAATAACCGCTGATGCTCCAGCCTTTCCATAGCCATCAACTTAGCCTGGTTACTGATTTTAGTGATAACGGTTTGTTGCCAAAGCTGTTTTTTTAAGGGCACAGATGCTTCTACCTGTGCCCTGAATTTTTGGCTTTGTAATGTATTCCCATCCAAATTGAGCAATAAACCTACCGGGTGGTGGGTATGATCGCAAGTAATAACAGCCACATTTTGCGCTAATAATTTAGCTAATAATGCTTGTGTAATTGTAATCTGTTGATGATCCAGAATCAACAATCCTATATCCTCAATTGGCGCTATTTTGGTTTCTCCAGTTTTCGGGAGCTCAATTTGGAGTTGCTCCAAATTGGTTTTTAAGTAGGCCGGGCTTCCAAAATAGAGGGTACGTTTAATCATGAGCAACCATTTTTAGTATTCCCCTACTTTCACAATGTTTCCTAAGTGATTAATTCGAACCTTAATGATTCCATCCAATGGTTCCAAGCTTTGTAACCTATGAAAGGTCATTCCTTTTAATGTTAAATTGTCATCTTCCTTTGCTTCAAGGTGATGCCTAAATACAAAATACCTATCCGCCAATTTCTGAACCCTAAACAAATACTTACTAATCAAAGTCTTATTTTTCGGATCCAACAAATCCACTTCCTTTGGGTCAAACCCATCTCCGGGAAACAAGAAATACTCATTCTTCTTCATCGTAAATAAGAATTGCCAACCCTCTCCTTGGTTATAAGATTTGTCGATGATCGGTAAGCCTTGATTGGCTCTTTCAACCGCCTCATAAAAGGATACTAGTTTGTCTTGTAGCTTTCCGTTTGCGTCCCTGTAGATGGCTACATGGTGATTATTCCCGGTACTTACAAAATCTACTGGTTGTTTATTCCCTTCCTTGTCCAAGATATGATTGCCCAAATGATCCCGCTTATGATGCAATGCCTCCGCATTACTCACCCCTGTAATGGTAACCCTTTTGATCGGGATATTTTTAGATGGATCTCCATCCTTGGCCTTGTTTAACCAAATGGGGTTGATATCCAAGTTAGAAAAGGCTTCCTTCGCATCTTTAGAGGCCTTTAATCGTTCGAGCAAAATGTTTCTTATTCCAACATCAATTACTTTCATGATGCTCTTTTCATCACTGAAGTTTTCGGGAGTGATGTCTTTTCGAATGGTATATTCCGGTTCTAGTTTCACTACTTTTACTTTTGCCGGCAATACCTCAGAGCCCTCCCCGTTAATATAAATAGGATTCTTTGCCGGGCTGTTTTTCCCGGTAAATGCCTTTTTAGGATCATGGCCATTTGCTGCCAATCTTTGTAATAAAGCCGCTTTATACTTGGGGTTGGCCACGGTTTCTATAAGCTCCGCATTGAATTTAGCGCCGATGGTTTCTTCTTTAGTGTTGTACCTATGCAATATTCCATACACCGTTTCCTTATGAAGCGATCCCCTTGGCGTAAGCTGTATGGGCGGATATTGAACCCCTTCCTTCAGCTTTTTTACCTTGTAGCGATTCCTATTATTGGTTACAACCTTATTTTTTGCTTTAAAGGACACTAATATCTCTTCTAAAGCCTTCTTTGCCGCAACCCTGAAATTAGGCATAGGCGATTTGAACCGCTTCTTTCCATTACCATCTTTATCTTGGATATATTCGGTCTCCTTTTTCTCAATGGCAATGATGTTTCCATGCATTTTATGGCTTTCGTTCTTCCTGGCATTGAGATAGTTTAAATATTGTACATGGTTATGCTTGGTAAAAGCTACTGTAATGGCATCCATCGCGTGGTGACGGTGATCGTTCCGTTTCGTCCAATCCTTTATGACCTCTTTTTGAGAACCGTCTTTACGCTCCCTTAATTCGGTATAATTGATGGCCCTGTATTTGGGAAGATTCAGCTCCTGCATAATATTCATCAGGTCCCAGTCTTCCCGGAGGCGCGCGGTAATACTGCCGGAGGTAGCCACCACATCCCTACAGATGGTTTCCAAGATTGTACGGGCTTTTTTTGCTATGTATTGACTATTTCTCAAATCCCTTTCTATGAAGCCATCCCCTATTTCAGAAGCGGGCATCAGTAGTTTTTTCGCTTTAGCTTTGGCACCGGGATTTGCCTTAATGTTTTTATCGAGATAATCCTGTACCCTTGATTTAAATGCTTCCAATTTTTCAGCGCCGTGCACCTGTTCAATGTAATCATAAGCAGTACGGTTACCCTTATTAAGATTCACATCCCTTGGCGTCAGCGTTTTATTCGAAAAGCTATCATCGAATAATGACTGTTGCGGGATGATATGATCGACATCATACTTATTAGAAAACAGCTCCTTCCTATTTATATAAGCATTAGTATATAAATCATGATAACCATTAAAGCTCAATTCTTCGTATAATTTGAATTTAATGATATCATTCCTGCTAGGGTTGGCAATGCCAAACTCTTTCTGGATGGTATCCCTGATCGCTTTATGATCCCGGTCGGCCTGTGCTATTTGCCTGCTCATTTCCTCCCTTTCGGCAGCATTTTTCTTCAGTTCCCGGGCCAGCTCAATCCTGATTTCGTCGGGTTTACCCATGTTGGGATCTTCGATGATGGCATTAATCACATGTACCAGTTGGTTGAGAATTTTTTCAACTACCGGGTTACGCAGGCTGTTCTTCGGAATTAATTCTAATCTATCCTCCAGCTTCCTGCTTTCTTTCTCTTCTTTAGTCAATGAATTGGAATGGTTATAACTGGCTAATGCACAAGCTTCGTCATACTTATTGGTAATGATGAAAGGCATTATTTTTCTCAAAGCTTTCGTGCTCAGGTTGGCATAATCATCTTCAAAAGATATGCTTGCCAATACTTTAGCTTGCTCCTTACTAAAACCGAATTTCTTTTCCAGCGTTTGATACAATTTTTCATTACCGGAGGCAGAATCATCGCTCTCGTAAGAATATAATATGTGCCATAATAAATAAGAATCTTGCTTCTCAAAAGCTTTGCCATCGAGTTGTGCATCAAAATCCAAGATAGATGTCTTGATGCCGAGCGATCCGAATATTTCTGCTATTATGCGGGTAATTTCCTTGGCGGGTAAGGTGGAATCAGATACGGTAATTTGATCTTTATCTGATTTTACTTTCAAAATATCTGCTAAATCGTATCCGGCATCTTCCAAAATTCTACAATATACATTGTACAAGGTATTATTGGTTCGGTTAGCTTCCAATTTTGTAAAGTTCATATCAGCCGTCTTAGGATTAAGCTTTAATAACTTCAGGGCTTCGGTTTTACTCAGTTCTCCCTTCATGTTAAGGTGCTCAAAGAGGAGCTGTTTTTGTTCTTCGCTTAATCTACCCTTTACCCCATCGGCTTTTATTTCCACGTTTTGTAAATTTTGCCACACTTTGAACTCTTGGAACAAGGGGGAAGATTTCGGGCAAACCCTATACCCGGTGGTTTTGATGATTTGCCTACCGTTTTTGGTAACCAGGCGTTTTTGTTGTTCAAACTGGCAAAGGGAAATTAATCCCTTTTGAGATTTGAGCTTTCTTTGATAAAATATTGTAATATCCCCGATCTCTTTTTTCAGGTCATTCGTCAATTCGGGGTGAAATTGCGCTTGGCAAGACCAGGTTCTTTCAAATTCATCCAGGTAATCTTGCCTGTAGAATACTTGGTTCTTAAGCCGTGCATGGGGGTTCTCTTTTAATTGTTTATAAAGATATTCCCCAACGGTCTGCTTATTGAAAAACAGTTCTTTACTCTTGTCACCAATGGCTCCGAGATAGCCGCTGGAACTATTGATGTCATTATTTACCTGGGCAAGAACGAATGCTACTTCCTCGATGCTAAGCTCCTTTTGGATAGCATCACTTCTAAGCTGATAAGATGCTAATTTCTTTTCGTCTCTCTTACCTTTTATTTCAGCCGTAGTAATGTTTAATTCCTTATAAAAGATGGCAGCGGTGGCTTTTTGCCCAACGCCATCTAGCTTTTTTAACAAATCGGTAGTGAGTATTGAAGGATGGAATGCCATTTGGAAATTCCATACTTTCATAAATTCATCCTGTAGATCTGATCGGTAAAAACTGGGCAAGGATTTTTTCTCATTCTTTAACAGTTCCAGGCAATATTGTCCCGGCGTAATTTTATCATGGAACAGTTTTTTTGCTACATCCATACCGTCAATAGCCTGCCCTTCCTCCTCGCTTTGCACTTTCCGGCTGCTTTTATAACCTCTTTTCTTATTAAGCATCAGCAGCACCCTGGCAAATTGGAGTAAAGAAATCTTCTCATGAACAGCCTTGGCCCTTAATTCATAAGTTTCAAAGGTGGTATGTTTACCATCCTCTGCAAGAATCGCATCTTCCGGTATAATATTATACTGCTTAAACAATTTTATCAATTGTTTCCTGCGCATTTTATACCGTTGCAAATTGCGGCGCATACTTCTTTTAAGCGTCCTGTTGGCATTGATAGATAAAGGTTTGCCTTTCTCGAATTCGAGTTGCTCATCCGTTGAAAGCGCTACTAGCCTAACGCCTGCCTGTACTATTTTAGACAGCTCTCCAAAGTTGGTATCTTCATGAACGAAAGCCCAACCTATAGAAGTGACCCCCAGGTCAATTCCTAATACATTTTTAACCATAGTTTGAGGTTAAGGAATTAAAGAATGTTAATTGATGTGAATTGATAACAAACAATCACACGCAGGTTCTATACAGTTAAAATTTTTATAAGTCCTGATCATAAGTGGATAGGAAAATAAATTTAGGAAAATTTAATAAATCTATATATCTTCACATCGAAGCAAATCACAATAAGGGTTATCCCGCTGTGAAAACATTAAGTTTCCCTCGACTTTAACGGGGGTTTTTTTATGTCCAAAAGTTAGGTTCTTCCATTCGTAAAATTTTACGGGAAACCGTAAACTGTCAATATACAAACTTGTATATGATATGTATTTCAATTATTTATACTTCCTTTCTCATCAGCGAACCTAGCAATGCATGCATTTACACCAGGTTTCCGCATCCCTTCCAAATTCAATTTTAATATCGTAATTTCCTATACCGGAATTTCCAAGAAAACCCATCCAACAGCTACAAATGCTTATGAAGAAATGTATTTACTTCTTGCTGATATCCATGACACACCTGTGCGCCTCTGCACAAAAAAATAGCTATACGGTATTTTTTAAAACATGGAATTACCTTAAGTATTATCACCCCGACTTTGCAACCGGGAAGCTGAATGCCGATAGTTTGTTCTTACAGGACGTAAAAAAAATTACTGCTACGACCGATCATAATGCCGTGATCGCTTTATTGACAAATAATTTGCAACAACATTTCTCCACGGCAGCAGCTAAGGCGACCGCTACCGATGTCATAAAATCCAATCAAGATTTCAGTTGGTTCCGGGAGTCGGCCGGCATCGATAAGGGTCATAAACAATTACTGGAAAACATTTACCAACATCGTTTTACCGGCCCTCAGCATTATTATATCCCTAACAATGGCTATGAAGCTGATATCCCGCATGAAAAGGTTTATGATTTCCCCAAAGAAGAAAATCTCCCGTTGGAATACAGGTTACTGGCGCTGGCCAAGATACAAGGCTGTATCGATTACTTGTACCCTCATAAGCAATTAATGAACAAAAATTTTGATGCTTATTTCGAAAGTTTATTATCTCGCACCATCACTTGCCAATCGAGGAAAGATTTTGAAATTATCCTTGCCAAGTTGGTAGCGCCTTTGGAAGATACACATGCCTTTAGTTTCTATAAACAATTGCATTTTGCGAAAGATATCTTCCATACAAAACTGTATGCACCTTTCGATTATAGCGTCTTTGATCATTACCTGCTGGTAACAAAATTGATGATTCCTGATGCCTGCCAAAAAGCCGGTATCCATGCGGGCGATAGAATTGTTGCGGTTAATGGTAAAAGCATCCAAGATATCATACAATCTAAAAAGGAATTATTATCGGCTTCCAACCCGTCAGTGCTATTATACAGGATTTCTCAATACCAGGACAATCTAATCTGGCCGGATGATATGGCGCTTAAAAAACTGGCTATTCAAAGAAATAACTCCGGGGATACAGTGGAAACAGCAATAGAATTTATTAAACCTACAGATAAAAAGCATATTGATTCGATTGTACAATACCTGAACGATGAAGCGAAACGCAAAAGGCAGCATCGACTGGAACATCCCGGGATTGCTTATTTCAGGATCGATCAAACCTACAAGTTTATCTCCGGCGTAGCAGATGATCATATCGATCAAACGATGGACAGCCTGCTACTCGCTGCTTCTCAACAGAAAGCGATCATTTTCGATATGAGGGGATATCCCGATTGGGGCGGATTTGTTTACACTTATATTTATAAATATTTTGCTGATAAGGATAATTATTTCGGTAAATATTATCAACAGTACCATCAAAATATAGGAACATTTATTTACGCGGATCAACCTGCCATATATTTTCCAGTGCTAACAAATAAAAGCCGCCATACTTATAATGGTAAAGTCTTTATCATCGTCAACCCGCAAACATTAAGCGCCAGCGAATGGAATACGATGAACCTTCAATATATTTTCCCGGGATCGGTTACCATAGGACAACAATCTGCCGGGGCAGACGGTGATATCAAGAGAATGGCCTTGCCGGGCAACTATAGCTTGGAATTTACCGGCAATGGCATATTTTATCCTGGCGGCGCACCCGCTCAAAAAGTAGGCGTACATATTGATGAAAAGATAACTTACCGGGATATTGATTTATTAAAGGGGCAGGACCTGGAATTTGATTGGATTATAAAAGAAATATTATAAGGTTATCCCTGGTTGTTCCGCCGCACCATCTCGTTAATCCAGATCGGCGCAAAAGGAGAAGTACAGCCTTTCGACACCGGGTAATCCCTGTAAATGCCCAATTTCTCCCCGATAGATAGGGCCCTTTCACGGTATCCGGGCATACAAATACCGATCTGTGCCAGGGTTGAGTTCATCGTCCATTGAACTTGCGGCGCGGCCTTCGGCATTTCTTTCTCAATGCGATCCAATAAGGCTTCTATATCAATACCTTCCGGTTCGCGCGCCACACGACCGCTGGTCAGGCTCCAACCCAACCTTGCCGCTACCGGATCCTTTGATTTCATCCACTCCAAGCGGAGCGCCTCTTTATCGGGATGAGCTTTTATAATATAGGAATACAGCCAATCAACAACATTTACAAATTGCACCGATCGTATCAATTCCTTGATATCATCTTTCGACACTTTTTTTGGCTTCATGATTAATATAGCCAGGAATTGCGCATCGATGATGCCCGTATCCCAAAGTTCCAAGGCCAATTCATGATCGGATTTGATGCTTTGCGCTACCTTCCTGATATCGCCCATCTTAACCCCGTATTGATGATCACTTGCCCCGGCCTTCTTATGCTGCAAGCGCATTTTTTCGGAACCCAGGGATTCTAATTTGGCCAGCGTTTCTTTTAGTGTCATGTTGAATGAATAGAAAATATTAAATAAATATTCTTAGCAAGTTTCTACACGTTCTAAATTTACAAAAATACAGGGATATTGTTTCCGGGCGTGCCCCTTCGGGTCGGGCTGCTCCGGGGTGCCGTATCCTTCACGCGGGCTTTCCCGGAACTGCCAAACAACCTTTTCTAAAAAACTTTAAGAAACATTCCGCTTTATATCCATCGCAAAACTATTCGAGGACAAGAAATGCAGCAACACCGCAAAAAATGCCAGGTGAACCAACTGGGCCGGCAAAGCTTCCCAATTTTCAACCACCGTAGTTCCGAATATTAATAGCAACATTACTATTGCTCCTGCAACAAGCGCTTGGCGGGTGAATAACCCCAACACTAACAACAATCCTACTATAAACTCGGCAATGGGTAAGGCATAACTAAATGCCTGTACAGCGGGCGCAGGCATCCATGACTGCTCAAAACTCTTCATCATCCAGCCGCTAAAAGCATTCAACTTCGGCAAACGTACTAACCCGTGGCCGAACATGCTCAAGGCAACACCCAACCTTAACAAGAGGTAACTGGTTTTATTCATATCAAAACAGGGTTTATTTAAAAATAGTTGATATAAGATATTGAATTTAAAATGTCAATACAATTTTTCCCACCGTTCTTCCGGATTCAATTTGTTGGTGAGCGCCCGTAATATCATCAAATGAAAATGCCGTGGAAACATGCGAGCGTAAAGTTCCATTTGCCAGGAGATCTGCAATGGCTTTCATGTTTTCGCCGCTGGACTGCACCATCGAAAAGCCGGCATTTACCTGGTTAACTTTAGCTGCTTCTACTACCTCCTGCCCCAAGCCCGAAGGGATGCTGATAATCGTCCCGCCTTTCTTCATTAAAGGGATGGTGCGAAGTACATTGGCATCCCCCAATGCATCGAGAGCAAAATCGATATCTTTCAGGGCATCCAGGTCCGCGGTATGATAATCTATATGTTCATCAGCGCCTAAACCCAGCACGAAATCCCTGTTCTTTTCTGAAGATGTGCCGATCACATACGCGCCCAAACTTTTGGCAACCTGTACCGCGTAATGTCCAACGCCACCGGATGCTGCATGTATCAATACTTTTTGTCCATCTTTTACTTGCGCCTGTTCCACGATCACCTGGTAAGCAGTTAATGCAGCCAATGTTGCAGCCACAGCCTCTTCATGGCTGACATTCCCCGGCTTTTTGGCAAGATGTGCCGCGGGCGCCGCAACATATTCCGCGTAAGCCTTTCCATGGCCGGGAAAACGGATCATACCGAATACTTCATCACCGGCTTTATATTCATCGGACAAACTTTCCACTACTAACCCTGAAACATCCCAACCTAATATTAGCGGACTTTCATCTTTAATCCGCCCGTAAACACCCTTCCCCATCCGGGTTTTTATATCAACAGGATTGATGCTGATAGCTTTCACCTCTATGAGCACTTCCCCCGGATGAATAGCAGGTTTATGAATGTCTTGATATTCAAAATTTTCCGTTCCACCGGGCTTTTGTAACAATATTGCTTTCATATTAGAATGATTTTGTAATTGCAAATTTATACCGGCAACTCGTATTATCTTTGGTATAATATTTACACATTTCTGTACTTTTACAGCATGAAACAAGAATTATTACATGCTCCGTATTCAATTTCTTATATAACCTTAGATGAAGGTCCTGAACCTGCCCATCGGCATCATTTCTTTGAATTGGTATATATTATATCAGGAACGGGAACACAATGTATTAATCAAAGTAAGTTTGATTACCACGATGGACATATGTTCCTGGTAACGCCGGAAGATTGTCATTCGTTTGATATCAAATCAACCACGACGTTTTTTTTCCTGAAGTTTAATAATATTTATTTGAAGGATAGCGGGATACCCGGTGAAAACATACAACGCTTGGAATATATACTGCAAAATGCATCCCATAAACAAGGTTGCATCCTGAAAAACCTAACCGATAAGCAGTTGGTACGCCCGGTAGTAGAGGCTATTATCCGCGAAACGATCAACCAAGATATTTACAACAGGGAATTGATACAGCAATTGGTCAATACATTGATCGTTGTCGTGGCGAGAAATATTGCTAAGTTTCAACAACTGGATGTATCGGAACAAACGGAAGCGAAAGCCCTTGATATTTTGCATTATATCCAGAATAACATTTATGACCCTGAAAAGCTGAAGGCAGATCACCTGGGCAAGCAATTCAATATTTCCTCGGCATATTTAAGCCGTTATTTCAAGCAGCATACAGGTGAAACCATGCAGCAATACCTAGGAAATTATAAAACACAATTGATTGTTCACCGCCTATTGCACTCCGATAAACGGATCACTGAAATTGCAAACGAGTTTAACTTCACGGATGAAAGTCATTTCAATAAATATTTTAAGAAGCAAAAAGGTCTGAGTCCAAAGGAATTTAGGAAACAAGCCAGGGAAAAAGTAGTGGAAAAAATGGCTTAGCAATACCACGAAACGAATATCGATATTGCCAAAATGAAAAACCGGCTGCCTAGCAACGGCATACCGGTTTCAACAATATCCTACCACGGTTTCTATTTCATCAAAATCCTCTAAAAATCATCCCCGGGGCCTTTGAATCAATTAAGCAATCAACGTAGCATTCAATTTAATTTCAAAGCTGAATGCATTGCTAACGGGACAAGTTTTTTCAGCGCCCGCGGCTAATTCTTGAAATTTCTCTTCCGTAATCCCCGGTACTTTTGCTTTTAATGTTAATTCCGATAAAGTGATCTTACCATTATCCAAAGTAATAACCGATTCGGTTTCAAGTGATTCTACAGTGTAACCGGCCTGCGTTAAATCCAGGTCCAATTTCATGGTAAAACAACCCGCATGCGCCGCAGCCAATAACTCTTCGGGGTTGGTGCCCACACCATCGGCAAAGCGACTGTTGAAAGAATATTGTGTTTTGTTCAAAGTAGTACTTTGCGTGGTTAAATGTCCTGCGCCTGATTTAATGTCGCCATTCCAAACGGCAATTGCTTTACGTTTCATGATGATAAGTTTTTATTGTTAAATTAATTATGTACCATTTAGTACAAAAAATGATAAAAAAAAGTTATGCTATGATGTCCAAGTTTAAAAGCATGAGTTGTTTCAAAGCTTTAGGTTCATGCTGCATCCGCTTGGTGATATTGATACCGTTCCAAAGATTCACGAGGTAGAGCGCCAATTCTTTCGATGATAACTTGGTTTCCAGTAAACCCATTTTCTTACCTCGATCCATCGCTTCCTTGAAGATGGCTTCCAGGATGTCAAGGTTCTTAACTGCCTGCAACTTTAGTTGAAGATTTTGATCACTCACTTGCACCAAAGCATTTCCGAAATAGCAGCCTTTATCGCCAACCGGCGACTGTTCCGTAACAAGCGACAAGAAAAAATCCTTCACTAAACGCACCGGGTTCGCACATGACTGTACCCCTTTTCTAAACTCATCGAAATGGCGGTGTACCACGCGATCCATAGTTTTCTCGAAAAGCTCCTGTTTCCCACCTTTGAAAGCCAGGTAAAAGCTCCCCTTCCCAATCCCCATGGCTTTGAGCAAATCATCAGCAGAAGCATTTTCGAAGCCCTTCTCCCAAAACACGTTCAACGCCTTTTCCAGTATTGCATCTTCATCATATATTTTCGGTCTGCCTGCCATGTTCATTTCCTTTGACAACCCAAAGGTATAATATTTTACCAATTAGTACAAAATTATTTTTAACGATGAATATATAGTCAAAATCTATATCATATCAATATTCTATAATCACATCCAGCCAATTAACCAATCCATCAATCCAAAAACAACCCATAAAAAGCCATAAAAAAAATTGAAACTCCGTGAAATCCTGCAATCATTCCTAATCCGTGACGGTTTTTTGTCCGTTTTTTACAATGTTTTCACCGCTGCTTTCTACAATTTTGTATTACAAATCCATCATCATGAAAACAATTTTAACGATCTTTTGCTTGGTTAGCTTTTCGATTGTTTCAGCGGCCCAATCAAAAAATCATCCAACAAAAACACGCAGTATGAAAGTAAATGCAGGTATTATTACATCCAAACTGGCAGAAAGCAAAGAGTTTTACACCGAAGTATTACAATTCGGTGTCCTCTTCGAAAACGAATTCTATCTATTGTTATCTGATCCCGAGGGCAATCCGGTAATCAGCTTCTTGCTGCCCGAACATCCGTCGCAGCAGGCTTTATTTCAAAAGGCATTCCAAGGCAGGGGCATGTACCTCACGATCGAGGTAGCGGATGTAGACACTTTTTACAAGGAAATACAACAAAAGAAAGTGCCTATCAAAATTGAATTGAGGGATGAACCTTGGGGCGACCGTCATTTTGCGATCGAAGATCCCAACGGTATTGGGATTGACATCGTTCATTATACTGAGCCGGGGGCCTAGCCATGAAATTGGTATAAATTAAAATTAACAGCGAACAGCTTTATTCGTAAAAAAATAGCCACCGATCGGAACCGGTGGCTATTTTATAAATAAGTTCAATAAAGATATCTTAGGATTCTTTTTCTTCCGTCATCTTCTCCGGCTCTTTATGTCCTTTATGGCAAGTGTAACAAGTTACTTCCCTTGCTTCGGCGCCACCGAAGAACTTCTTATTGATCTTAGTCGTCATTTTCATCATGCCGCGCGCAATGCCTTTGTGTTTGTTGGCATCGCTGGCAAAGTCCATCTTTTTAGGATCATCCGCACTCTTAGCATGGCAGAAGTTACATTTAACACCCAACGAAGCATTAAAGCCCCTCATGATGCTTATCAGCTCCTTAGGATCAATTTTTTTAGGTAATACTTTCAAATTTTTTGGCTTCTCGTTGTGCTCCTGGAGAGGGATTGCCAATGAACAAAGCGTAACGGTGGCGATAGCAGCCAACAATAAT